>NZ_JASDCV010000002.1:296431-470984 GCF_030407755.1 Rhodococcus sp. APC 3903
GCGACGGTTGCTCCGAACAATGCTGTCGGTACGGTGCAGTTCAAGTCGAACGGCACTGCGATCGGTTCACCGGTGGCAGTCTCCGCGGGTGTTGCGACGCTGTCGCATTCGTTCGATGCTGCTGGTGCTCAGAGTGTTACGGCGGACTTCACCGCTGGTGCAGGGTTTGTCAGTTCGTCGGCGTCGGCTCAGACGGTGACGGTTTCTGATCCGGCTCCGGTCGATGTGGAGACGACGACGTCGCTCTCGGTTCCGGCTACGGCGATCACGGGTACGGCTGTTGATCTGACCGCGACGGTGGCTCCGAACAATGCTGTCGGTACGGTGCAGTTCAAGTCGAACGGCACGGCGATCGGTTCGCCGGTGACGGTCACGTCGGGTGTTGCGACTCTGTCGCATGCGTTCGATGCTGCTGGTGCACAAAGTGTTACCGCTGACTTCACTGCCGGTGCAGGGTTTGTCAGCTCGTCGGCGTCCGCTCAGACGGTGACCGTTTCGGATCCGGCTCCGGTCGATGTGGAGACCACGACGTCGCTCTCGGTTCCGGCGACGGCGATCACGGGTACGGCGGTTGATCTGACGGCAACGGTGGCTCCGAACAACGCTGTCGGTACGGTGCAGTTCAAGTCGAACGGCACTGCGATCGGTTCGCCGGTGACGGTTTCCGGTGGAACCGCGACGCTGTCACATTCCTTCGATACCGCTGGCGCTCAGAGTGTTACGGCGGACTTCACCGCCGGTGCAGGGTTCGTCAGCTCCTCGGCATCGGCTCAGACGGTGACCGTTTCGGATCCGGCTCCGGTCGATGTGGAGACGACGACGTCGCTCTCGGTTCCCGCTACGGCGATCACGGGTACGGCTGTTGATCTGACGGCAACGGTGGCTCCGAACAATGCTGTCGGTACGGTGCAGTTCAAGTCGAACGGCACGGCCATTGGTTCGCCGGTGACGGTCACGTCGGGTGTTGCGACGCTGTCGTATGCGTTCGATGCTGCTGGCGCTCAGAGCGTTACGGCGGACTTCACCGCTGGTGCAGGGTTCGTCAGCTCGTCGGCGTCCGCTCAGACGGTGACGGTCTCTGATCCGGCTCCGGTCGATGTGGAGACCACGACGTCGCTGTCGGTTCCGGCTACGGCGATCACGGGTACGGCTGTTGATCTGACTGCAACCGTTGCTCCGAACAATGCTGTCGGTACGGTGCAGTTCAAGTCGAACGGTGCGGCGATCGGTTCTCCGGTCACGGTGTCCGGTGGGACTGCGACGCTCTCGCATTCCTTCGATGCTGCTGGCGCTCAGAGCGTTACGGCGGACTTCACCGCCGGTGCAGGGTTCGTCAGCTCCTCGGCGTCCGCTCAGACGGTGACGGTCTCTGATCCGGCTCCGGTCGACAAGGCGACGAAGACGGTCCTGAGCGTTCAGGGTGAAGCCAAGGTCGGACTGCCTGTTGATCTCTTCGCGACAGTGTCCGAAGATCCCTCGGACGCCCTGGTGCCGTCCGGCGGAACGGTTCAGTTCAAGATCGGTGGAGTCGATCAGGGTGCCCCGGTCGCGGTTGTTGACGGAGTTGCCAAGCTGCCGCACGTGTTCGGAGCAGAAGGCACCTTTGTAGTCTCGGCTGTATTCAGTGGCTCCGGCGTGTTCACGTCGTCCACCGCGGAATCCGTCGACGTCAATGTCACGGTTCCGACCCCGTCGGATGTCGAAAGCTCTACGTCGTTGACGGCTCCGTCTTCGGCAAAGGTCGGCACGTCGGTGCAGCTGAAGGCTGTGGTCAGTTCTTCCGGCGCGACGTCGGGAACCGTCCAGTTCTTCGATGGAACGACTCCGATCGGAACGGCCGTCGATGTTGTCGGTGGGCAGGCTGTGTTGAGCCACACCTTCACCACGACCGGCAACCATTCGATCACCGCGGTCTACAGCGGAGCCCAGGGCGTCACGGGTTCCACGTCGACTGCATCGGTTGTGAACGTCGGTAACGGGGGCGGTGACTTCGGTTCGCTCGGATCGTTGTCGCTGCCGTTCGGGTCCTGATTCTCCGATGATGTGATGCCCCTTGCGCCCGACGGGTGCAAGGGGCATCACTCTTCGCGAATCGATGATTGGTCGTTAGCAGAACTATCGGCAATTCGTGAATATTTGTCTGAAATAACTGATACAAGTACTACTTTCGACGGGTACTGTACGAGCGTCCAGCTCCATTCTGATTTCCGCTCTGTTCGAGTGACCTCCTTCCGTGCGGTTCCCGATCCACGTCTGTTGCTAGCTGAGGAGAGTTCGTGTTGGTGAGAAGAAGTTCCGCGGTTGTGGTGGCAGCGTTGGTCGGTGGCGTGCTGGTGGCAGGTGGTGTTGCTTCGGCTGCTCCGACGTCATCTCCCGCGGTGGAGAACACGATCGGGTTCAAACTGGGTTGCGATGGTTACGAGCACCCTGGCTTGGGCAGCATCTCCGACGAATTCCACTCCACGGGCGTGACCATCTCGGCTCCGGAGAAGGTCGCGGCGGGGTCGACGTTCACCTACCGAGCCCAGCCAGGTGCGATGACTGTTCCCACGAGTGGTCATGCGGGGCGTTCGGCGATCAGGTGGACACGGATGAAGTACGACTTCGACATTCCTGCGGGGGTGTCGTTGGTCGATGCTCAGGTAGTGGCGGGTACGTCGTCGAATTTGTCGGGTGCGGCGCCCTCGGTAATTCGAATCAACGACGGTGGTTCGCCGGATGCTGCGGGCACTCACTTGCGTATTTCGGGGAACAATCAGACTGCTGACTCCAATGGCGGTGGTGGAAACGGTCCGAGTACAAGTAAGAACGATGATGGCGGAATCGGCGCGGAGGCTGGAAAGACTTTCCGGTTGCCGGCGATCGATGTGACGGTGATTGCGGGTGGTGCGGGTAGCACTGTGCAGCCGAAGTTAAGGGTGACGGATGGCAATTCGGGATCCTTTGATTCTCCGAAAAATGCCTTCACCTTCTTGCAGCGCGAGAAGGACGTCTTCACCGTCGCATACTGGGAGAGGTACAACTGCTCTCCGCATGACTCACGCAGCGCGGGATTGAATGCGGGTGGTCAGGCATTGGCCACCGTCAACGTCGTCTCGCAGGTGGCGACCACGACCGCAGTGACGTCCGGCGCGTCGGCAACGATCGGTCAATCGACGGATTTGATTGCGCAGGTCTCCCCGGCGCCGACAGGCGGCACCGTTCAGTTCAAGGATGGCGGGACTGACATCGGCGCCCCGGTGGCCGTCGTCAATGGCGTTGCCACACTGCCACATACATTCACCGCGGCGGGAGATCACTCCATCACCGCTGTGTACGACGGAGTTCTCGAGTTCTTGACCTCAACGTCACCGGCGCGCACAGTGAGCGTGGCTGCTGCCGATGTACAGACGACCACGGCGCTGACAGTTCCGAGCAGCGCCGTCGAGCAGACCTCGGTCGCGCTGACCGCAAACATCTCTCCGGCAACTGACGGCGGAACGGTCCAGTTCAAGGACGGTGGCACAGACATCGGCGGACCGATCGCGGTGACTGCCGGCGGAGCGACCCTGGATCACACGTTCACTACGACGGGATCGCACTCGATCACTGCGGTCTACTCAGGCACTGCCGGTTTTGGTGGTTCGACCGCGCAAGCTCAGACCATCGAGATCTCGAGCTCCGCGCTGAGTACGACTACAACGCTTCAAGTTCCGGCTGCTGCGATCACGGGCAGCGCGGTTGATCTGACTGCGACGGTTGCTCCGAACAATGCGGTGGGCACGGTGCAGTTCAAGTCGAACGGCACGGCGATCGGCACTCCGGTGGCAGTCACGTCGGGTGTTGCGACGCTGTCGCATTCGTTCGATGCTGCTGGCGCTCAGAGTGTTACGGCGGACTTCACCGCCGGTGCAGGGTTTGTCAGTTCGTCGGCGTCGGCTCAGACGGTGACCGTTTCGGATCCGGCTCCGGTCGATGTGGAGACGACGACGTCGTTGTCGGTTCCGGCGACGGCGATCACGGGTGCGGCGGTTGATCTGACTGCGACGGTAGCTCCGAACAACGCTGTCGGTACGGTGCAGTTCAAGTCGAACGGTGCGGCGATCGGTTCACCGGTCACAGTTTCCGGTGGAACCGCGACGCTCTCGCACATCTTCGATGCTGCTGGCGCTCAGAGCATTACGGCGGACTTCACCGCCGGTGCAGGCTTCGTCAGCTCCTCGGCATCGGCCCAGACGGTGACCGTTTCGGATCCGGCTCCCATCGATGTCGAGACCACGACGTCGCTCTCGGTTCCCGCTACGGCAACTACGGGCGCGGCGGTTGATCTGACCGCAACGGTGGCTCCGAACAATGCTGTGGGCACTGTGCAGTTCAAGTCGAACGGCACGGCCATTGGTTCACCGGTGACAGTTTCCGGTGGGACCGCGACGCTCTCGCACATCTTCGATGCTGCTGGTGCTCAGAGCATTACCGCGGACTTCACCGCTGGTTCCGGATTCAAGAACTCGGTTGCGAGTGCGAAGTCAGTTCAGGTGAGTGTTGCCGACCAGGAATCCGTCGTCGAACTGAATATCCCCACCGATGCCAAAACTGGTGTGGCGACCGACTTGTGGGCAACAGTCCGAACGTCGTCGGATGACGCTGTCGGCGTCGGAACCGTGCAGTTCTACGACGGTGGCGTCGCGATCGGCGGTCCTGAAGCGGTTACGGCCGGCGCTGCTGGTCTGTCGCATACGTTTACCTCTGCGGGTGCGCACAGCATCACGGCGGTTTACTCGGGAGGAGCCGGTGTAGTCGGGTCCTCGGCCCAGGCGCGGACGGTGAATGTAACGGACCCTGCGCCTTCGGATGTCACCACGGAGACTGTGGTGACGGTGCCTGCCGATGGTGTGGTGAACAAGTCGGTGACCCTGTCGGCGACTGTCAGTTCGGTGCAGAACGGTGGAACGGTGCAGTTCATGGATGGGGACACCCCGGTCGGTGACGCTGTGGCGGTGGTCAACGGGATCGCGGCGCTGAACCACACCTTCACCACAACCGGCGCGCATTCGATTTCGGCAATCTACAGCGGCGCAGCCGGATTCACAGGCTCCACCTCGGCGGCCCACGCAATTCAGATCAAGGCTGCAACCGGCGGTGGCACGGGCAGCCTCGGTTCAGGCAGCGCTGGCTCGAGCGATTTCCTTCCCTTCGGTTCCTGACCGAAGCAGTTCAGGTCGCGGCCCCGAGGCAGTATCCCTCGGGGCCGATCGACAGGGTGAACTGCATCGAGCGTGAGTTACCGGTTCCGTCAGTGACGGGCAGGGTGACACGGACGTAGTCGCCGCGAACCGGAGTGACTGTTGCGGCGGCGGCATCAAAAGACTTGATACCGGCCAGCTGATTCGGATCGAGCTTGAGTGGCGGCTGGCCGGTGGCGCCGGTGCCGTCCGGATCCCACGGGCTGTTGCCGGGGCAGATCAGTGGATAGAACGTCTCGACGTCGCGGGTATTGACCGGCCGTCCCGTGGCGCGTGAGAGAAACCGGACGACGGCGTGGGAAGCGTCGGCCGCGGTGTAGAAGTTTGATTGCCCCGCAGGGAAGACGAACGGGCACGCATAGCCGGAAGCGATCTCCGAGCGCTTGGCGGCGACGGAGAGTCCGCCTCCACTCCAGGTGACCGCGTACTGGCCGTCGACGCCTGGTGCGGCGATGGCCGTCAAGATGGCGGGCACATCCGAGTATCGGTCGGCAATTGTTGTGGGCGGCATCGTCCAGCATGCGTTCGTGAGCGCGTCGACGTCCAAAGACACCAGGTCCGTTGCCCAGGCCGCCAAGGCCGGCGCAGCAGCCGGATTACCGGGCACGTCACCAACCGGAGGTGGCGCGACCGGCGTGGCGGGCGCAGTGGTGGTCGTGGGCGCGAGAGTGGTTGTCGTCGTGGTTTCCGTCGTAGGCGGAGACGGTTCGTCCGTCAGGATTCCTGTCCGTCCGTCGTCCTCACATGCGGTTATCGCCAACGTCATGGCGAGTGCGACTGCCCCCACTGCCGCTCGTCCTGCCGACTTCATTCGTTCTTACGCCCCTTTTGCGACATTCTGACCAACATCCACCCCATAACTGCTGCGGGTCAGATCACGGATTCCCGTCTACGCTAGCGAACTGTGGATCCCGTTTACAGAACAGTCATCGGCATCGCCCGTACCGTCTTCGCTTTCGAGGGCCTGAAGTTCTCCGTCAAGGGAGAGCAGAACATCCCGGCGTCCGGTGGCGCCGTGATCGCGATCAACCACACCGGATACATGGACTTCACGTATGCGGGACTGCCGGCGCGGACCCCCAAGCGCTACATCCGGTTCATGGCGAAGAAGGAGGTCTTCGACAACAAGATCTCCGGACCGATCATGCGGGCCCTCAAGCACATCCCGGTCGACCGCGGCGCGGGCGCCGACTCCTACAAGGCGGCCGTAGATTTCCTGAAGCGCGGTGAATTGGTGGGCGTGTACCCCGAAGCGACGATCAGTCGGAGCTTCGAGATCAAGGAATTCAAGTCCGGAGCCGCCCGGATGGCGATCGAGGCGGGCGTCCCGATCGTTCCCGTCGTCATCTGGGGCGCTCAGCGCGTGTGGACGAAGGGTTATCCGAAGCGTTTGGGCCGCACCAACACTCCCATCTCCATTGCCGTCGGCGAGCCGATTGCACCTTTCGAACCGGCGAGTGAGCTGACGGCGAAGCTACGGTCGACGATGCAGGAGTTGCTACTCGATCTGCAGAAGGACTACGACCATCCCGCCGGCGAGTACTGGGTACCGGCCCGCCTCGGTGGCAGCGCGCCGACGCTCGAGCAGGCCGACAAGATGGATGCCGACGAGGCCGAGGCGAAAGCCAAAGCACGTGAGGCGCGGAAGTCCGAAGGCTGACCCATGTCCTTCGAACCCGTTTACACCGCCGTCGAGGTAGTCGCGCGTGGTCTGAGCGGTTTCCAGGGCGTGAAAGTCACCCGCACCGGGACGGAACACGTCCCGGTGTCCGGCGGTGCCGTCATCGCGATCAACCACACGAGTTACCTCGATTTCATACCGGCGGCCCTGGCGGTCGGCACCGCGAAACGCAAGCTCAGAGTGATGGCCAAGGCTGAGCTGGCGGACAACAAGGTCCTCGGCTTCCTCATGCGTGGATGCGGCGTCATCGAAGTGGACCGCTCCGCCGGAGCGCAGGCGTATCGAGCCGGAGTCGACGCCCTCGAGCGTGGCGAATTGGTGGGCGTCTACCCGGAAGCGACGATCAGCCGGAGCTTCGAGATCAAGGAAATGAAATCCGGAGCAGCTCGGATGGCCATCGACGCCGGCGTGCCGATAATTCCGCTGATCGTCTGGGGCGCCCAGCGGATCGTCACCAAGGGCGGACCGAAAAATCTGGGCCGCAATCATTTCCCGATCTCGGTGGAGGTGGGTGCACCGATCGATCCGGTCGAGCCCGCCGAAGCGCTGAGCGAGATCCTGCGCATCGAGATGGATGCGATCCTGCGCCACGTTCAGGACGGATTCGTGCACGAACCCGGGGCGTACTGGGTGCCTCGCCGACTCGGCGGTGGCGCGCCGACGCCGGCGGAAGCCGCGGCCATGGACGCACAGGAACGCGCGAAGCGGGCGCGCTGAGCGAGACCGTCGTACCGGGCAGGCACAATGGCGGTGTGAGCCCAGACCGTCGTATCAGCCCTGACCGCCCAACCTTGGTTGCGACCGATGTCGACGGCACCCTCATCGATCACGACGAGTTGGTCAGTGCCCGCACCCGCGCCGCCGTGCATGCCGTCGTCGAATCCGGCACGCCGTTCCTGCTGGCAACCGGGCGTCCTCCGCGATGGATTTCGCCAGTCGTCGAAGGTTTGGGATACGCGCCACTCGCCGTCTGCGCCAATGGAGCCGTTGTCTACGACAGCTACGCCGACCGCGTCCTCAGCGCCGCGACCTTGTCGGTCGACGCACTCACCGAACTCTCCGAGTTGGCTCTGGTTGCACTTCCCGGGTCGGGATTGGCCGCGGAACGGGTGGGGGAGAGCGCACACGACGCCGCCACCCCACAGTTCGTCAGCTCACCAGATTACGAACACGCCTGGCTCAACCCGGACAACACCGAGATGTCCGAGGACGAAGTGCTTGCGGCGCCGGCCGTCAAACTCCTGATTCGCCGTCCAGGCATGACCAGCACGGCGATGTACGACACGCTCGCCCCGCACGTCGGTGCGCTCGCCGACATGACGTACTCCACCGAGAACGGACTGATCGAACTCTCGGCGCCGGGAATCACGAAGGCGTCCGGCCTGGTTGCCGCCGCTGAAAGGTTCGGCTTCGACCTGTCGGGTCTGGTTGCCTTCGGGGACATGCCCAACGACATCCCGATGCTGGGGATGGCACGCCTCGGCGTTGCCATGGGCAACGCTCACCCCGAAGCCAAAGCCGCAGCCGACGAGGTCACCGACACCAATTCGGCGCACGGGGTCGCAAAAGTCCTCGAGCGCTGGTGGTCGTAGAACCCACCAGCGCCCGAGGACGTGTACTGCTCGAGTGTCAGCCGACAGGCGCGCTGTTGGCCATTTCCTGGGCAAAGGTCTCGTTGTAGGTCTTGAGGACCTTCGTGACCATGCCGGTGATCTGGTTGAAGATCAGCGAACCGTTCTCGAAGTCGCTGCGCAGGCCGTCCGGGATCGAGTATTCGTCCGAGATCGGCAATCCGAGTTCACCCGCGTCGGAACCGAAGCTCTGCCACGACTTGAAGATCTCGCCGAGCACGGTGAACACTCCGCCGTTGGGTGAGGTGTAGACAGCGCCGTTCTGGAACAACGCACCCTGGTTGCCGAGCTTCGCCTGCAGGATTCCGGACAGCGCCTGGCCGAGGCGTCCGAGGTCACCACCTTCGGCGATCCACTTCTGCGCGAGCGGTGAATTGTCGGTGATCTTCAGAATCTGGGTGACCAGATCCGGGATCGACGATCCGGTGCCACCGGTGACCGTGTCGACCGGAGTGGTCGGCTTGGGCGCAGGCGTCGACGGATTGGAGGGGTTCGACGGGTTCAACGATCCCCCGATATTCGCGGCCGCGATGTTCCGGATGTCGTTCATGTGTGCGTATGCGGCATCACCAGGGCAAGCCGTGTTTCCGACGTCGCGGTGGGCGAAGATGATCGGCAGATCCACTGCTGCGCCCTGCGGGTACGGAGTGAACTCCGTGCCCTCGGAGTACATCGTCGTTCGACCCTTCGGGTCGAGGCCGGCCAGGCCGAGCTTCCAACCGAGGAACTTGCCGACGGCATTGAGCGTCGCCTGCGAAGGCTCGACGGTGGAGTAGTCACCCATCATCGCGATACCGGTGGTGTTCTCGTTGAAGCCGCCGGCGTGCGCGCCCTGAACTGCTTTGTCGAGTCCGCCTGCGCGGCCTTCGAAGGTCTGACCGTACTTGTCGACGAGGACGTTGTATCCGACGTCGCACCAGCCGAGAGTCCGTGCGTGGTAGGCGTAGATAGAGCGGACGATGCCGGCCGATTCTTCCTTGGTGTAGTTGTTGCTGCCCGCGGTGTGGTGAACGGTTGCTCCACCGGTGAAGTCGTCGTACGTGGGGGAGTCGCAGCGAAGTGACTCGTCGGCTCCCCACTGTGCGCGGGTGATGACGGAGGGTCCACTGCCGCCGAGCGGTGCCGCGACTGCCTGCAGATTGCTGTCCGCGTCGCTGGTACCCGGATCGATCAACACTGCGGTAACGGCATCTGCTGCCGTCGTCGCCTGGCGTAGCGGCTTGGACACCGAAGCCGGGGTGTACCCGAGTTCGCGGGTGGCTGCGGGTGCTTCCGCAGGCACAGGTGCTTCGGCCGGCGCTTCGGCAGGCACAGGCGCTTCAGCAGGTGCTTCGACAGGTGCGGGTGCGGCTTCCGGAGCCGGCACAGCTTCGGCCGCGGGGGCAGCGACACCCTGCGGGGTGAGGATCTGGATGGACTTGGTGGCGCCGACGAAGACAGGTTCGGTGGCGGTACCGGCGTTGGTGGCCTGATCCGAACTGGCGGAGTCGATGGCGTCAGGGGTGAACCACGGACCCCAGGTGCCGTCCTCGGCCAGGGCGCGGACCTTGGACTGCGCCGAGGCGAGCGTGTCCGAGGTCAACGCGACCATGCTGAACGGAGTGTCGCGGGTGACTTCCTTGACCACGGCACCTGGCTCTTCCTCGGAGGGAACCGGAGCGGTTTCGGTCGGGGCCCCGGGAGCAGCGGGTGCCGGGAAGAGCTCGGTCGGCAACGTGATCCCTGGAGGTAGCGGGATTTCGGTCGGGAGCTTGAGGTTTCTGAGATCGCCCAGGTTGATGTCGGGGAGATCGAGACCGGTCAGCTCCTTGACCGGAATGATGATGTCGGGCACCGACGCGAGGAGCACCTCTGCGATCTGGGTCGGCACTGCTACTGACGTCGTTTCGTTCGCGGAACGTACATCGGACGTAGTGCTCGTGAAGCCGTAGACCGCAAAAGGACTTGCGACAGCCACTGCGGCTACAGCCCCGAGTACGAGCGAGGGCTTCGGTCGACGGTGTGGCAAGGGATTACTCCTCGGTTGTAGTTACTTGCGAGCGAACTTCAGGGCCGATGACGGCCGTGAACGGAATCCTTCAAAACCGGATCCGAGCAGGTCGGATGCCATGTTCTGGGGTTGAACTCCAGTTTTCGGACGCGTACGTCTGCAACTCGTGATGCTGATGTGACTCGTGTGACTGGTGTTGCTAACTCCAAACACTCTTGCCACACTAGTCACAAAAGTCCATAACGCTCAACCTTAGGGTGAGACTTTAGTTAAATCGTTGTGGACTGGCCTGCGCGCGAAGTACCGACTTCGCGGACTCGTGAGGCCGGTAGCGATGAGGAGAGCATTGATGGCGAGAAGCGGAAGAAGCGGAACTGCAGGTAAGAAGCCTGTGTCCGGTCGCGCAGGTCGCTTTCTGGTGGGCGGACCCGGGAGGCGAACCTCGCTGATGCGGGTCTCGGTCCTCGGTCTCGTTCCGGCTCTTGCGCTCGGCGTCGCGATCGGAGGTTTCACGCAAATCCGCGCTGACGAGCCGTCGATCCTGCACGCCGTCGCCGCCGATACACAATTCACGCTCTCCGGTCATGGCAACGGACACGGCCGCGGAATGGGGCAGTGGGGCGCTTACGGCTACGCCAAGAACGACGGCTGGTCCGGCGAGCGAATCCTCAGTCACTACTACGGCGGAACCGTCCTGGACTCCTTGCCGCCCGCCCAGATGAGTGTGCGGCTCACAGCCCAGGACAACTCGACGCTCGACGTCTACTCCGACGCCGGCCTCGTGGTCAACGGTCAGCGCACCGCGCCGGGCGAGGCTGCCCATCTCACTGCACTGCCCGGTGGCGGTGCGCAGGTGGTTGTCACCAGCGGGTGTGGTGGCGGGGTTGTCTGGGAAGCGGTCACCGAGCATCCGTGGGTGGATCCTGTGGATCTCAGTCCCGATCGACCCGCCGACCAGTTCCTGAAGCTGTGCAACAACGACGCGCCCTATCGCGGCGCCCTCGGCGTAGTGCTCGACAACGGCTCGGCTCGGACGGTCAATCTCCTCGACATGGAGGACTACCTGCTCGGCGTGGTGCCGGTCGAGGCGAAAGCCGAATGGGCCGATTCCGGTGGGGCCGAAGCACTACGGGCGCAAGCCGTGGCGGCGCGCTCGTACGCTGCGACCGAGCATCGCAGCTCGTACGCCGACACGTGCGACACTCAGGACTGCCAGGTCTACGGCGGAGCTGGCAAGGAAGATCCCCGGACCACTGAAGCCGTTCGGTCCACCGCCGGCGCCGTTCTGTCGCGTGACGGCAAGATTGTTGCCACCGAATTCTCTTCGTCCACAGGAGGTTACAGCTCCGGCGGTGAATTCCCGGCCGTCGAGGATCTCGGTGACGCCCTTTCGCCCAATCACGACTGGACAGTGAATCTGACCGCGGGTGAGATTGCGGACGCCTTCGATGTGGGCGAGCTGCAATCGCTCAAGATTCTCTCGCGCAACGGATTCGGTACCGACGGCGGGCGAGTGACGGCAGTCGAGGTGGTCGGAACAGATGCAACTGTCGGCGCCACCGGAATGCAGTTCCGTCAGAAACTCGGCCTGAAATCGGACTGGTTTACCGTCGGCGACGGCGCTGGTGTGGTAGTGGCACCGGATTCGGAATCGACAGTGCCGGAATCCAATTCGCCATCCGGCGATCCATCGGGTACGGTTACGGAGACGCAGATCGAGAAGAAGTATCGGGAGCTCGGCGGTGAAAGCGGCTCTCTCGGTGCTCCTGCCGGCCCGGAGATGCAGTTGCCCTCCGAAGCAGGCACTTTCCGTGTCTACGAAAACGGAACCATCATCTGGACAAAGGTTTTGGGTGCGCAGGTAGTTGATGCCAACGTGCTCCGCGAGTGGATACCGACGGGCGGAAGCTAGGGGAAGGTCGGTCGGTAGCGACTCGCACGTATCGACTCTGAAGGGTCTCTGCCGTAACCCGGCGGAGACCCTTCAGGTCGTTCAGGGTTCGTTGCTTGTCGGTCAGATGGTCGGAGCGTCGCCGAGCAAGCGGTACTCGAGCCACAACTCCGCACGTTCCGTGGGGGAGCCGAGGTCCAGTTGGAGAAGACTCTCGATCCGAGCGAGTCTGCTGCGCAACGTATGCCGATGAATATTCAGCGCTGTGGCTGCGGCGTCGCCCACCCCGTTGTGTGCCAACCACATGGCCAAGGTTCGGTAGAGGTCGCTACCGCCCTTCGCTTCCAGAAGCGGGCGCAAGTGTGCTGCCGCGAATGCCGTCGAGCGATCCTGATCGAGAAACGCGGACAATCCGCTCTCCGAGAGTTCGGCGAACCGCATCGAAGGCAGGTTGCGGGCGCCGGCCTCGGCTGCTGCCTGCGCGGCTTGGCGTCTGGCGCGCGAGAGATCGTCCCACCACAGCATGTCCGACACGCCGACGGTTACGTCGATTTCGTTGACGCGGGCGAGGATTCGCCCGCTGTCGGTAGCCGAGACGACGGCAATCAGCGCACCGTCGGTGATGCCGAACGCCAGATCGCGGCTGAGACCGTCGAGCAGTGAGACGGACACGCTCTCGAGCAGGCCACTCGGGCCCGCTACGTGGAAGACCTGGAAAGGTTCGACCGGAAATCCTCCCCACAGTTCCCCGGAGATGTTGCGGGCGAGCGCATTCTGTCCTTCGAACAGCTGATGCATCGCCACGGTACGCAAGTGGTTCATCGTCAACTGTGCATCTCGGGTTCGAGCCGTCATCAACGTGAGCAGAGACGCGGCGGCGATGACGATGCCCTGATTCAGAGAGCCGACGGCGCCGGGGCAGCCGGCGACGAGATACCCCATCAGCTTTCCCCTCGACGTCATCAAAGGGTGCGAGATGACGTCCTCGTTCTCACTCGTGAGGAAACTGACTTCCATCGGGCGGGCGTCGCGCTCGGGAGCCGTTCGCTCGATTCCTGCGGCAGCAGCGGTGTGTGAGATCTCGACGGTATGGCCGGCCGAGTCCAGCAGGGCCGCCCATCCGCCGATCAATTCCGCCACCCGTCGTACGACTGCCCGGGTGCCGTTGACCGTCACTGCAGCTTGAAGCAGTCGCCGCAGGCTCTGGTAGTTGCTGCGCAGCGCTTTCATGTCGTCGTCGGATTGCGCCTTCGACACCGCTTTGGTCAGGGCGATGAAAGGTGTTCGCAATGGGACGTCGAGTAGGGGCACACTGAAACGGGTGGCCGCATCCACCAGAGTCTGCGGCGCCTGCTCGTATCCGAGGCCGGTTCCGAAACCGATTCCGGCAATTCCGGCCGCCACCAGGGTCCGTACGAAACGGGTCGTTTCCGCGGCCGTCGTCGGTAGCGACACCCCGGTGATGAGTAGTAGTTCGCCGCCGTCGAGGAAGGGCGTCGGATCGGGAAGTTCGGAGACATGTGCCCAGGTCAGGGTGCGATCGAGCTGGTCGTGCCCCGCCAGGACGCGAAGGCCGAACTGTTCGGTCGCACAAAGCTGGCGGAGCGTGATGGGCATGGGTCCAGTCTGACACCTCCGACTCGCCACTTTGTAGTGCCTGCGGTCACGTTTGTACAAAGTGGAGCCTGACGCGAGCTTGCCGAAGGTCCGACACTGGCGCTATCGAAAATGCGCTCCAGAAGAGCGTCACCGAGATCCACCCTCCCGAACAGCCCACAAGGAGTACTGATGTCCAGTACAGACCAGCCGGCACTTCAGCACACGCTGAAGAAGCGGCATCTGTCGATGATTGCGATCGCGGGCGTCATCGGCGCCGGACTGTTCGTCGGCTCCGGTGTGGCGATCCAGGAGACGGGACCGGGTGTCCTGGTTTCCTACGCGTTGGCCGGCGTAGTCGTCATCCTCGTGATGCGCATGCTCGGCGAGATGTCGGCAGCGTCGCCGGAAACCGGCTCGTTCTCGTCGTACGCCGACAAGGCCATCGGCCGCTGGGCGGGCTTCTCGATCGGCTGGCTGTACGCGTGGTTCTGGATCATCGTGCTCGGCATCGAGGCCACCGCCGGTGCCCTCATCATGAATCGTTGGGTTCCCGGCGTTCCCCAGTGGACCTGGGCTCTGATTCTGATGATCGTGCTGACGCTGACCAACATCATCTCGGTCAAGTCGTTCGGCGAGTTCGAGTTCTGGTTCGCTTCCATCAAGGTCGTCGCCATCATCGCGTTCCTCGGCATGGGCATCGTGGCGATCTGCGGATGGATGCCCGGCGTCGAAGCACCGGGAATGACCAACCTGACCGGTCACGGCGGTTTCCTGCCGAACGGAACAGGAGCCATGCTCGCCGCAGTCCTTGTGGTCGTGTTCTCGTTCTTCGGCGCCGAAATCGCCACCATCGCCGCCGGTGAATCGGCCAACCCGCTCGAAGCTGTTCGCGCTGCCGTCAAGTCCGTCGTCTGGCGAATTCTCATCTTCTACATCGGCTCGATCGCGGTGGTCGTCACTCTGCTTCCCTGGGACAGCGCATCGGTCGCGCTCAGCCCGTACGTCGCCGTCATGGACTCCTACGGCATTCCGGCCGCGGGCAACATCATGGACGTCGTCGTCCTCACGTCGGTTCTGTCCTGCCTCAACTCCGGTCTCTACACCGCGAGCCGCATGATCTTCTCTCTCGCCGGCCGCGGCGACGCCCCCAAGTCGCTCTCACGTATCGAGAAGACCGGCGTCCCGATGCGCGCTGTCCTGGTCTCGACGATCGTCGGCTTCCTGACCGTCGGCATGAACTACCTCTCCCCGGACAAGGTCTTCCTGTTCCTGGTCAACTCCTCCGGTGCGATCGCACTGTTCGTCTGGCTCGTCATCTCGGTGTCCCAGCTGCGCACCCGCCGCAAGCTCGAAGCTTCGGGCCAGGAGCTGGAGCTCAAGATGTGGTTCTTCCCGTATCTGACCTACGCGACGATCGCCGCCATCATCGCGCTCTGCATCGGCATGCTCACCCTGGACTCGACGCGCAGCCAGATGATCGTGTCCCTGGGGCTCGCAGCGATCCTCGTGGGCATCGGGCTCTACCGATACCGGAACCACAAAGAGACCGAGGACGCCGAACGCGCCGACGCCGAGGTTGTACCCGTGTCCGAGAGCGCTCCCACACCCTGACACCAACGTCCCCATCTGCGAGATACTTAGATGTCCTAGTATCGGCCACGGACAGAGAAATCGACGTGAGCACAGCAGATGGGGACAATCATGACCACACCCGAACCGATCGTCATCGTCGACGGGGCCAGGACCCCCGTCGGTAGCTTCGGCGGCGTCTTCAAGGACGTACCCGCACACGAGCTGGGTGCCGCAGCAGCCAAGGCAGCGCTGAGCCGCGCCGGCGTTGCACCCGAAGACATCGACGAGGTCGTCATGGGCTGCATCGGCCAGGTCGGCCCAGACGCCTACAACGCACGCCGCGTGGGCATCGCCGCCGGACTGCCCGAGAACGTTCCCGCCTACACCGTCAACCGCCTCTGTGGCAGCGGCCTGCAGGCCGTATGGTCGGCGGCGATGCAGATGCGCTGGGGCGCAGCTGCCATCACCCTCGCCGGCGGCGACGAGAGCATGTCCCGCATGCCGTTCTACGACTTCGCCGCCCGCTCGGGCTACAAGCTCGGCGATCGCAGCCTCGTCGACGGCACCGTCGCCATGCTCACCGACCCGTTCAGCAAGGCTCATATGGGCCGCACCGCCGAAGCCGTCGCCCGCAAGTACGGCGTCAGCCGCGAGCAGCAGGACGAGTTCGCCGTGGAATCTCAGCGCCGCGCTGCTACCGACGCAGCCAAGGCAGCATTCGCCGAGGAGATCACTCCCGTCGAGACCGGTGGTCGGCGCTCCGTCACCGTCACCGAAGACGAGCACCCCAAGCCCGGAACCACTGTCGAAACCCTCGCCAAGCTGCGCCCTGCATTCGAAGAGGGCGGATCCGTCACCGCCGGCAACGCGTCGGGCATCAACGACGGCGCCGGCGCACTCGTCCTCGCGACGGGCACCGAGGCAGCCAAGCGCGGTCTCACCGGACTCGTCACGCTCGAAACCGTCACGACGGCAGCCATGGAGCCCGGCCTGATGGGCTACGCTCCCGTGCTCGCTCTCGAAAAGCTTTTTGCGCAAACAGGATTGAAGCCGTCCGACATCGGCACCGCCGAGGTCAACGAGGCCTTTGCTTCGCAGGCCATCGCCGTCATCCGTGACAGTGGCCTGGATCCGGAAAAGACCAACCCGTACGGCGGAGCAATCGCCCTCGGCCACCCGGTCGGCGCCACCGGAGCCATCCTGACCCTGCGCGCGGCACGCGACATGGTCCGTCGCGACCTCGAATTCGGCATCGTCACCATGTGCATCGGCGGCGGTCAGGCACTCGCTGCCCTGCTGAAGCGGGTCTGATCATGGCGACCAAGCGCAAGCCGTCGTGGCATGACGACGAGATCACCGCAGTAGCCGAACTGGCCCGTGGTTTCTTCGATCGTGAACTGATCGCCAAGCGTGAGCAGTGGGACGCTCAGCATCGCGTCGACCGGTCCGTGTGGCTCGAAGCCGGCAAGCTCGGCCTGCTGTGCTGCTCGATTCCCGAGGAATACGGCGGGGGCGGTGGATCTTTCGCGCACGATCTTGCAGTCTTCGAGGCGCAGGGCTACTGCGGGGACTATGCACTCGGTAACTCCGTGCACAGTGGCATCGTCGCCCACTACGTGCTCGAGTACGGAAGCGAAGAGCAGAAGAAGGCCTGGCTGCCAGGTATGGCGACGGGCGAGATCCTCGGCGCCATCGGAATGACCGAGCCGGGAACAGGTTCCGACCTCAAGGCCATCACCACGTCCGCGATCCGCGACGGTGACCACTACGTCGTGAACGGGTCGAAGACCTTCATCACCAACGGTGGCAGCGCAGACATGATCGTGCTCGCCGTCAAGACCGATCCCAAGGCGGGTGCCAAGGGTGTCTCGCTCCTGATCGTGGATCTGCGTGACTGCGAAGGCTTTGCGGTCGGCCGCGTCCTCGACAAGGTCGGTCAGCACGGCGCCGATACGTCGGAGCTGTCCTTCACCGATGTTCGCGTTCCCGTCTCGAACCTCCTCGGCGAGTCCGAGGGGCTCGGTTTCGGTCAGTTGATGGCGCAGCTGGTGCAGGAACGCCTCATCATCGGCGCACAGGCCATCGGCACCATCGAGCGTGCCGTCGAGGAGACCGTCGCGTACACCAAGGCGCGTCAAGCGTTCGGGCACAGCCTCTTCGAGTTCCAGAACACCGCCTTCGAGCTGGCCGAGTGCCAGACGATCGCGCGCACCTGCCGTGTCTTCCTCGACAACTGCATCGAGGATCACCTCAACGGCGAGCTGGACGGCGCAGACGCCGCGATGGTCAAGTACTGGCTCACCGAACAGCAGTGCGCCGTCGTCGACCGGTGCGTGCAGCTCTACGGCGGATACGGCTACATGCGTGAATACCCGATCGCGCGCATGTACGAGGACTCCCGCGTCCAGAAGATCTACGCCGGCGCCAACGAAGTGATGAAGGGCATCATCGCGAAGAGTCTTTGATCACCGGCGTCGAAAACCATTGACACCGACCAGGCACCCACCGAGCATTTCGGTGGGTGCCTTTGTGTGTGCCTACAAGCGGGATCGAGCTGTTCGGAAGGCAATCACTGATGAGCTTCACCATCGACGTCGGATCGGCGCGCGTCACCCAACTGACGGAGCTGGCGCACTGGCCGTTTCCGCCGCGAGAGCTTTTTCCGCACGCGGGTGATGCGGAGATCGAGGACGCGTCGGCGCGGCTGACACCGGAGTTCTTCGACGCGGGTAGCGGTGACCTCGTACTTGCCATCCACACCTACCTGGTGGAGATCGGCGGCAAGGCCATCGTCGTCGACACCGGCAACGGGAACAGCAAGCACCGGCCGAACCTCCTGCCGCACCACATGTTCGGCACCGACTACCTCTCGCGCTTCGCCGACACCGGCGTCGACGTTGGCGACGTCGATCTGGTGGTCAGCACACATCTGCACCCCGATCATTGTGGTTGGAACACCAACCTCGAGGCCGAAACCTGGCGGCCCACCTTTCCCCGCGCGACCTACATTTTCGACCGCACCGAACTGGCCGCGCTCGAACAACTCGCCGCCGACGGTCCACACGAAGGAGTGGTCTCGGATCTGGCGCAGACCTTCGAGGACAGCGTCCGTCCCGTTCTGGACGGGGCGAAGTGGGAGGCGGTCGACGACGGCCACGTCCTGGCCGAGTCCGAAGGCACACGCGTCGTCGTGCGCAGCGCGCCCGGCCACACGCCGGGCCACGTCGTGATCGAGATCCGCACCGCCGACGGCGGCGCCGTCATCGCCGGCGACGTGATCCACCATCCGATCCAGTTTCTGTACCCGGACCTCAGCCAGGGCGGCGACGCGGATCCCGAGATCGCCAGGGTCACCCGCCGCGAACTTCTCGAACGCTGCGCGTCGGAGGGACTGCTTCTACTTCCCGCACACTTCCCCGTCGACGAACCGATCACCATCGAATTCGATTTGAGCGGTGCACCGAGTGCTTCCGGTCTGATCGGTCTTGCAACGTCCTGACTTGCCGCATCGTCCCTGGTGACGCATCCAACCCTCGGCGTCCGAACAGGTCCGATACCCTGGTTCATCGTGACCGCTGCAAATTCAGAGACCGCCCGTGCCCAGTACGACCTGATCGTCGTCGGTTCGGGATTCTTCGGGCTGACCATCGCCGAGCGTGCCGCTACCCAGCTGGGTAAGCGCGTGCTGGTGTTGGATCGCCGTCACCACCTGGGGGGGAACGCATACTCGGAGGCTGAGCCGGAGACCGGCATCGAGGTCCACAAGTACGGTGCCCACCTGTTCCACACCTCCAACAAGAAGGTCTGGGACTACGTCACCCAGTTCACGGAGTTCACGAACTACCAGCACCGCGTCTTCGCGCTGCACAAGGGACAGGCGTACCAGTTCCCGATGGGCCTCGGCCTCGTGTCGCAGTTCTTCGGTCGGTACTTCACTCCCGAAGAGGCGCGCGCCCTCATCGCCGAGCAGTCCAGCGAGATCGATTCGAAGGATGCCTCCAACCTCGAAGAGAAGGCGATCTCCCTGATCGGACGCCCGCTCTACGAAGCATTTGTGCGTGACTACACGGCAAAGCAGTGGCAGACCGACCCCACCGAGCTGCCCGCGGCGAACATCAGCCGCCTGCCGGTCCGCTACAACTTCGACAACCGCTACTTCAACGACACGTACGAGGGCCTGCCCGTCGACGGCTACACGGCGTGGCTCGAGAACATGGCGAAGGATCCGAAGATCGAGGTCCGTCTCGACACCGATTACTTCGACGTCCGCGACGAACTGCGCGCCGCGAGCCCCGACGCACCCGTCATCTACACGGGCCCGCTCGACCGCTACTTCGACTACTCCGAAGGTGCACTGGGATGGCGCACCCTCGACTTCGAGACCGAGGTTCTGCCCACCGGAGACTTCCAGGGCACCCCTGTCATGAACTACAACGACGCGGACGTGCCGTTCACCCGTATCCACGAGTTCCGTCACTTCCACCCCGAGCGCGAGTACCCGACCGACAAGACCGTCATCATGCGTGAGTTCTCGCGTGCCGCGGAGGCGAAGGACGAGCCGTACTACCCGATCAACACGCCCGAGGATCGCGAGAAGCTCTCCGCGTACCGCTCCCGCGCCAAGAAGGAGACCGCGGAGAACAAGGTCCTCTTCGGCGGACGTCTCGGCACCTACCAGTACCTGGACATGCACATGGCGATCGCCAGCGCACTGACGATGTTCGAGAACACCCTGCGCCCGCATCTCGAAACGGGTGCGGAATTGGCAGGGGAGAGCGAATGAACGCACGTCATCTACTCGAAGGCGAAGACGCCGTCAGCGGCGACGAGGTGACCTACCTCGGCAAGTCCCTGCTCCAGCGGATCATCCTGCCCCGTGCCGGTGAGCCGCTCGACGTCCGCACGTTGTACTTGGAAGAGTCCTGGTCCAACAGTCGACGGGCGCACTCGACCTCGCGCACGTCGGTAGCGCTCGGCGCCGAGACCGAGGTCTCGTTCGCGACCTACTTCAACGCGTTCCCCGCCAGCTACTGGCGGCGCTGGTCCATCCTGAAATCGGTGGTCCTTCGACTCGAACTGTCCGGACACGGCCGCGTCGACATCTATCGTTCCAAGGCCGATTCCTCGCGAATTCACGTGGAAGGTAAGGAATTTGCCGACGGCGATGCCGCGGTCGAGTTCGAGGTGGAACTGGCGCCGTTCGAGGACGGTGGCTGGATCTGGTTCGACATCACCACTGATACGGCCGTCGTCGTCGAGAGTGGCGGCTGGTACGCGCCCGTCGAGGCTCCCGGCGAAGCGACTGTCGCCGTTGGTATTCCGACGTTCAACCGTCCGACCGACGCGGTCAAGGCTCTCGCTGCACTTGCTTCCGATCCCCTGGTGTCGGACGTGATCAAGGCCGTCATCATGCCGGATCAGGGCACGCGCAAGGTGCGCGACGAACCCGGATTTGCCGAAGCTGCTGCAGCGCTCGGTGATCGGCTCGCCATTCACGATCAGGGCAACCTCGGTGGTTCGGGCGGATACAGCCGAATCATGTACGAGGCGCTCAAGACGACGCAGTGCCAGCACATCCTGTTCATGGACGACGACATCGAGATCGAACCCGACTCGATTCTGCGTGCGCTTTCGTTCTCACGTTTCGCGAAGTCGCCGATGCTGGTGGGTGGGCAGATGCTCAACCTGCAGGAACGAAGTCACCTCCACGTGATGGGTGAAGTGGTCAACCGCGGCACCTTCATGTGGACCGCGGCACCGAACGTCGAATACGACCACGACTTCTCGAAGAAGCCGCTGCGCGAATCGAAACTCCTGCACCGCCGCATCGACGTCGACTTCAACGGCTGGTGGATGTGCATGATCCCGCGCCAGGTCGCCGAAGAAATCAAGCAGCCGCTACCGCTCTTCATCAAGTGGGACGACTGCGAATACGGTTTGCGCGCAAAGAAAGCCGGATACCCGACCGTCACACTTCCGGGTGCCGCGATCTGGCACATGGCGTGGAGCGACAAGGACGACGCCATCGACTGGCAGGCGTACTTCCACCTCCGTAACCGCTTGGTGGTGGCAGCGCTCCACATGCCGGGCAACGGCCGTGGCCTCGTGGTCAACACGGTGAAGGCAACGCTCAAGCACCTGCTGTGCCTCGAGTACTCCACCGTCGCGATCCAGAACAAGGCAATCGCAGACTTCCTCGCCGGACCCGAGCACGTCGCGAACATGCTGCCGACGGCACTCGGTGAGGTCCACGCCCAGCGCAAGGAATTCTCCGACGCCGTCGTACTGCCTTCGTCGACTGCGCTTCCGCTGCCCTCGGGTGCAGATGTCGGGGACGTGAGCCTGCCGTTGTCGACCGTCGCGAAGATCACCCGGGTCCTCAAGGCCGGAGTGCACAACGTGAAGCCGGCCAAGCCGGAACACCTCGAGCGCCCTCAGCTCAACGTGCCGACCATCGACGCCCGTTGGTTCCTGCTCTCACAGGTCGACGGCGTCACGGTCACCACCGCTGACGGTCGCGGCGTCGTCTACCGCAAACGAAACCCCAAGCTTGCACTCGAACTGCTCAAGGAAGCCACACGGTTGCGCCGCGAACTCGCCGCGCGTTTCCCCGAGCTCAAGAAGCAGTACCAGGACGCCGTTCCTTCACTGACCAGCACGGAAAGGTGGGAACGTGTCTTCGGCATCTCCTGAAGTACAGATTCTGGCCGGTATTCAATCGACCGTCGGGCAGCTGCCGGGAGCCGTCAAGGTCGCCCGCGGTATGTCTCACTTCGGTGAGCACTCCCTCGGGTGGATAGCGATCGCTGCCGTCGGAGCTGCCGTGGACAAGCCGCGTCGACGGGAATGGGCCGGAGCAGCCGTCGGAGCATTCGGTGCACACGCCGCCTCCGTGGTGATCAAACGAGTCGTCAGGCGCAAGCGACCTTCCGACCCTTCGGTGCAGGTCAACGTCTCGACACCGAGCAAGCTCAGCTTCCCGTCGTCACACGCGACGTCGACGACGGCGGCGGCTGTGCTGATCGGTCGACTCACCGGGCTACCCTTACCGGCGTTGCTGGTGCCCCCGATGATGCTCTCGCGTCTGGTCCTGGGAGTTCACTACCCGACCGACGTACTCGCCGGAGCGGCACTGGGAGCCGCATCCGCGGCGGTAGTTCGCCGGGTCGAAGAAGCCAGAGCCGAACAGAAATGTGGAGATAAATGAGCGAGGAACCGGCTACGGTCAGCGGACCCCCGAAGTCCCTGCCCGCCGGCATCGTCAAGGCGCTTCGCCCACGTCAGTGGGTCAAGAACGTCCTTGTGCTGGCAGCGCCCATCGCGGCCGGAACCGCCACCGAAGCCGACGTGCTCCTGCCCGTCGCGCTGGCGTTCGTCGTGTTCTGCATGGCGGCGTCGGGCATCTACCTCGTCAACGACGCGATGGATGTCGAAGCCGACCGTGCTCACCCCACGAAGCGATTCCGTCCCATCGCGGCCGGAGTTCTACCCGTCAACATCGCGTACGGCATGGCAGTCGTGCTGCTTGCCGGTGCGATCGGGCTGTCCTTCCTGGCCAACTGGCAACTCGCCGTGGTCATGGGCGTGTACATCGTCATCCAGCTCGCCTACTGCTTCGGTCTCAAGCATCAGGCCGTCATCGACATCTGCATCGTCTCGTCCGGCTTCCTGCTTCGAGCGATCGCCGGTGGCGTTGCCGCCGAGATCGATCTCTCGCAGTGGTTCCTGCTGATGATGGCGTTCGGCTCACTCTTCATGGCGGCAGGCAAGCGCTACGCCGAACTGCAGTTGGCCGAGAAGACCGGCGCGAAGATCCGTAAGTCCCTCGAGAGCTACACGATGACGTACCTGCGTTTCGTGTGGACGATGGCAGCGACGACGCTGGTCCTCTGCTACGGACTGTGGGCGTTCCAACAGGACGCCATCAAGGGCACCAACTGGTATGCCATCTCGATGGTGCCTTTCACCATCGCGGTGCTGCGATATGCGGTGGACGTCGACGGCGGCGAAGCCGGAGAGCCTGAGGAGATCGCGCTCGGTGACCGGGTGCTGCAACTCCTCGCGATTGCGTGGATCGGAGTAGTGGGTGTCGCTGTCTACCTCGTCTGAGCCACGCACCGAGGCCGACCCGCACGTCGACACTGCGGCGAATCGCACCACCCTCAGTCGAGGAGTTTTTCTCGGCGGGGTGGTGCTTGCTGCTGCCCTCATGTTCTGGGGGGCGTGGGAGCGTCGCTGGATCGCCGACGACGGACTCATCGTCTTGCGAACCGTCCGCAACCTGCTCGCGGGGAACGGCCCGGTCTTCAATGCGGGGGAGCGTGTCGAGGCGAACACGAGTACCGCGTGGACATACATCGTCTACGCGTTCAGTTGGCTCACGCAGATCCGCCTCGAATACGTCGTTCTGACGATCGCGCTCGTACTCTCGACTGCTGCCGTCGTGCTGGCGATGCTCGGCACCGGTCGTCTGTACCGAGGCGTTCGGCCGTCGGCGGGCGGAACGATCCTGCTGGTACCGGCAGGTGTTCTCGTCTACATCGCGGTTCCGCCTGCGCGAGATTTCGCCACTTCCGGGCTCGAGACTTGCTTGGTGATCTTCTGGATCGCGCTCCTGTGGCTACTGCTCGTTCGGTGGGCGCAGGCGTCGAAGCCGTCCACGGCGTCGATCCTGACTCTCTCGTTCGTGGCAGGCCTCGGACCATTGGTTCGACCCGAGATGGCAATTCCCGGTGCTGCCGCGTTGATGATGATCGTTCTCTCCGCAGGCCTGACCTGGAAGATTCGCGCACTGATCGTGGTCGTCGCCGGACTTGTGCCGGTGGGCTATCAGATCTGGCGAATGGGCTATTACGCCCTGCCGTACCCGAACACCGCGGTGTCGAAGGACGCCGGTGGCGCGAAGTGGGCGCAGGGTTTTGCGTACCTGTGGAACCTCGTCGGGCCGTACCTGCTCTGGCTGCCGCTGCTTTTCCTGCTCATCGGCGCGCTGCTGCTCGTGTGGCGAAGCCGAGCGGACGCACCTGCTACCGCCACCGATCAACCCGCACGCTCGCTGTGGCAGCGCTTTCAGCAGTTTCTGCGCACGCCGCGGGCCGTCGTCACGTTCATCCTCGGCAGTGGGCTGATCCTAGGGATCTATTCGCTACGCGTCGGCGGCGACTTCATGCACGGCCGCGTCCTGTTGCCGGTGTTGTTCTGCCTGCTCATCCCGGTCGCGGTTATTCCGTTGCGGGTTCCGGCGCGGGCAGCGTTCGGAAGTAACCGCGACACCGCGATCTTCGGAGTCTCGGCGGTGCTGTGGATCGGCACGATCATCTGGGCCTTCTTCGCTGCAAACACGACGGGCATGCCGGAAGGCTCCGTGGTGGGTCGCTCGGGAATCGTCGACGAGCGTGCGTTCTATGCACTCAACACCGGTCACAAGCACCCGATTCTTGCCGAGGACTACCTCGACTATCCGCGAATGCGTGCCATGGTGGAGACCATCGCGCGGACTCCGGAGGGTGGGCTGCTGTTGCCGTCGGCGAGTTACGACTCCTGGTTCGTCGTCCCACCGCCAGGGCCGCTCGAGGAGCCTGCCGAGCACGTCGTCTTCTTCCTCAACCTCGGAATGACGAGCATGAACGTGGGCCTCGACGTTCGGGTGCTCGATCAGATGGGGCTGGCGTACCCCCTGGCAGCACACACCGAGCGCCTCGAAGACGGCCGGATCGGGCACGACAAGAATCTATATCCGGACTGGGTGGTCGCGGATACCGGAATGATCGACGTTCGCCCGTGGCTGCCGTTCTTCCTCGACGAGGACTGGGTTGCCGACGCGAAGCTGGCGATCACGTGCCCGGAAACGCAGGAGTTGCTCACGTCGTACCGCTCCGAGCTGACCTGGGCCAGATTCAAACAGAACTTCCAGCAGGCTTTCGACTTCGCGAAGTACCGATTCGACCGGGTTCCGGCCTACGAATTGGAACGCTGCGGGCTCGTTCCGCCGGAGCCGCCGAAGTGATGTGATCAGCATCACCGACGGTTGAAGGTTTGAATATTTCGATTCAGTAACACCGAATCGATTGGCCACGATGTACTCGAAGACGATTCACCTAACCTGAATCACTCCCTGCGGGTGATGACGGCGTCGCCCGCGGACTGAGACGTAACGGTCTGTCTATTTGTCACAGCTGAACCTGTGACATAAAGTCCAGCGAGCGCAGTGTGACTTGGAAGAGGTCCGCTGCCGACCCGAACTTGTTCGGGCTGGCAGAAAAGCCTGTTCCCCGACGGAATCCGCCGGAGCCACTCCACCGAGTGAGTGCCGCAGACGAAGAGAGAGAGCAGTATCCATGCGTTTTGCCAGAAAGAGGCTGACCCAGCGCCTCAAGCACCGAGCGTTGGCCATCGGTGCCGCAGCACTTGTGCTACCCCTTGCTGCAGGAGTTGCCGGTAGTGCTGTCGCCTCTGCTGCGCCCGCGCACACTGCTCCCAGCCACACCGCCCCCTCCGGCGGATACGACGAGCTGTGGGTGCCCTCCTCGATGGGCAACATCAAGGTCCAGGTCCAGTGGGCCGCACGCGGCGGAAACGCTGCCCTCTACCTCCTCGACGGCCTGCGTGCGCGCAACGACGCCAACGCGTGGAGCTTCGAGACCAACGCGATGGACCAGTACCGCAACGACAACATCACCCTCGTGATGCCCGTCGGCGGCGAGTCCAGCTTCTACAGCGACTGGTATGCACCGTCGAACTTCAACGGTCAGCAGATCACGTACAAGTGGGAAACGTTCCTCACGCAGGAACTCCCCAACTTCCTCGCGAACTACGGCGTCTCGCCGAACAACAACGCGGTTCTCGGTCTCTCGATGGGTGGCAGCGCTGCTCTGACGCTGGCTGCTTACCACCGCGACCAGTTCAAGTTCGCCGGCTCGCTGTCGGGCTACCTGAACATCTCGGCTCCCGGCATGCGCGAGGCAATCCGCGTCGCAATGCTCGATGCCGGTCGCTTCAACGTCGACTCCATGTGGGGACCGCCGTGGAGCCCGTCCTGGCTGCGCAACGACCCGTTCGTCTTCGCACCGCGTCTGCAGGGCCTGTCGATGTACATCTCGTCGGCAAGCGGCCTGCCCGGTGAATACGACCACCCGCGCGCACCGATCGATTACTACAACACGGCTAATGGCATGGGCCTCGAAGCACTCGCCCTGGTCAACACCCGTGCATTCCAGATCCGCATGAACTCGCTGGGTATCCCGGCCACCTACAGCTTCCCGTCCAACGGCACGCACTCGTGGCCGTACTGGTCGGCAGAGCTGTGGAAGGCTCGCGGCCAGATCCTCGACACCATGAACGCTTGGTGATCGTGCGCCATCCCGTGACCTAGTCACTTCACCAGTGCCGTTCCGGACTCCCTCCAAGGGAAACCGGGACGGCACTTGTGTATTCAGGCGCTGCACGATCGCCTGAGGTCAGTAACAATTGCACCACCAGTAACAGCGCGGCTACCCCAAGCGGGGATCGTTTGCGTGTAGAAATAGTTTCAACGGGGGTCTGGCTGCTCAGGCGGCTACACGATCGACGCGCGGACCGAACGTAAGGAAAGAGAGTGAGCTCATGCGAGTAGGCCTTGCCACGGAGGACCGTCGCCGGTCCCGGGCAACCTTCCGGACAAAGGTCGTCGGCGCACTGGCAGCGATGCTGGTACTGCCGATCGCCGCGGGCTTGACGACGGCCGGAACCGCGGCAGCCGCGCCGGCACCTGCTCAGGCCGCACCGGCCGTGACCCAGAACCCCACCGGCGCAGCGGTCACGAAGGTCGACTGGCTCAGTGAGCGTCGCGTCGCGCTGTGGGTGAACTCTCCCGCGATGGGCACCCCGATTCAGGTGCAGATCCTCTTGGCTCGCGATTGGAACGTCAATCCGTCGGCCAGCTTCCCCTCGGTCTGGATGCTCGACGGTCTTCGCGCGACCGACAACGAGAACGCCTGGACCTACGAAACCGACGCCGAGTCCTTCTACGCGGACAAGAACGTCAACGTCATTCTTCCCGTCGGCGGTCAGTCCAGCTTCTACTCCGACTGGCTCGAGCCCGACAACGGCAAGAACTACCAGTGGGAGACGTTCCTGACCAAGGAACTGCCCTCCATCCTCGAAAAGGACTGGCGCACCACGCAGACGCGCGGTGTCGTCGGACTGTCGATGGGTGGCACGTCCGCGATGTTCCTCACGGCACGCAACCCCGGCTTCTTCAAGTTCGCGGCTTCGCTGTCCGGCATCCTCACCACCACCTCGCTCGGCATGCCTCAGGCAATCCAGTTCGCGATGACCGACGCCGGTGGATACAACTCCGCCGCGATGTGGGGACCGCCGTCCAACGCGCAGTGGGCTGCACACGATCCGTATGCGCTCGCCGAGAAGCTCAAGGGCGTCAGCCTGTACGTCTCGAGTGGCAGCGGTACGACCGGCCCGTACGACCAGCCGTCGGGAATTCCCGGCGTCAGCACCAACTACGCAGGTATGGGCCTCGAGATCCTCGCTCGCCTGACCTCGCAGACCTTCGCGACCAAGCTCAACCAGCTCGGCATCCCCGCGCAGGTCAATTACCGCCCGTCAGGAACCCACTCGTGGCCGTACTGGCAGTTCGAGCTTCATCAGCTGTGGCCGCAGTTGGCCAACGCCATCGGCGTCGAGGTCGAGAAGCCGGCTTGCGGCACTTCGGGTGAGATCGGTGCGACGGCCGCAGCCAACGGCTGGATCGGCGACTGCATCACGCCCGAGTACAGCGTCGCGGGTGGACTGGCACAGGACTTCCGCAACGGTCGCATCTACTTCACCAGTGGAACGGGCGCCCAGCCTGTCGCCGGTCGTATCGCCGGCGCGTACATGAACACCGGAGCAGCGGCCGGCCCGCTCGGCTTCCCGCGTACCCCGGAACTCGGTACCCCCGACGGACGCGGACGCTTCAACCACTTCCAGAACGGCTCCATCTACTGGACCCCGCAGACCGGCGCTCACCCCGTCAGCGGCGACATCCTCGCCGAGTGGTCCGCACAGGGATGGGAAGGTGGCCCGCTCGGCTACCCGACTGCCGACGAGATCGCGACCCCCGGCAAGCCGGGCAAGGTTCAGGGATTCGAGATCGGCGCGATGTACAGCAGCGCCAACGGAACTCACGCGGTTCTCGGAATGATCATGGGCAAGTACGGCGAACTCGGTTGGGAAAACGGCTGGCTCGGATTCCCGAAGTCGAACGAGGTTCCCATCAAGGACAACGGGCGCTTCACCGAGTTCGAGGGCGGCAACATCTACTGGAGCCCCGGCACCGGTGCATGGTCCGTCGAGAACGGCCCGCTCTTCGACGGCTGGAAGAGCGTCGGATACGAGGGCGGCCGCCTCGGATTCCCGATCAGTGACAAATTCGACATTCCCGGTGGTGTCCAGCAGAACTTCCAGTTCGGCTACATCACGGTGATCGGTGACAAGACAGAAGTTCACTAACTCACAGTGGTGCACGACGGGCGGGCCCGATCACGGATCGGTGCCCGCCCGCGTGCGTTGCGTAACCTGTTGATGGACTTTCGACTGAAGGCAAGGACGGACATTGATGTCGCTTTTCTCGGGTAACCGAAACACTTGTGCACGCGCGATCGCGGTCGGCGCCTTGGCGCTCGCCACGGGTGGTGCGCTGGTCGCGTGCGGTAGTGACGACTCCACTGCAACCTCCAATCCGGTCACCACGACGTCCGCTGCGGCTTCGTCCTCGAGCGGTTCGGCGTCTGCGTCCGCCTCTGCGACCACGACGGCGTCGGCTGCGCCCACCAGTCCAGGAGCAGCAGCCACCGCGCCGCCGGAGCAGCCGCAGAGTATCGAAGGCTTCCCGGGCCCCACAGTCGTCGAGGTCAGTCCAGAGGCACAGAAGTTCCTCGACGGACTGAAGGCGAAGGGCATCACCCCAGCCGGTGACGGAAGCATCGCCGTCAACACTGCCAATTACATCTGCGCTGCCGGTCCTCAGACCGACGACGAGGTCCTGACCTTCGTGACTGCCTTCGTCGGTCAGGAAGCGTCGGCGGAAGGCAAGCAGATCACTCCCGAGCAGGCAGGTGCGAACGCTCAGATCTATATCGACGTCGCCAACACCACCTACTGCAAGTAGGCGCGGGTCATGGCGAGGTCTGGAAAGCGTCGTGGGTGCCTGATCCCGCTGCTGATCATTCTTGTGGTCGCAGCGGTCGTGATCGGCGGTTGGTACATCCTGGCCGGGCGGGTGCCTTCGCCGACTCCGATCCCGCCGAGTCCGGAGCCACCGGTCTCTCAGCCGGCCAGTTGCCCCGATGTCCAGGTAGTAGCCATACCGGGTACGTGGGAGTCGAGCGCTACCGACGACCCGTACAACCCGACGGCCAATCCGGCGTCGTTGATGCTGAACGTGACCCGTCCTCTTCAGGAGAAGTTCGATAGTTCGAGGGCCGACGTCTACACCGTTCCTTACGTCGCACAGTTTTCGAATCCGGTTGCGATCCCGCCGGACGGACAGCAGTCCTACAACAACAGCCGGGCTGCGGGAACTGCTGCCACTAACGACTTTCTGATGAAGCGGCACGCCGAGTGCCCGCTCACGAGCTACGTCCTGACCGGATTTTCCCAGGGCGCGGTGATCGCGGGTGACGTCGCCGCGAGTATCGGCGACGGTACCGGCGCGGTGCCTGCCGATCTGGTGCTGGGCGTCGGCTTGATTGCCGACGGTCGGCGCGATCCGGCGTTCGGGAACACGGTTGGCCCGAGCGTTGCCGGTGTCGGCGCCGAGCTGTCGCTGAACGGGCTGAAGCTTCCCGGTCTCACGATGACCGGCCCGAGGCCAGGCGGATTCGGTGACCTCAACGACCGGACTTATCAGATCTGCGCGCCGAGCGACGGTATCTGCGACGCTCCGGCCGCCGCTCTCAATCCGACCAACTGGTTGAGTTCGGCGCCGCGGCTTCTCGAGTACTACAACAACCCTGTGCACGCGATGTACAACTCCTTCCAAGTCGATCCGAACGGCACGACGGCCACCCAATGGATGGCACAGTGGGCTGCGGAGAAGATCGACGCCGCACCGACACCGCCCCACAGTTGAGTCACCGCCGCACTGTTGATTCGTCACAATCGGGCGTCTCGGGAGTTCGCTCGCGGGTAATCTGCTCGTTTGGTCCCGGTAGAGTGCTGCACGGTCCGGGGGCGTCCTCTACAGTGCTGTCACGTAAGTGACTGGCGAGTAGGTTCGATTTGTCCGGTTTCGAAGTCCGAGTACGACGTACGTGTCCATCACAGGAGAATCGCTATATGAGTTCCACCCACGGCAGCGATGCCCTACGCAAATTCCGGTTTGCGGCCGGTGGCGAGGGCAACGCCGAAGAGGGTGGTGCGCGACGTTTCATCAAGCTTGCGCAGAAGGCCGAGGAACTCGGCTACGACTCGTTCATGATTCCGGACCACCTGGGTAATCAGGTCGGACCGATCGCCGCTCTGGGAGCGCTCGCAGTGGCCACGGACAAGATCCGTCTGGGCACTGCCGTGTTGGCCAACGGCTTCCGTCATCCTGCTGTGCTCGCGAAGGACGCGGCGACTATCGACGTGCTGTCCGGTGGCCGACTCGAACTCGGTATCGGCGCAGGCTGGATGAAGGAAGAGTTCGACAAGGGCGGCATCGCATACGAAAGCCCCGGCGTTCGCATCGAGAAACTCGAGGAGTCTCTGCAGATTCTCGACACACTGCTGCGCGGGCAGGAATGCACTTTCGAAGGCAAGCACTATCAGGTGCGTGGCCTCAAGGGCAGCCCGCGACCGCGGCAGGGCCCGCGGCCACCGATCATCGTCGGTGGCGGCGGACCGAAGATGCTCGCTCTTGCCGCGAAGTACGCGGACATCATCTCGGTCGCCACACCGACCAACCGTGACGGGCGGCTTCTGCTCTCCGGAATCACGATGGAAAAGACCATCGAACGTGTCGAGCGGATCCGCGATGCTGCCGGCGAGCGTTTCGATGAGATCGAACTCAACTGGACCATCACCATGATCATGATCACCGACGATCGAGAGCAGGCTGCCGAGATGGCAATCGCCGCTCTGGACCAAGGTTTTCCGCCGAACATCGAAGTGGATCGTAAGCTGAGCGTGGAGGAGTTGCTGAACTCTCCATACCTGGCTGTGGGCACTTTCGAGGAAATCGCAGACCAGATTCGACTGGTCCGTGAGAAGACGTCGATGTCGTACGTCGGGGTCTTCCCGACGCAGATGGAAGCGTTCGCCCCGATCATCCCGTTACTGGCGGGCGAGTAGGCCGGAGAATACGGACGATGCGAATCTGTAACATATCGATGGTTTGGGATCGATGAAGTGATTCAGGTGAGTTGCGCACAAAGTGCGATTCGATTGATCGAAGATGGACCCGAGAGAGCGAAGGAAGTCTGGGGCGCAGGCATGAAAGACAGTGCTTGTGTGATCGCTTCGGAGGAGATGGAATGAACGCGCTGTTCGATGGCTTTCTCGACGAGAAGGGCCAGATCCGCCTGCAACCAGGCTTCACGCTGGTCGACTACGTCGAGCAACACTCGCGTGTCAACGCGGACGAGCTCGCGTATCGGTACATCGATTACTCACGCGAACGTGACGGTGAAGCCCTCGAGCTGACCTGGGAGCAGTTCGGTGTGCGTCTGCGCGCTGTTGCAGCCCGTTTGCAGCAGGTCACCAAGCGTGGCGACCGTGTCGCGATTCTTGCGCCGCAGGGGCTCGACTACGTCATTTCGTTCTTCGCCGCCATTCAGGCAGGTTCCATCGCGGTGCCGCTCTTCGATCCGGACGAGCCCGGTCACACCGACCGTCTTCACGCTGTTCTCGGTGACTGCAAGCCGACTGCGATTCTGACTGCCGCTTCGTCGGCAGCCGGTGTTCGTCAGTTGTTCCGCTCGCTTCCCGCTGCCGAGCGTCCGCGCATCATCGCCGTCGACGCGATTCCCGACACCGTCGGTGAAACGTGGGTTCGTCCCGACATCGAACTCGACGACATCGCGTACCTGCAGTACACCTCCGGTTCGACCCGAGTTCCCGCCGGCGTGGAGATCACCCACCGCGCTGTCGGAACGAACGCGCTGCAGATGGTCGACTCCATCGAACTCAACGAGGACTCACGCGGCGTCACGTGGCTGCCGCTGTTCCACGACATGGGCCTGCTGACGGTCATCCTGCCTGCTCTGGGCGGCAAGTACATCACCATCATGAGCCCGCGCGCTTTCGTGCAGCGGCCGTACCGGTGGATCAAGGAACTGGCTGCGGTTTCCGACGGCGCAGGCACCTTTGCCGCCGCTCCCAACTTCGCTTTCGAGCACGCTGCCGCGCGCGGCCTGCCGAAGGACGGCGAGACCCTGGACCTGAGCAACGTCATCGGCCTGATCAACGGCAGTGAGCCGGTCACGACGTCGTCGATGCGCAAGTTCAACGACGCTTTTGCTCAGTACGGTCTGCCCAAGACTGCGATCAAGCCGTCGTACGGCATGGCCGAAGCGACGCTCTTCGTCTCCTCGACCAAGCATTCCGACGAGGCCAAGGTCATCTACGTCGACCGCACGGAACTCAACAAGGGCCGCATGGTCATCGTCGACCAGTACTCCGAGAACGCCATCGCACAGGTCTCCTGTGGGTACGTCTCGCGCAGTCAGTGGGCGGCGATCGTCGATCCCGAAACTCTGACCGAGGTCCCCGACAATCACGTCGGCGAGATCTGGTTGCACGGCGAGAACATCGGCATCGGCTACTGGGGTCGCCCCGACGAGACGGCGGAGACCTTCCACAACAAGCTGGACAATCGGTTGAGCGAAGACAGCCACACCGAGGGCACGCCGGCGGATGCCAACTGGATGCGTACCGGCGACTTCGGCGTCTACGTCGACGGCGAGCTGTACATCACCGGTCGCGTCAAGGACCTCGTGATCGTCGACGGTCGCAATCATTACCCGCAGGACCTCGAGGCTTCGGCTCAGGAAGCCAGCCCCGCCCTGCGTCCCGGCTTCATCGCTGCGTTTGCCGTCCCGGCCAACCAGCTGCCTTCTGTCGTGTTCTCCAACACGCACTCGGGTCTGAAGTTCGACGACGACGATTCCTCGGAGCAGTTGGTCATCGTGGCCGAACGTGCTCCCGGCGCAGGCAAGGCCGATCCGCAGCCGATCGCGGACACTGTGCGTGCGGCGATTTCTTCCCGTCACGGTGTTACGGCCCGAGACATCCTGCTCGTCCCCGCGGGTTCGATTCCGCGTACGTCAAGCGGCAAGATCGCTCGCCGCGCGTGTAAGGCGAGTTATATCGAGGGAACGTTGCGAGGCGGCTATCAGCAGACCGCATTCCCCGATAGCGTTTGAGGAGCAGTCCCTTCATGATCGGTGGCTTGGTGAGTTGATGGTTGAACAAGATGGTGCGCAGAGCAAAGACGTTGTGAGCGAGATGAGTGTCGCGCAGTTGCGTGAGTGGCTTCGCAACTGGATCGCCGACGCGACCGGTCAGCCGGTGTCGACGATTGTGGACGACCGGCCGCTGGACGAGTTCGGACTCGCCTCGCGGGACGCAGTTGCTCTGAGCGGAGACATCGAGGATCTGCTCGGTGTCACGCTGACCGCCACGATCGTCTACCAACACCCCACCATCGCCTCGCTGGCTACTCGGATCATCGAAGGTGAGCCCGAGGCGCCGGAGGAGACCGTCGACGCGTCGTACTACGTCTCAGGCGCCACGACGGACGCCCACGACATCGCCATCGTCGGACTGTCCACACGATTCCCCGGTGCCGGGCACACGCCTTCGGACATGTGGGAAATGCTGGCGGCCGGACGCGACGGCATCAGCGACCTCCCCGAGGACCGCTGGGCCGAGTTCATGTCGGATCCCGCCATCAAGGCCGCGGTCGAGAACGCCAACACCAAGGGCGGGTACCTCGACGACGTCAAGGGCTTCGACGCCGAGTTCTTCGCGATGTCTCCGCTCGAGGTCGTCAACGTCGATCCGCAGCAGCGCCTCGCCCTGGAACTCGCGTGGGAAGCGCTCGAGCACGCGCGCATTCCGGCCAGCGGGCTCAAGGGCAAGCAGGTCGGTGTTTTCATCGGCAGTTCCGCCAACGACTACCAGTTGCTCGCGGTCAGTGATCCGACGACGGCGCACCCGTACGCACTGACCGGAACGTCGACGGCCATCGTCGCGAACCGGGTTTCGTACTTCTTCGACTTCCGTGGACCGTCCATCGCTCTGGACACCGCGTGCTCGTCTTCGCTGGTTGCCGTTCACGAGGCTGTGCGTTCGCTGCGCAGTGGTGATTCCAACATCGCGCTGGCCGGTGGCGTCAACATGCTGCTGGCCCCTCCCGGAACCCTCGGTTTCGATCAGACCGGGATGCTCGCTCCCGACGGAAAACTGCGTGCATTTTCCGCACACGCTCAGGGCATCGTTCGCAGTGAGGGTGGCGGACTCGTCGTGCTCAAGCGTCTCGAAGACGCCGAGCGTGACGGCGATTCCATCCTCGCGGTGATCGCCGGATCCGCGGTCAACCAGGACGGCCGTTCCAACGGTCTGCTCGCGCCCAACCCTGACGCCCAGGCCGACGTGTTGCGTTTCGCGTACCGCGACGCCGGAATCTTGCCGACCACAGTCGACTACATCGAGGCGCACGGAACGGGTACCGATCTCGGTGATCCAATCGAGGCCGACGCGCTCAGCCGTGTCGTCGGTCGTGGCCGTGACGACGACAAGCCGGCTCTGCTCGGTAGTGCGAAGACCAACTTCGGGCACCTGGAAGCAGCTGCGGGCGCCGCCGGCCTGATCAAGGTCGTTCTGGCGATGCAGGAAAACAAGATTCCCGCGACGATCAACTACCTGGGCCCGAACCCGCACATCGACTTCGAGAAGTCGCACCTGCAGGTGACGCCCGAGGCCACCGACTGGCCGCGTTACACCGGCAAGGCCGTCGCCGGTGTTTCCGGTTTCGGTTTCGGCGGAACCAACGCGCACGTCGTGGTCAAGGAATACGTGCCCGCCGACGTGGCAGTCGATGAACCAGTCGTGGATGCCCCGGTAGTTGACGAACCGGCAGCAGAGGACGAGAGCACCGTTGTGCTGGCTGTGTCCGGTGCGCTGCCTTCGCGTCGTCGCCGCGCAGCTGCAGATCTGGCCGACTGGCTCGAAACCGAAGAGGGAAGCAAGACGCCCCTCTCCGACGTTGCCCGCACACTCGCGCGTCGCAACCACGGACGCTCGCGCGCCGCTGTTCTGGCGAAGACGCGGTCCGAGGCCATCAGCTCGCTGCGCGCCGTCGCCGCAGGCAAGCCGGCTCAAGGAGTCTTCTCGGCCGACTCGCCGTCGCCCAAGGGCGCGGTGTGGGTGTTCTCGGGCTTCGGCTCGCAGCACCGCAAGATGGCCAAGCAGCTCTACACGGAGAACTCGGCCTTCAAGGCAGCCGTCGACGAGGTCGATGCGCTGATCCAGGACGAGGCCGGCTACTCGATGGTCGAGATGTTCCTCGACGATTCGATCGAGTACAACGTCGAGACCGCACAGGTGGGAATCTTCACCATCCAGGTCGGTCTGGCCGCATTGCTGCGTCACCACGGCGCTGAGGCCGAAGCCGTGGTTCCGCACTCGATGGGTGAGGCCGCTGCCGCATACGTGTCCGGTGGTCTGAACCTGGAAGACGCTGTGCGCGTGATCTGTTCACGATCACGGCTGATGGGTGAGGCCGAGGGCGCACTCGTCGGTGACGACATCCGTCTGATGGCACTGCTCGAGTACAGCGCATCCGAGATCGAGGCGCTGCTGCCCACGTACCCCAAGCTCGAGGTCTGCGTTTACGCAGCTCCGACGCACACGGTGATCGGTGGACCGCAGCCGGACATCGAGGCGATCGTCGCGGCCGCCGAGGCCGACGGCAAGATGGCGCGTGTCCTGCAGACCAAGGGCGCCAGCCACACCTCACAGGTCGATCCGTTGCTCGGCGAGCTTGCCGCGGAGTTGGCCGGTATCGAGCCGACCACGTTGAAGCTCGGCGTCTACTCGTCCGTCGACAAGGACACCTTCTACCGTCCCGGTCACGAGCCGATCCATCAAGAGGCGTACTGGGTCAAGGGTCTTCGCCACAGCGTGTACTTCACCAATGCGGTACGCGGTGCAGTTGCCCACGGCCACACCACTTTTGTCGAGCTTGCACCCAATCCGGTGACGCTGATGTCGGTGGCGGCTACCGCTTTCGATTCGGGCCTGCACGACATGGAACTCATCCAGACGCTCAAGCGTAAGGAAGACGAGTCCGCGGGTGTGCTTGCCGCTCTCGCGCAGCTGTACGTGCACGGCCATGCCGTGAACCTCGAGTCCTTGCTTCCTGCAGGCGATTTCGCCTCGGTTCCGCGTACTGCATTCCTGCGTAAGCCGTACTGGCTCGACATTCGCGTCAGTGCCGGCGGTTCGGCTCGCGTACCCGGTTCGCACGTCGCTCTGCCCGACGGCCGCCACGTGTGGGAGGTCGACGCATCCGCCGTCACCGATCTGGCTGTGCTCGTGAGCGCTGCTGCCGGACAGGTGCTCTCGGATGTCGCTCTCACCGCTGCCGTTCCGCACGGTGAACTGGCCGGCGCTGCGACCCTGACGACAACTCTCAACCCGCACCCGGGTGGAGCGTCGGTGCAGGTGCATGCTCGTGAGGGCGCTACGTTCCGTTTGCTGTTCGACGCCGTCGTCACGTCCGGTGAGCCGCTGCCCGAGCTGGTCGTCAGCGCGCCGGTCAAGACCAGCGCGCCGATGGAAACCCTGGCCGAGGTCGTCGAAGACGCCGGAGACAAGTGGGATCCGAACGGTTCGCAGAGCCTCGACGATCGCCTCAAGATCGTTGTGGCCGAGTCGATGGGGTACTCGCCGGAAGATCTTCCGGCCGAGGTTCCGCTCATCGAACTGGGTCTCGATTCGCTCATGGCGATGCGTATCAAGAACCGCGTCGAGTACGAGTTCGACATTCCGCAGCTCCAGCTCCAGGCAGTCAAGGACGCGAGCCTCAACGAGGTCAACAAGTACCTGCGCTACGCGATCGACAATCGCGAAGAGGTTCAGGCGATGGCCGACAAGCAGGCTGCCGAGAAGTTGGCAGCCGATGCGGCTGACGAGGACGCTGCTCCCGCTGAGGAGTCGGTGGAACTGCCGGCGACTGCTCCGGTTGCTGCTGCGCCTTCCGATCCTTCTCGAGCCGGAACTGCCGACGATGCCGGCTCCGATGTTCCGCCGCGAGATGCGGCCGAGCGCTTGACGTTTGCGACGTGGGCCGTCGTCACCGGGAAGTCCGCCAAGGGTATTTTCAACGATCTGCCGATCGTCGGTGACGAGGTCGCCGAGAAGCTTGCTGCTCGGCTTTCCGAGCGTGCGGGCGGCGAGATCACTCTCGACGACGTTCTCGATTCCACCACCATCGAAGAGCTCGCGGACGTCGTGCGCCAGTACCTCGAGGACGACGGCAAGATCGACGGGCTCGTACGCACTCTGCGTGCTCGTCCCGAAGGCTCCACTGCCGTACCGGTATTCGTCTTCCATGCTGCCGGTGGTTCGACGGTGACGTACGAGCCTTTGCTCAAGCGCCTGCCCGCCGGCACGCCGATGTACGGGTTCGAGCGGGTCGAGGGCTCGATCGAAACCCGTGCTGCTGCTTACGTTCCGCTGCTGCGTGAGATCCAGGGCGACGGACCGTACGTACTGTGTGGCTGGTCGTTCGGCGGCGTGATGTCGTATGCGGTCGCGAAGTTGCTGCGTGAGCAGGGCGCTGACGTGCGTGTGGTCGGACTGCTCGACACCGTCATGGCCGGCGAGGTAGTGCCGGACACCGAGGCGGAACGACGCAAGCGTTGGGAGCGCTACGGCAAGTTCGCCAAGCGCACCTACAACCTGGATGTTCCGCTGCCGCTTGACGTTCTGGCCTCCACCGAAGCGGACGAAGATCAGATCCAGATCTTGATGGACATGATCAAGATGAGCGGCGCCAAGATTCCCGGCGGCATCATCGAGCATCAGCGGACGTCGTGGTTGGACAACCGCGCCATCCAGACGGCCGAGTTCAGCAGCTACGACGGCGACGTCGTGCTCTACATGGCCGACAAGTACCACGACGAGTTGATGACGCTCGAGCCTGCATTCAAGACCCGCAAGGCAGATGGTGGTTGGGGTGACTACGTGAAGAACCTCGAGGTCGTCTACATCGGCGGGGACCACCTGCAGATCGTCGACGAGCCGTACATCGCGAAGGTTGCGGCAGACCTCACCACCAAGCTGGCCCAGATCGAGACAGCTCAGACCAAAGCAGCGGAAACCGGAGTTCAGAAGTGACGACAACCACCGCGGAGAAGCTCGCTGAACTCCGCGAAAAGTTGGAGAAGGCAAAGGAACCCGGCTCGGCTCGGGCCATTGCGAAGCGCGATGCAGCAGGGCACAGTACGCCGCGCCAGCGCATCGACATGTTGCTCGATCCCGGTAGCTTCGTCGAGGTCGGCGCCCTGGTGAAGATGGCGGGCGAGGACAACCCGTACAGCGACGGCGTCATGACCGGTCACGGAACTGTCGACGGGCGTCCGGTTGCCGTGTTCGCGCACGATCAGACTGTGTTCGGCGGTGCCGCCGGAGAGATGTTCGGCCGTAAGGTCGCAGCCGTCAACGATTTTGCACTGAAGGTGGGCTGCCCGGTCGTCGGTATCAACGATTCCGGTGGAGCTCGAATCCAGGATGCCGTTTCCTCATTGGCCTGGTACGCCAACATGGGTTCACGTCAGGAGCCCTTGTCCGGCGTCTGCCCGCAGATCTCGGTCATCCTCGGTAAGTGCGCCGGCGGTGCCGTGTACGCACCGATCAACACCGACGTCGTGGTCGCGACCGAAGAGTCGTACATGTTCGTCACCGGACCCGACGTCATCAAGTCGGTCACCGGCGAAGAGGTCAGCCTCGAAGATCTGGGCGGAGCGCGCAAGCAGGCGGAGTACGGAAACATCCATCACGTCGCTCCCGACGAGAAGGCTGCATTCGACTGGGTGCGTGAGTACCTGAGCTTCATGCCGTCCTCGTGCACGGAGAAGGCGCCGCTGATCAACCCGGGTCTCGAACCCGAGATCACCGAGTCGGATCTCGAACTCAACGCCTTCATGCCGGATGCCGACAATGCCGGCTACGACATGCACGACATCATTCTGCGGATCTTCGACGACGGAACCTTCCATGAAATCGGAGCCCAGGTCGCGCACAACGTGATCACCGGGTTCTCCCGCGTCGACGGCCTGCCCGTCGGTGTCGTGGCCAACCAGCCCACGTACCTCAGTGGCGCCCTCGATGCGGACAGCTCCGACAAGGCTGCCCATTTTGTGCGCCTGTGCGACGCTTTCAGTATCCCGCTCGTTTTTGTCGTCGACACACCAGGCTTTCTTCCCGGCGTCGATCAGGAAAAGGTCGGTGTCATCAAGCGCGGCGGGCGATTCCTGTTCGCATACATCGAAGCCACTGTCCCGAAGGTGACTGTGGTGGTTCGTAAGGCGTACGGCGGCGGTTATGCCGTCATGGGTTGCAAGCAGCTCGGTGCCGACATCAACCTCGCGTGGCCGACCGCTCGTATCGCCGTGATGGGCGCCGAGGGTGCCGTCAACATCATGGGACGTCGTCAGCTCGCCGAGGCGGGCGAGAACGCACCCGCGGTGCGTGCTCAGTTGATCAACTTCTACAACGAGTTCGTCGCGACGCCGTACATCGCGGCTGAGCGCGGATACATCGACGCGGTGATCGAGCCTTCGCAGACGCGTCTCGAAATCCGCAAGGCTCTGAAGTTGCTCAAGGACAAGACGATTTTCAAGAACCCGCGCAAGCACAACTTGATGCCGCTCTAATTCTTCTTGTCACCGAGGGCGTCGAACTGGCGGCGTAGCGCTTCTATCGCCGCCAGGACGGCAGGTCTTTCGCTGTCGGTCCGCCAGGCGAGGTAGATGTCGCGGCCCAGCGGCGGAAGGGTGTCGAGCATTCGAACACCTTCCGGTGGTACAACTCTCGCCAGGCGCGGGATCAAAGCGACGGCGAGGCCCTGAGCTACGAATTCGACCTGGGTGGGAAACTCGGCGACCTCGTACTCGATTCGTGGGTCGAACCCCTGCGCGCGCAGGGTCCTGACGGTGAAGGTGTGAAAGTCCGTTCCCCGGGTCCACGTCGCCCAGGCATGCTCGGACAGCTCGCTGAGCGCGACGACCTTGTTCTCCGCCAGCGGATGTGACGCGGGGAGAGCGAGCAGCGCCACGTCGTCGTACACGGGCGTGAAGGAGACTCCGTCGGGAAGTTCGACGGGCAGAGTGCTCCAACTGTCGACCACCACGACGTCGAGGTCGCGGCGAATCAGTGCGGGGAGGAGTTCTTCGGATTCGCCTTCGTTGAAGGTGATTTCGAGCTGGGGGTGCGCGTGCCTGATCTCGGCGATGGCTCGCGGCAGCACTGTCCTGCTGGGGGAGACCAGGGCGCCGATACGTACGCGGCCCGTCACCTCGCTCTGCAGCGACGCGATTTCCGCCTCGGCCTGAGCGAGCGTCGAGAGAACCTCTGCGGTTCGGCGCGCGAGGATCCGGCCCGCTTCTGTGAGTCGCACACCGCGGCCCTGCGGTTCGAGGAGCGGAACACCGACCTCGCGCTCGAGTTTGTTCAATTGCTGCGAAATCCCGGACGGTGTGACATGCAAGGTGCGGGCGGCAGCCGCCACTGATCCGTTCTCGGCGACGGCGTGCAGGGCGCGGAGTCTTTCGAGATTCAACACAGTAGTAATGCTACCGAATATACGGTCTGAACATTTGCTTGTGCTGAATAGTTAGCGGCAGGAACATTGTCGGGTGACCACTCTGACCTCCGTGACTGCGCAGACACCGACATCCACCAGAACTCCTCGGGGGCGTATCGACCCTCGATTGCTGGTCGTCGGAGGCGCAGCCGCGATCTCGATCAGTTCGCTCCTCATCAAGCTGGCTGATGTCGGGCCCTCGACCGCCGTTTTCTTCCGTTGCTTCCTGGCCTTGCCGCCGCTGTTGTGGTTGGCGTGGCGAGAGTACCGCCGGGTGGGCAAACCGAGCCGGCGGGCAGTCGTTCTGCAGGTGCTCGGCGGTCTGTTGCTCGGACTGGATTTTGCGTTGTGGTCGCAGTCGATTCTGATGATCGGCGCGGGTATGGCAAGCGTCGTCGTGAACGTGCAGGTGATTGTGGTGCCCGCACTGTCCTGGTTGGTATTCGGCAATCGGGTTCCGATGCGCTTCGTCTTCGCCCTACCGTTCATGTTCACGGGAATCGCCTTGGCGGGCGGCGTGTTCGGGAGCGGGGGAACCGGCGACGACTTGCTGTGGGGAACGGCGCTCTCGCTCGTCTCCGGAATCGCGTACGGCGGTTACATCTTCGTGGTCGGCCGTACGGGCGAGGCGGATCGGGCCGCGAGCCAGGTGTTGATCTCGACGACGTCCGCGGGCATCGCCGGCTCCGTCATCGGATCGCTGTGGGGCCGGATCGATTTCGTCCCGGGTTGGGAAGCGTTCGGCTGGCTCGCGGCACTGGCGCTGGTCGGCCAGGTGTTCGGCTGGATGCTGATGGGGCACTCGCTCCCTCGGCTTCCCGCCGAGGTGGGCGCGACGCTCCTGCTCATGCAACCGGTCCTCGCCGTGCTGCTGGCGGTTGTGCTGCTCGGCGAACGGCCAGGCGTTGGGCAACTACTCGGGTGCGTCGTCGTTGTCGGAGCGGTCTCGGCCGTCTCCGTACGTCGCACCCGAGCAGTCACCCGAGTAGGTAGCGCAGGCTAGTGCACTCGCATCTCGCCGGGCATCCACATGCCCGAGCGGGTTGCGGTGCCCGTCTCCACCTCTGCCGGAACAGCATTCGGGAAGTACCGGTCGTAGCGCTCGAGTGATCCCCAGTCCCGTGCCCAGTCGTCCTTCAGGTAAGTCGGAACCGTCGTAGCACCGGCGAGGACCTCGGTGAATCCGAGCGGTCCACCGTTGTCCGCGGACTGCCAGGTATCGGTGGAGCTGACGGCCAGGGGACGGTCCGGGAGGATGCGGAAGTTCGGCATCTCGGCCACACCGTTCTGATGTGTGAACGGACGTTGGCACGGGAACTGAAGGCCGACAGCCCAGTCCAGGAGAACCGGCTGCTCGCTGCCGATGTACGAGTCCAGGGACTCGAGCTTGGGCACGCGCGGCGGCGTGAATGCCATCCACTGATCGCCCGTGAGGTTGGGATCGAACGCGACCACCCGAACGGCGTCGGCATCTGGCGCGAGTTCGTCGATCGGGATACGGACGTTGCGCCACGACGGCGCCGGGCCGATGTCTCGCGGCATGTACGAACCCTGAACCTGCACGGTTCCGTCGGGCTGAGTCTTGCCGTACTCGACCAGAAGCGACTGGCCGTACGTGATCGCACCGGTGTTGTCGACGGACCACACGCGGCCCGCCACGGACATGACCACCAGCGGTGATTCTTCACTGCGAGTGGGCAATCCGTACCAACTCGAGATGAGGGAAGCAGGTTCCTGCACGCCGGGCTGGTAGCTGCCCATGACCGGTGTCTTCGACGGATCGAGGCCGAAGGGGAGCTTGGCCGTGCTGCCGTTGACGCCGAGGTTACCGGTGCCGCCGCTGGTTCCGGCGCCGGAACCGGTGGCGAAGGTGGGGCCGACACTCTGGCTGTCGGTATTACCCATGCCCTGCTTGACTTCGATGTAATCGGCGGTCAGATCGCTGGGAACCCCATTGGGGGAGAAGCCCTTCGAATCAACTCCGGACAACGGATCCTCGGCGTTGAATCCGGGAGCGGGCAGAGGCCGCAGATTCCCGGAATTGACGTCGGTCTCGACCAGAACGTCCTCGGCCATGCCGCAGGTCTTGCCCGCGAGTGCCTCGATGTTGCTTCGGCCCAGCGAGTACGCCGGGTACTGCGACACTGCGCCCTTGAGTAGCGAGAGCACCTCGAACAGGACCATCAGACCGGCAATCACGGTGAGCGGAGCGGCCGCGAATTTGCGAATTCGTCTGCCCTTGGCCGTGTTCGGCTTCTCGGGCGGGGCAGCAAATCCCTCACGCAGGTACTGCCAGGCGGCAAAGGCCAAGGCGAGAGCAAAGAGCGCGAGGAACAGTGTGTTGGATTCACGGCCGTCGTAGGAGATGGTCTTGTCGAACCACGGAACGCCGTAACTCGAGACGTACCAGTAGCCGTTGATGCCGGCGAACGTCAACGCGAGCATCAGGAGCAGTCCGGCCACGAACACCGATCGGTTACGACGCGAGCGCAGGGCAGACGCGGACACAGCCACGGCGGTCAGCGCGGCGAGAGAACCGGCGATGCCCGCGTACGCACCGAAGTGGTGAGTCCACTTGGTGGGGTTGAACATCATCAGGAACATCGTGCCGAAGACGACGCCGACCAGGCGCCACGACGGACCGGTTGCCGCGCCGGGGACGCGGCCGCGGCGCAACAACACGAAGAGCGTCGTGAAGAGGCACAGGATCATCGTCAAGAACGCGAAGCGTCGGGCAACCGAGCCGTCGACCGTCTGGACGAAGAGGTAGTAGTAGCGCAGGAAGTCCTGGTACCACTCGAGATTGGGCCCGATGATCGTTCGGACGCGCGTGGCTTCCATGACGCCGGCAAAGGTCTGGTCGGCGAAGATGACCACCAGCACGATGGTTCCGGCAGCGGCGATCGGAGCGAGAAGCGGCAGTGTGCCGACCAGTCGGTGACGCTTGACGACGATGCGCACCAACGGGCGCACACCGGCGAGAAGGGCTGCGATACACATCAATCCGGTGGGTGCGGCGGCAAGAGTGAAGGCGCCGATCAAGATTGCCGTGGCCGCGGGCAGCAGACGTCCGGTGGCGATGGCGCGCTCGATGGAGCACCAGGTGAGCAGTGCGCCGAGAGCCACGATGGGCTCGGGGCGAAGACCGTTGTTGTACGCCAGCCAGAAGGACAGGAATACCAGACCGCCGGTCCAGAGGGCGACGTTGCTCCGGCGGACCGCCCGGCCGAGACGCGGGACGACCTCGCGGCTGATCACCATCCAGCAGAGGATTCCGGCGAGCAGAGCGGGCAGACGCATGAACGGGCTCGCCGTCGAGATCTTCGCCATCACGGCCAGGACTTCGTAGTACCAACCGAACGGGGCCTCGGGAACGCCGAACCAACGGAAGTAGTTGGCCATGTATCCCGCGTCCGGCGAGACTCGGGCCATGGTCAGGAGATAACCGTCGTCGGCGGTGTTCGCGCCGATGAAGTGCCAGACGACCAGCGTGCCGACCACAACTCCGTCGATACCGGAGAACTTCCACCAGCGTTCGGGCAGGAAGCGTCGGTGCTTGCGGCCGTCGGTGCCGTCGAGGCGAGCCAGGGCGACCAGCGCGACGATGGTCGAGAGGACGGCCACGATCATCGCGACCAGCTTCAGGACGCTGGGGCTCGACGAGAAACGTGAGTCGATCGTCATCGAGAAGCCGAGGCCCTCGGGGGCAGCGCCGTCGGGCAGGTCGCTGAAGACGCCGACCACCTGCGGGCGGAAGTCGCCGTCGAGCTGGCCACGAATCGGGTTGCCGTCGGGATAGGTCAGGCCGACGAACTCTGCCGAGGTCCGGTTGACGTCAGAGCTGAACGCGATGGCGCCGCAGCGACTCGACTCGACGTCCTCGCGCGCTGCCGAAGCGACGACGACGTTGCGATCGAGCACGTCGACGCTGGTAGCGGACACGCGGACGAACATCGACGAGAGCGCGGCACCGTCGCCCTGAGCAGGTGCCGTCGACATCAGGATGCCGCCGCCCTCGGGGAGTGAGCTGACCGCGGTGCAGGGGATCGACGCGTTGACGTCGATGGGAACCTGCGCCATCAGCGGTGCCTCGACGTCGCCGATCACGCCGTTCTGTGGCCAGTTGACCGTCGCCGTCGTCTGCACGACAGGAAGCAGAGGAGTTGCCAGTGCGAGTACGAAGCCGAGCAAGCCGGCGATGATCGCAACCCATCGAGTGCGATGGAAACGCTCGCGGGCATCCTGACCAGCAGGAGGCGGCGAACTCGAAGTCTGGGGTGAAGCTGTCACGGCGTCGGGCACGGCTACCGATGGTATGTCAGGGCTGAGCGTGGACCTACCGTGACCGGGTGGTTGGTAGGTCCACGCGTAACAGTTACGACTGGTAACGAATCGGGCCCGGTGTCCAGGTGCCCGAACGGGTCTCGGTGGTGACGTTCATTTGCGCGGGAACTGCGTCCGGATCGAGCGGTGTGTACTGCTCGAGCGAACCCCAGTCACGATCCCAGTCGTTGTCAAGATAGGTGGGCAATGCCCTGGCCGAGAGCAGTTCGCTGGTCCAACCGAGCGGTCCGCCGCCGTAGTGGTCCTGCCAGGCGTTGGTGGACTCCGCGCCGATGCGGTCGGGCAGAATGCGCCACTCGGGGATCTCGGCGACGCCGTACAGATGATCGACCGGGCGTTGACACGGGAAGGCGAGACCGACGGCCCAGTCCATCAGCACCGGATCGGTGGATCCGACGACGTCCTGCAGCGTGCGCATGGTCGGCACTCGCGGCGGTGTCACCGCCAGCCACTGGTCGGCACTGATGTCGGTGTCACTGGCCACCAGACGCACGGTGTCGGCGTCGGCGGGCAGTTGATCCATCGGAACGCGCAGGTTGCGCCACGACGGCGACGGGCCGATGTCGATCGGATCGACTCGTCCCAGCGCGTCGACGCTTCCGTCGGCCTGCTTCTTGCCGTATTCGACCTGCAAGACCGCGCCGGGGGTGACGATGCCGTCGGAGTTGACGTAGCGGATTCGTCCGGCCGCGGCGACGGTGAGGAGCGGCGCGGCGTCGTTGCGCTCGGGCAGTGAGTACCAACCGGTGGTCAGTGACGCGTTCTGGGGCGCTCCGTAACTACCGAGCACCGGCGTTTTTGCGGGGTCGAGCCCGAACGGGAGCGCGACGTTGCTGCCGTTCACGCCCGAGGTCGACTGCGAGCCGCCAGCGGTTCCGGATCCGGTTCCGGGCGTGCTGGTGGTGCCGGACTGAGAGGTCGTGGTGTCGAGGCTGTTTGCACTGCCCGCCGTCGAGTCCTCGGCGTCTGCGGTGAGGTCGCCGGCGACTCCGTCCGGCGAGAATCCGGTCGATTCGCTTGCACCGAAAGCTCCGGCGCCGGCGAGGTCGGTGGGCCTGTCCACCAATTGCAGGACGCCGGTGTTGGGATCGGACTCCACGAGTACCTCACCCGCGAGACCGCAGCTTCCGCCGAAGACGGATTCGATGTTGGACTTGCCGATCGAGTACGCGGGGTACTGAGCGACCGCTCCCTTGAGTAGGGACAGCACCTCGAAGAGCACGACGGCTCCGGCCGCGATGGTCAACGGTGACGGGGCGAGAAGGCGAAGTCGCCTTGTCTTCTTGACGCTGTCTTCTGTGCCGTTTCGCTCGCGCGGCTCCATGACGTGGTACCAGGCTGCCAGCAGCAGGGCGAGGATCGTGAGGCCGAGGAAACCCGTCGAGAATCCCTTGCCGGCGATTGACGGTGGCTTGTCCCACCACGGGACGCCGTAACTCGAGACATACCACCAGCCGTTGGAGCTGGTGAACGCCACAGCGAGGATGAACAGGATGCCCGCGGCGAACAGCGCGCGGTTTCGTTTGGAACGCATGCTCGACGCACTCACGCCGACGGCGGCGAGCACGGCAACCGTAGCGGCCAGACCGGCGTACACACCGAAGTGGTGAGTCCACTTGGTGGGGGTGAACTGCATCAGGAGCAGCGACGCGAACACGATGCCGAGGATTCGGCGCGAGGGCCCGATCGCGGTACCGGGGATCCGGCCCTTGCGCAGGATCATCATGACGCAGAAGACGAGTCCGACGATCATGACGAACATGCCGAAGCGGCGGGCCAGTGAGCCGTCGGGGGAGATGGTCATCAGTGCGTCCCACCGCAACCGCTCCTCGAACCACGGAACGTTCGGCCCGACGGCGGTTCGCACCCTGGTGGATTCGAGAACCGTTGCGAGGGTTTGATCTGCGAAGACTGCGACAAGAACCACGGTTCCGGCTGCGAGGATCGGCATGACCTGGGACAGGAAGCCGACGCGTTTGCCGCGGGCGATGAGGATCTGCAGGATCGGCCGGGCTCCGGCGATCAGCGCGCCGATGGCGATCAGCCCCGAAGGTCCGGCGGCCAGCGAGAATGCGGCGATCAGCACGGCCATCGCGGCGGGCAACAGACGTCCGGTGGCGATGGCGCGCTCGATGGAGCACCACGTGAGCAGGGCGCCGAGGGCAATGATGGGTTCGGGACGCAGGCCGTTGTTGTACGGCAACCAGAAGGCCAGGAACACGAGCCCGCCCGTCCAGATGGCAACCTTGTTGCGGCGCACCGCAACACCGAGTCGCGGTATCACCTCGCGGCTGATGACCATCCAGCACAGAATGCCGGCGATCAATGCGGGCAGGCGCATCCACATGCTCGCGGTGCTGACCTTCGCGAACAGCGCCAGCACGTCGTAGTACCAACCGAACGGCGCTTCGGGGACGCCGAACCAACGGAAGTAATTGGCCATGTACCCGGAGTGCTCCGAGACTCTGGCCATGCCGAGCAGATAACCGTCGTCGGAAGTGTTGGCGCCGAACACATGCCAGAGCGCCAGCGTGCCGATCACCAGGGCGTCGATGCCGGTGAACTTCCACCACCGTGCCGGAAGGAATCGCCGGGCACGACGGCCGTCGACGCCGTCGATCCGGTGCAGTGCGTACAGCGAGACGATGGTCGAGAGTGTCGCGACGATCATCGCGAACAGTTTGAGAAGTGTGGGGCTGGACGAGAACCGCGAGTCGACGTCCATGTGGGCAGACAATCCGGCGGGCGCTACGCCCTGCAGGTCGGTGAAGATGCCGACAACCTGTGGGCGGTAGTCACCGGTCAGGGTGGTGCCGACGCCGTCGATTCCGGTGACCGCCGCGACGGTCTGCTCGGAGTTGGTCGTGATGGTGATCGCCGTGCACCCGCTCAGTTGATCGAGCGGAGCCGAGATCAGCACCGAATCGCGAGTGAGTGCTTCCAGGCGGTCGGCCGTGGTGCGGACGGTGAGGCCGCGGGCGTTTCGGTCCGGCGCACTGTTCGGCATGGTCGAGAGCAGTGTGCCGCCGCTGCCGCCCAACTGGCCGAGAGTGGAACAGGGAATGCTGATGTCGAGCGATGTGGGCGAGTAGGAGATCAGCGGCGACGAGACGCTGTTGACGGTCCCACCCTGCGGCCAGTCGATGCTCGCGGCTTCCTGCTTGACGGGCAGGAACGGCGTCGCGAGTGCAAGAAGCAGGCCAAGAAGGCCGGTGACTATCGCGATGAGTCGTGCCGTCCGGACTCTCTGGGAATCCGATTCTCGGGGAGCTTCGGGGCCAGTGGGCACGGGTTTCGGGGGCACTACTACTTCAGACGGCACAAGGAACGATGTTAGGCGAGTGCGGGCCCACACATCCTGAGAGAACTACTCAGGATGCAACTTCCTGTTCGGATTGTGGTGTTTCAAGTGTTCGGGCGATGGTGTCGAGTGAAATACCCAACACTTCCGCGACCGCGCTGATGGTGAAGAAGGCGGGTGTCGCGATGCGTCCGGTTTCGATCTTGCGCAGCGTTTCGACGGAGATACCGGCGTCGAGCGCTACCTGAACCATGCTTCGGTCCCCCCGCGCCGATCGCAGGAGTTCACCCAGTCTTAGTCCTCGTTCGAGTTCTTCCGCCGTCAGCGGCACGCGCACCATGTGCTTATAGTAATACCGGTATAGTTATTCGACAAGGAAGGTGTTCGAGATGGTCGAAATCAAGACCGCAGGAGAAATCGACGCGATGGCGGCGGCGGGGAGAATCACGGCGCAGGCGCTGGCTGCGGCGCGTGAGGCGGCGAGCGTCGGAGTGACGTTGCTCGAATTGGACGCCGTTGCCGCGGAGGTCATTTCGGCTGCCGGCGCCTCGGCGCTGTTCTTGAATTACCGGCCGGCGACGGCGCCGATACCCTTTCCCGGCGTCGCCTGCATCAGTGTGAACGATGCTGTGGTGCACGGTATCCCGAATGGGTACCGACTCCGTGACGGTGACCTGGTCAGTATCGACTGCGGTGCGAGACTCGACGGCTGGTGCGGCGACTCCGCCATCAGCTTCACCGTCGGACAGGGAAGTAGTGAGGATCAGGCACTGATCGACGCGACCGATGAGGCACTAGCCCGTGGCATTGCCGCCGCCCAGCCCGGAAACCGATTGGGCGACATCGGTGCCGCGATCGGACAGTACGCGCGCGGCCTCGGATACGGAATGCTCGCCGGTCACGGTGGGCACGGCATCGGCCGCGAGATGCACGAAGGCCCGGACGTGCCCAACGAAGGTCGAGCAGGCAAAGGCTTCCGGTTACGGCCCGGCCTGGTCATCGCCATCGAACCGATGCTCATCGCCGACGGAACCGACGACTACCGGCACGACGCCGACGGGTGGACCCTTCGCACCGTTTCGGGCGCCAGGGCTGCGCACAGTGAGCATACTGTCGCGATCACCGAAGACGGTCCGGTGATCATGACCCGCTGATCAACCCGCTCAGCTCTGGTTGGAGGTCTTGCCGCTCACGAGGTCTCGTACGTCCCACACCCACACGTCGTCGACGCGCTTGGCGTCGAAGCCGACCAGCTCGTCGACCGTGTGGCGCAGGGCGTCGTCGCCGGAGAATCGGGGAAGCACCAGTACGTCGGCGTGCCAGTACCGCAGGTCGGTCAGTGCGTTCGCCCTGGTGCCCACGTCGATCAACGGGACCTTGCCGGTTTGTTTGGCATTGACCAGCAGGGTCGAGGTGGGCCGTGACTCGGCGCCGTAGATCCCGGCGCGGGTCTTCGAATCCGGGCCGACGAAGTACCCGCCGGCGATGGGGAAGCCGAAGTCGGCGTCGACCTGCCAGCTCAGTGCGCGGGCGTCTTCGGCGCTCGCGACAGGGACCGTCACCAGGGTGCCGTCGCTGACGTAGTTCTCCCACGAGCCACTGGTGATGAATTCGGGCGTCGCAGATCGCTGATCGGCGTCGATGGGGGTCGGGATGAGGGGAATCATCGCGACGGCGAGCGCCACCAGCCAGACACCGGCGGCCGTGCGGCGCGGTCCACGAAGTTCGACAAAAGCGCGGTAGGTGCCGAGGGTGAGCAGCAGCCCGATCGCCGGAATCGCGCCCATCGCGAATCGGGATTCGAGCACCGATTCGAACAACGGCAAGTCGGCGAGGAGTTTCCACGGCAGGGTGATGCCGGTCTTGTCACCGTCGATGGTCAGTTCGGAACCGAGCGAGAGCACACCCATCACCACGATCACGGCGGCGGCAGCGCGGGTCAGACGGATGCGCCACAGCCACACCGTTGCACCGAGAAGCAGGAGCACCAACGGCCATCCGAAGTAGGCATTCTCCTCGGTCGGGTTCATCCGGAACTCCGCGCCCTCGGGATCACCCGCAACCGATTCGGTCGGGAACGTGGTGAGTGCAGCGGTGTCGTTGCCGGCCTGACCGTGTGAGACGCCGTCGTAGCTCGCAGGGCCGAAGAACTGCGACCACAGCGGCACCGCGGTGATCAGGAGTGTGACCGCGCCGCCGATCACGAGACCGGGCATCGCGCGCTTGATCGCCTGGCGCGACTTGGCCAGGTCAGGCAGTGCATAGGCGGCGCCGAACACCATGGCTGACATCGTGAAGATGAGGAGCGGCTCTTCGCCGAGGAAGATCTGCCACGCGACGAGTAGGCCGAGAACGATTCCGTCGCGAACCGGACGCTTGCCGTTCGAGATGCGCACTACCTGCAAGAAGATGAACGGGAGTACGAAGAAAGCGACGAAGTTCGGGTGGCCGTTGGCATGCGAGATCATGGCGGGCGCAAATCCGCAGAACCCCGCTCCGACGGCGGCGGCGATCTTGGAGCGGACGGAGACGCCGGTCAGTACGTGCCGCGAGAATGCCCAGTACCAAGCGATGGCGGTGCCGCCGAGGCCGGCGGTCAGCCCGATCGCATACGTGGCTGTCGGTCCGAAGATCAGCGTGATCGGGGCCAACGGGATGCTGATGCCGAACATCGCGGTATTGGCCATCAGGTTCACGCCGAGCGGGTAATTCTGCAGGTCACTGAACAGCGGGCTGCGGAACTGGGCGAGGGCGTGAGCGGTATCGGCGAAGAACCATTCCCACATGGCCTGGTCGCGGCCCGCGTTGAACAGATAGCCGGACTGCAGATCGCTCCACAGGTTCGACATCACGTAGATCGCCGCAACGGTGAACGTCGCCATGATCGCGAGGTCGACAAGACGCCCGCGCTGGACGACCGAGCGCCGCACTGCTGAACGGACTCGCCCTGGACGTGCTTCTTCGAGCAGTTGGACGTCGGGCAAGGTCTCGGTCATGCAGTCGGTGCCTTTCGGTTCTGGCGCCCATCCCTGAAGTGGCAGTTCTCAGAAGTTCGGGGTGGCCTATTTAGGTCTCGATTCGATAACTTCCTCTGTCAGAGTAACGAACAAAACGGTTCGCGTCCGCGAGCGGGCGCAGTCGACGGGACAAACCGGGCCACCCGACTTGTCCGGAAAGTAATGTTTTCGTGCATCGTTTGACGGGTTCGTGACCGGGGTATCGCAACAAGGATCTTGCTCGCGTTTGTTCAGGCAGCCCCGACGAATCCCATCCTCGACGAAGAGTTGGAACCTACGTCCGGGGCCTATACCGGATGGGATGGTGCTTGTGCATGTCGAAGACAGCAGTTCGCAGTAGCGCAGTGGGAGCAGTGGCCTTACTGGCCGTTGTCCTGGGGGGTGGGACGGCGTCGGCAGGCGTCGACAACACCAGTTCGATCACCGACGTCAAAGGAAATCGGATAGAGGTCTATCAGGCTGATACCGCTATCCACGTCTTTCCGCCTCTCGACAGCTCACCGCTGAGTGTCGAGTTCTTCCACGACGGGGTTGCCGGCGTGAAGATCGACGGGCCGGACGCAGCAAGTTTCACCGGCACGAAGCTGACCATCGGTTATCAAATCGGCTACCCGATCGCGTTGACCGGCGCGACGGTCGTTCTCAATAGCCCCGGTCTCGACTGGGCTGTCGAGAGTGGAACCAACCTCGGTATCGGTCTGGTTCCGGACTTCGAACTGGGCCTGGACATTTCGAACGGGTTCGCCATCGGCGGCGACATCATTCCTTCACAGGAACTGGACGTCGATCTGGCGCCGGGCGGTATCACCGACGTCGCGCTACTCGAAGACCAGGAATTCGACGGACCTGAAGCAGCCGTCCGGCTCTCCGGAGTTCACGGATACGTACAGGGAGCAATCGGGCCGGTAACCATCAGGCCCTACGCGAAGGCTGTCACGTCGAATGGCGATACCGTCGTCACTTACGGTGTGCCGCAACGGTTGTAGTGCAGTACCGGCGCTCCCGCCCTCACGCTGCAACAGCGTGGTGGTGGGAGCGTTCCGCGTTGTGAGTTGTCGAATCGGTGCCACGAATAGGCTCGGCGTCCGCCCAATGGGCACTGCGGGAAACACTGACGAGTTTCGCGACCAGCCGTGCCGCGATCCACACGAGGTACACGGCGGTGATCAGAAGGAGAAGTGCCCAGTCGTGCGCGAAGAATCCGACTATCCCGCCGATCGTGAACGCGAGGGCGACGAAGACGACGCGTCCGCCCACGTCGGTCTCGACCAGATACTCCGGCTCGATCGGATCGTCGAAGTCGTTCGTTTCATCGGCGTCTCCAGCCGATTCGGCTCTGGACTTCTCGTGGTGTTCGGTCGGGATCTCGAGTAGCTCACCCCATTCGAGCACCGCAACGGTGTGTGCGGTGTCGGTCGGGATCGCGCGGTAGTCGCGGGACTCGGAAACGTCGATGAGAGCCCTTGCCAGGGTGAGTACTTCGATGCGATTGCGAATCGCGACGCTCAACACTTCGTGGAAGGCCTGCTCGCGCCCGAACGGTTTGCCGCGCGCAATGACCAGAACATGTTCTGCGGAATCGAGAACTGCACGATGCGGTACAAGCTCGCGGCTTTGCGTAACGAGTTCGCTCACTGTCATCACCTACCCCGCCGGTGGTTGATGCGGCCGTTTGCTCGACTGCGCTTGGAGGGGCTGAGTACCCCGGCAGTTTCGGAAACAAACTCGCCGGACAGCGTGTCAGATTTGCGCAGCCGGGGCCGAGAGTGCTCCGAGGCAACTTTCGATCAGGTCGGCAACAATCACGTGAGCACGTTCTCGGCTGTCGACGCGACCCTCCCACGTGGCAAAAGTGACGACGGCGAGCACGGTCAGAGTTGCCGCCCGAAGTTCGGCGATCTCTGCCGGCAACGAGGACGCAGCGACTATCCGCCGCTGAACTTCGCGGAAACTCTCGGCCTGCATGTGATCACGGATGGTCGACGACATGGCCGGGTCGAAGATCGACTGCACCAGGAACCGTGCGTACAACGTGCCCTCGCGGTAGATGGTCTGTTCCGCCAACGGCAGGACGAGAGCCTCGACGAGGGCACGCATCGTCGGTGGATTCGCGTGGAGATCGATCGTGTCGAGCAACTCACGTCGACGCTCACCGGCAGGTCGCATTCTGGACTCGACGACGGCCGCCAGCAAACCTTCACGTGAACCGAAGTGATACTGCGCAGCCGATTTGTTGGCCTGTCCGGCTTCGGTCTGAACATCACGAAGCGTCAGAGCGGCCAGACCTCGTTCGGCAACCAGACGCTCGGCTGCATCGATCATTGCCGCTCGGGCATCGGTTCGGGTCACGGTATGAAGTTAGGGGTGCGTCGGGGTCGCGTCAACGACCCCGACGGTAAGCCTTTTGTGACGTATCTCCTGGTTAGATCGCGTCAGAGCGGGTAACGACCACAAACGGGCCCTGCTCGGTGACTGTGAAACGAGGATCGTCGAACAGTTCCTTGGGGAACGTGACCGTGTAGCGGCGGACGTTCGGGTCGTTGGGATAGACATCCTCAGCCAACCGCAGCGTGTACCCGTCGGCGCCCTGCCGGAAAACGAAGGCGTCAGGACTGCGCCACGGCGACGCGTCCAGCGCAGCTATCAGTTCGTCTGGGGTCTTCAGTTCCGACCACTGCTCGATCAGTGCGGCGCGGGCACGGAAATCGGCGAGGGGGTTTGCGTAGTGCGACGTCAGCCCTTGGAAACCGAAGTACGGGTAGAAGCTCAGGAAGCCGATGTCGGCCGTGAGTACCACCGTGTCATGGGGTTCGCGTCCCAACTGTTCGCGGATGATCCGGTCGATGTCCGCGTAATTGGCTTCGGCCCCGGGAGGTCGCTTGTCCCCGCGCTCGCCGTTGCCGTCGGTATCGCTGTATGCCACAGCGATATCCGGCGCCAGCACCTGCGGGATGTTCTGCGCGAAGGCGATGGCTCCGATGACACCGAGTGCAACCAGTACCGCTTTGACGCGGGGATTTTCGCTGGTGGCCAGGACGATCCAACCGGCGAACTCGAAGAATCCGAACACGCCGGCGGCGGCAAGGAGTCCGATCAGAACCGGCTCCAGTCGGAAACCGAGGAGTGTACTGCCGGCAACGGTGAACGTCATCGACAGCAGTGCCCACAGATACACGGCAATGACACCGATACCGAGTGCCCGGGCGCGGCGGGAGAAGAGGAAACGAGAAATCAGCCAGACCGTGCCGAGTAGGCACAGTCCGCCGACGAGGGTGAAGCTCAGCATCGGGAAGGGCAGCACCGCACCGGAATCGGGGAGGTAGTGCATTGCCGTGCCGGATTCTGCAGTCGCACCCGAGAGTGCCTTCAACAGGTAGGGCGCCCAGACCGTCAGAGCGACCAAACCCGAGATCACCGCGATTGCGGCGAGCCTGACAAGGGGACCCAGTGCGGCTTTCCACGTGTTCTGAGCGCGGGCGGCAAGTACTGCGGCAACCACTGCCATCAGCGTCACTGCGAACGCGGCGAATCCGAGATACAGCGTGTAGACGGTTGCGGCAAAACCGAGGAACAGGCCCGTCCCGAGTATCGCGCCGGCACCGGCAAATCGAGAGGCACCCGGCCGGTCCAATGCGCCCCACGCGAGGATCAGCACCGGCGGGATCAGGAGGTTGATGACGGCGCCGTATGCCTCGGGGGAGTTGTACGCCAACACGACGGCAGTGACGGCCAATGCCGCGACGACGGCCCAATCGCGTCGAATCAGCTTGGTCCACAACACGAGTGCAACGACGGCGACGACAGCCAGCGAGCCGATCGCGTAGGGCTTGAACGCTTCCCAACCGTCCATGCCCAGCAGGTTCGCGACGCGTCCACCGATCCAGAACCAGCCGGCCGGGTAGAACGGCGGCAGATCCACGTACGTCATGTCCTGCAGCGCAGCCGAATCCGTCAGCCGGGTCAGGTACTCGGTGCGGAACTGCTGATCGACCGAGACGCCGTGCAGGTACAGACTTGTCGCGGCCAGTGGAAGTCCGAGCGTCGTGGTGACGAAGCCGGAGAGCCCGGCCCACGAGAGGAGTTTTGCGACCCGCTCGGCCTTGCGGGCGCGGAACATCAGAACCGCAACACCGACCACGGCGATGCAGAGCACCTGCAGCACCGTCGTGACGGCCTGCGTGACGTTGGAAGACGTGAACGCCGGCCACTGCACTCGGCCGAAAGCAAAGAGCCCGACAGCGGCTACAACAGCGGCGACCAGCGCTCCGAGGGCCATTTCCACCACCGTCGCCGCGGCATTACGCCACGGCGACGGGGTCGAAAGTTCTGTACTCGGAGCAGTTGTTGTTTCTGGCACGGGAGGAGCTTAAACCGGCAACTTCCGGAAGATCGGGCGCGGCACGTGGCGAAGACCCATCATGACGAAGCGCCACGGGCCGGGAGTCCAGACGATTTCCTTGCCCTTGTCCGAGGCGGCAACAGCGAGCTTCGCGACGATGTCCTTGTTGACCGTCAGCGGAGCTTCCTTGACGTGGGCGCTGAACTGGGTGCGCACCATGCCGGGGCGAACGACGGTGACCTGCGGTCCGAATTCCGCGAGAGCCTCGCCGAGTCCGAGGTAGAAACCGTCGAGGCCTGCCTTGGTGGAGCCGTAGACGAAGTTGGCACGCTTGACGCGCTCGCCGGCAACCGACGACATCGCGATGATCTTGCCGAAGCCCTGAGCCTTCATCTTCTCGCCGAGAAGAACACCGACCGAGACGGACGCTGTGTAGTTCACGTTTGCGACCAGAACCGCCTTGCGCTGGTTCTGCCACAGCTCTTCGGAGTCACCGTCCAATGCGAAGGCGACGATCGCGACGTCGACGTCCCCGTTCGAGAACGCCTGGTCGATCACCTTCGGGTGCGATTCGAAATCAACGGCGTCGAAGTCGATGAGCTCCACCGAGGTGGCACCCTTCGCTTCGAGCTGCTTGACCGCAGCTTCGCGTCCCGGGTCGCCGGGAAGTGCCGCCAGAATGACGCGGAGCGGCGCCTTCTTCAGGTATTCCTCACAGATGGCGAGGCCGATCTCGGAGGTTCCACCGAGAAGCAAAACGGTTTGCGGGTTACCTACAGCGTTGATCACAGTTCCAGCCTTCTGGACATATCGGAGGCGAAAACGCCTGTGGGGTCGTACTTGCGTCGCGTCGCGATCCACTCGTCGATGCGCGGGTACATGGCGTGGAAAGTTTCCGCGGACGTCCGCGAATCCTTGGCCGTGTACAGGCGCCCACCGAATTCGAGGACACGCTTGTCGAGTTCGGTGACGAACTCGTTCAGGCCCGGCTTGATGCGGAAGTCGACGCAGATGTTCCAGCCCGGGATCGGGAAGCTCAGCGGCGCCTGGTTGCCCTCGCCGAACAGCTTGAACACGTTAAGGAACGAGTAGTGCCCGCTGCGCTGGATGTCGACGATGATCTTCTTGAATTCGTCGACGGCCTCCGGCGGAACCACGAACTGGTACTGCAGGAATCCGTTGGATCCGTACGCCCGGTTCCACTCACCGAACATGTCGAGCGGGTGGTAGAACTGCGTCAGATTTTGGACCTTGCCGCGGTACTTGCCGGACTTGCGGAACCAGACCTCACCGATCGCGGTGAAGTTGAACTTGTTGGCCAGCCCGTTGGGGAAGACGTCGGGGAACGTCAGCAACTGCGGCGCATCGAAGGCGAGCGGGTTCTTCTGCAGCTTGGCCGGAAGCTGGTCGAGCTTCGCCAGAGATCCGCGCGAGACTGCCGCACGGCCGAGCTTCGGGGGCGCGGAAATCGCGTCGAACCAGGCGCTCGAGTACTCGTAGTTGGCCTCGCTGCCGTCGCTGTGCAGCGCGATGGTCTCGTCGAGGCTGTTGGTGACGTCGCCGTCGGCGATGAAGTACGCCGTCTCGGTCGGTGTCATCTTGATGGTTGCCCGCAAGATGATGCCCGTCAGGCCCATGCCGCCGATCGTGGCCCAGAACAGTGCGGCCTTCGGGTCGTTGCGCCCGCCCTTGGGGGTGAGCGTGCGAACCTTGCCGTCGGCCGTCAGTAGATCCAACGACACGACGTGGTTGCCGAAGCTACCTGCGCTGTGGTGGTTCTTGCCGTGGATGTCCGAGCCGATGGCGCCGCCGATCGTGACCTGGCGAGTACCCGGCAGGACCGGAACCCACAGGCCGAACGGCAGAGCAGCCTTCATCAGCTGATCCAGATTCACACCGGCGTCGACGTCCACCAGGGCGGTGTCGCGATCGATGCGATGAATGCGGCTGAGTGCATTCATGTCGATGACCAGCCCACCGGCATTCTGCGCCGGGTCGCCGTACGAGCGGCCGAGGCCGCGCGCGATGACACCGCGTCGCAGATGCGATGGCTTGGAATCGTTCTGTTCCGCAACCTGGGCGACCGCGTTGGCGATCACTTCCACGTCGGGGGTGGACAGCACCTGTGCGGTGGTGGCGGCGGTGCGTCCCCAACCGGTGAGGGTGCGGGCTTGGGTGTGGAGAGCCGGATGCGGCGTCTCTTCTGCTGTCGTGGACATCAAGGTAGAGGTTACCTGGGAGTAGTGCCGACGGCTCCGACTCGAGTGGTTACTCTCGTCGTCGTGCCCGAAACACCTGCAAGTCACCAGCACGAACCCCATGTCCCGCTGCCCGTCGAGATTCCTGTCACGACGGACATCGCCGACGACGCGATGGACCTGAAAACGCAGATCGTCCGGTTCGTCGCGACGGGTGGGCTGTCGGCGGTCGTGGACTACGGGCTGTACGCATTCCTGTTCAAGGTCGTCGGCCTCGATCTGAGCGTGGCCAAGTCGATCAGCTTTATCGCCGGCACTACGACGGCGTATCTGATCAACCGGCGGTGGACGTTCAAGGCCGAGCCTTCTCGCGCCCGCTTCATCGCTGTTGTCGTGCTGTACGCGGTCACTTTTGCGGTTCAGGTCGGGCTCAACGCGCTGATGGTGCATGTGCTCGCCGACGAGTGGTGGCGCATGCCGCTGGCCTTCGTCATCGCGCAGGGCACCGCGACGGTCATCAACTTCATCGTTCAGCGGGCAGTGATCTTCAAGATCAAGTAACGGTTCGGGGTGGATTAGCGCATTCGTCCGGTTTCTCGAGAGAGAATCGAGCCCATGATCATCGTTCTCGATTCTTCGGCCCTGACCAGGGGCGCACGGTTCGACGCCGCCATCGCCGACGCTCGCGCACTCGGACACCGCGTCGTCGTGCCTCGATTGGTCGTACTCGAGGTTGCGAGCCGCTACCGCGAGGAATCGGCGGAGATGATCGCGGCCCTGAGCGTCCAGGCGCGCATGTACGACCGACTGGGGTTGCGGCGCGACCTCACGAGGTTCGTCGACGCTGCTCACGACAAGGCCGACGGCTACGTCGACGACGTGATCGAAGACCTCGTGGCGATCGGCGTCGAAGTGGTCGATCCAGTCGACGTGTCGCATCTCGAGGTGGCCGAGAGGGCGATCTCGCTGCGTCGGCCCTATACCGACAAGAAGAAGCGAGACGGCTACCCGGCGACGCTGAACTGGCTGACCGTGCTCGATCTCGCCCACCGCAACCCGGAGGTCGACGTCATCTGGGTCAGTTCCGACGCGCGGGCATACGGCGACGGCGAAGACGGGGTCTGGCACGCGGATCTCGCACGTGAACTGGCATCGCGCGGCCTCGAGTATCGGGTCCGCTGGGCGTCGGACATCCCGGTGATCGACGGACCGGTGCAGGTGGAGCAGGTGGCTGAGGTCGCTGAGGTCGCGCCCGAGGCCCCGGTTGCTCGGGGCTTCGTGGAGCCGGAAGCGGTCGTTCCAACAGAGATTCCCGAACCCGAGGTTCCGGCGGCGCCCATCGCTCCGGAGGCACCGGCAACAGCTCCCGCACCCAAGCCCGTACAGCGCGCAGCGCGGACGAGAGTTGCGCCGCAGCGCATCGAACCCGCCCCGAAAGCTCAGTCCGGTGGACTGCGCGGTCTGGGCAAGGTCATCGGCGGGCGGAAACGAAAGGTCACGATCGTCGACGATCTCGACGAAGTCGACCTCTTCGGCGCCTGATCGCTTCTAATCTGGACAGATGTCTCTGTTGCCGACAGTCAGTCGTAGGACCGGAACTCGATACGGCAGGCCGAGTATCGAATCGCAGGTCCTCTACAACGCGTGTCGATGGATGCTTCGGCCCGTAGTTGGGATCGCGCCGCTGACGCCTGGCGCAATGCGCCGCGCCGCAGTTCTGGACTCGGCCGCGGGTGTACGCATTCCCTCCGGGATCGATCGGGAAGCGATTCGTTTTCCAGGTTTCGACGGTGAACTCGTCCGGACAGCAGGCTCGACGGCCGATCTGCGCGACGGTGTAGTTCTATACCTGCACGGCGGCGGGTTCATGTGCTGCGGGCTCAACACGCATCGGCCGGTCGTTGCCGGCATCGCCAAGCGAACCGGCCTTCCGGTCCTGCACATCGCGTATCGGCAGTTGCCGAGTACGAGCATCAGCGGGTCCGTCGACGACTGCCTCGATGCATACCGGTGGCTTCTCGAACAGGGAGCTTTTCCGGAAAAGGTTGTCTTCGTTGGTGATTCGGCCGGAGGTTTCCTGGTCTTCGCGACGGCGCTTGCAGCAGTTTCCGCGGGGCTCGAGGTTCCGGCCGGCCTGGTCGGGCTCTCACCGCTCCTCGATCTCGATTGCACCACCAAATCGGTCCATGCCAACGCTCGACGCGACGTGATCGCCCCGGTGTCGGCATTGATGGCGATCGGAAAGCTTGGCGGACAGACGAACTCGCCCGTCGACGGCGATCTTGCAGTTTTGCCGCCGTCGTTGCTGATCGCCGCCGAATCCGAGGTGCTCAGAGTCGATTCGGAGGTGATGGCGCAACGGCTCGCCGCCGCGGGGGTGCCGTGCTCGCTGCAGATCTGGAACGGCCAGGTTCACGCGTTTCCCGCCGTCTGGCCTGGCTTGCCGGAGAGCCGGGCCGCGCTACGTGACGTTGCCAGGTTCATTCGCGCCAGGCTCGATGCGGTCCCGCCCCAGGTCGCGGGCGAAAGTTGTTCGGGAAGTTGAACTTCCGGTCCGGTTAGGGATTCTCGTGTCCTGACGTTGCGGTAGGTGCCATCGCGCGGGCATAGATCGATTCGAGCTCGGTTACTGCTGAACGTCGATCGACGTTGTCGGGATCGAGGCGATGTTGGAGGTTGATCCCGAGAGTGCCGGCCAGAAGGGTGACGGCAACCAACTCCGGATTGGCGACCGGGGTGTCGATCGAACGCAGGTAGTCCGCGTACAGCGTTCGCATTGCGACGTACTGCTCTGCGTAGGTCTCGCGGATGGTGGACCCGGGAATCACGGCTTCGATCAAGATGGTCGAGAAAATTCGTGCCTCGGGGTATGACATAAGTACGAAGTTGGCTTCGATCAATGCTTCGATTCCGGTCGCCGAGGATGATGCCAACTCTGCGCGTAGCTTTTCCATGCCCCACCGGAATGCGTCCTCGACGACGGCTCGTAGAAGCCCGTCCTTCGATCCGAAGTGCCAGGCCACGGACCCTCTGCTGATACCGGATCTTTCTGCCACGGCTTGTACGGACATCGCGGTCGACCCGCCTTCGGCAGCCAGTTCGGCCGCGGCTTTCACCAGTCGCCGTCTGGTTTCCTCGGAAATCTCCTGCTTGCGTGTCGACGCCATTCGGTGTTCCTGCCTTCTTTCGTTCTCGAGTGCAGCCAATTCCGGCACGCGGTGACGTCGACGTGCCCGTCGGGGCCGAGACCTGCGCACCGCACTCATGCTACGAGGCCGGCCATCGGCCGGCCGTATTCCTCTCGCGACACCCTCTTGCCTATGTTGATCGTCCAGTTCTATGCTGAGCGTCCAATAACTTAACGGAATGGGCGGACATGGAACTCATCGATCTGACTAGAACTCTCGATCCGGCCGATCGGGAATTGCTCCCCGAGGGTTTGAAGGCACTGGCTTCCGTCGTTGCCCCCTCGGTGACCTACTCGCACCCCGCAGGTGCCGGACGCGACGAGTTCGCGGCAGCACTGCAGTGCGGAGTTCATGATCTTCCGGACGGTGAGGGGTGGGGATCGGAGATGTTGAGTGAGTTCAACAGCCATCTGGGCACACACGTCGACGCGCCGTTGCACTACGGATCAACCTCGGAGGGTAAGCCTTCTCGCACGATCACAGACATCGCGTTGGATGAATTGTTCTGCGAGACAGTGGTGCTCGACCTGCGCGGCCGGTGCGAGGCGAATCAGCCGATCTCGGTGGACGCGCTGAAAGCTGCCCTGGCGGAAAACGGTGCGTCCGTTCCCCAGGATGGTGCCGTGTTGCTCCGTACCGGACAAGAGAGCTTCACCTTGGCTGATCCAGGGTTCTTTCAGTATCCAGGGATGAGTCGCGAAGGCACGCTGTTTCTCGCCGAGCAAGGCGCGAAGGTGCTGGGCACCGACGCTGCCGGCTGGGACTTGAGCTTTGCAGTCATGGCACAGAAATTTCGTGACACCGGCGACAACTCGGTTCTCTGGGACGGGCACCGGGCCGGACGCGAACGTGAAGTATTCATCGTTCAGCAACTGGCGAACCTCGCCGCGCTTCCGCCCTCGGGATTTCATGTGGCGTTTTTCCCGATCAAGCTTGCGCGAGCCAGCGCTGCCCCGGCTCGTGTGGTCGCGTTCGTCTGAGCAAAATTCCTGCCTCACCTAACGAACAATTCAGTGAAAGGTATTGACTCACAGTGAAACTTGCGACCGTCGAATACGAAAAGACCCAGCAGACGGCTCTGGTGACGGGCAGCGGCGAGCAACTGTTGTTACTCGAGCGAGCTCATCATGATGTGACGGGAAAACCGGCTCCAGAACTGGAAACCATGCAAACCATCATCGAAGGTGGTCCGGCGGCACGGGAGATCCTGGATCGGCTCGCAGACGAGCAGCCGGCAAGTGCGATCGTCGACGCGGGTGATGTGCGCTGGATGTCGCCGCTTCCTCAGCCGGTCCAGATCCGAGACTTCGGCTGCTTCATGGATCACTTCCGCAACGCTCGCGCCCGAATTCAAGGGGTCGCACTCGAGGACGTCGAACTGCCGAAGATCCAGTTGGAGCGCCCGCTGTATTACATAGCGAACCGATTGGCGGTGACCGGACACGAATCTGAGGTCGTGTGGCCCGAGTACTCGAGCCTGCGCGATTACGAACTCGAATTCGCCTGTGTGTTGGGGCGCGGTGGAAGCGACATCTCACGAGCGGATGCCCCTGCGTATATCTTCGGTTACACCATCTTCAACGATTTCAGCGCCCGCGATACTCAGCTCGAGGAGATCTCCACCGGACTCGGTCTCAGTAAGAGCAAGGACTTTTCGAACGCGAATGTCCTCGGCCCCTGGATCGTGACGGCCGACGAAGTCGGAGACCCGTACCAGCTCGAGATGACCGCGAGAATCAACGGAGACGAGGTGAGCCGAGGAACCAGCGCCGACATGGACCATCGTTTCGAGGACGTGATTTCGTTCGCCTCGACTTCCACGCGGCTGTACCCGGGTGAAGTCTTCTGTTCCGGCACCGTGCCGAGTGGATGCGGCTTGGAACACGGGCGGTTCCTCGAACCGGGAGACGTAGTCGAACTCGAGGTCGCCGGCCTCGGTGTATTGAGGAATCGAGTGGTGGCGTGAGCGGCGAAGTCATGGTTCTCGGTGTCGGCGCGACTCCCTTCGGGCGGCACGCGGATACCTCGGCCTCGGAATTGGCGGGGCGTGCAGCGATCGACGCCGTCGAAGACGCGGGCCTGACCCGCGGTGACGTCGGTGCAGTCTTCTACGCGACCGTCAGTCAGAAGGCGATCGACCGGCAGCACATGATCCCAGGCCAGATTGCCTTGAGGCCTTACGGTTTCGGTGGAGTCCCGGTCGTCAATGTCGAAAATGCCTGCGCCGGCGGGGCAACGGCACTCTGGCTGGCGATCGCCCACGTTCGCGCCGGTCTGTCCGAGGTCGCATTGGCGGTCGGGGTGGACAAGCTGGTGTGCTCGGATCCCGCTCGAAGTCTGGAGGTGTTCGACGGTGCACTCGACGTTGCGCATCGCGACGAGACGCTCGCCGGCCTTGCCTCACTCTCCGCTCCGGTGCCGGGTGAACTCGGATCGCAGGGTGAGCGGTCGGTGTTCATGGAGATCTACGCTTCTCTTGCTCGGGCGCACATGGAGAGATTCGGAACGACCGAGTTCGAACTCGCGTCCGTAGCAGCCAAAAATCATGCGCATTCCGTGCACAATCCGCGGTCGCACTTTCGCAAACCCTTCACTGTCGACGAGGTGCTTGCCGCGAGGCGAGTCGCGTGGCCTCTGACCGTTCCGATGTGTTCGCCCGTCAGTGACGGTGCGGCGGCAATTGTTGTGACCACTGCAGACTTTGCGCGAAGGCATGATTCCTCTCGGCGGGCGGCGCGGGTACTCGGTTGCAGCTTGGTGTCAGGCACGGATCGGGCCGCAGATGACGTCGAGAGTCACATCGGTCGCCGAGCGGCAATGAGCGCATACGAGGAAGCCGGAGTCGGGCCAGGCGATGTGGATGTGGCAGAGGTCCACGACGCCACGGCCTTCGGTGAAGTACAGCAGGTCGAGAATTTGGGGTTCTGCCCGATCGGTGAGGGCGGCGCGTGGTCTGCGTCCGGTGCGAGTTCATTGGGAGGCGTGCGTCCGGTCAATCCGTCAGGTGGGCTCGAATCCCGTGGTCATCCGGTCTCGGCAACGGGACTAGCGCAGGTCTTCGAACTTGTCACGCAGTTGCGTGGACAAGCAGCGCGGCGACAGGTTCCCGGGGCTCGAATCGCGGTCGCAGAGAACGGCGGAGGTCTCTACGGCATCGAGGAAGCCGTCGCCGCGGTCACGATCTTGGGAGGGCCACGATGAACGCGGACATGATGAACGATGAACCGATGGCGCCAGGCTTGCACGAGCAAGCGGGATATGCGGATCTGATTCTGTCGGCGCTGCGACGCCGACCAGACCACATCGCGTTTCGATTCACGGATCGGAACGGTGATCGGGCCGAGCTGACATATCGGCAGACCGCGGAACAGATCGAGCGGATTGCAGGTGTCCTCAGTAGCCTCGCTCTGCCGGACGGAGGCGGGGTGGCCCTGCTTGCGGGTCCGTGTCCTGAAGCATTCACGGTCATGGCGGCAGCGTGTCTGGCGGGCGTGCGCTACACGGCACTCCATCCGCTCGCGACCGAAGAGAACGACAGGATGGTGCTGAAAGACAGTGGTACCGATCTCCTGTTGGTTGCCGACGGACAGTTCCAGACGCGCGCCGAAGCGGCGCAGACTCGAGTGATGTCACTGTCAGCCCTCGGATCAGCGTGTGAATTGGCTACGGCGGGAACAGGTTCAGACTTCGGCGGTCAGGGTCGAGCTTTGTATCTCTTCTACACCGGTGGAACTACCGGTGAGCCGAAGGGCGTCATGCTCAGGGACCGATCTTTGGTCGCCAATGCCTGGGCCTGCACCACGTGGGAGTGGCCGGCTGATACCACCATGCTGCTCACCACGCCGATGTCTCATGCTGCCGGTCTGCTCGTCGCACCCGGTCTGCAGCGAGGTGCAAGCTTCGAGTTGCACAGGTCGTTCGACCCGGACAGGGTTGTCGACGCAATCGAAAATGACGGAGTCACAGCTACATTCGTCGTTCCTACGATGCTCTACGCCTTGCTCGACCATCCACGCCTGTCGGATGCGAATCTGTCCGGGCTGAACTGGATGCTTTACGGTGCTGCACCCATCGACCCCACCAGGCTCGCGCAGGCAGGGGCGGTGTTCGGGCCGATCCTGAGCCAGCACTACGGTCAGGCCGAAGCCCCGAATGCGTTGACGGTGCTCGATACACGTGAGCACACGGACGATCCCGCGGTTCTGGGGAGTTGTGGGCGCGCGATGCCAGGTGTCGAAGTGGTGTTGTTCGACGAGCAGGGAAACGAGACCGCGACGGGCGTACCCGGCGAGCTTTGTGTGCGAGGTCCGCTCGTGATGGACGGCTATTGGAACAAACCTGAACAAACCGCTGCAGCGCTCGCGAATGGGTGGTTGCACACCGGCGACGTTGCTCGGATCGACGAAACTGGGCTCATCTCGATCGTCGACCGGATCAAGGACACGATCATCAGTGGTGGATTCAACGTCTACCCGCGCGAAGTCGAGGACTCACTCGGACATCATCCCGCAGTGGCCGCCTGTGCAGTATTCGGTGTCCCCGATCCTCAATGGGGAGAAGCGGTTACCGCGGCAGTCGTACTGAAGACGGGATGGTCGGTCACGCCCGAGCAACTCGTCGCACACGTCAGATCACACAAGGGCCCGATCTGGGCGCCCAAGGAGATTTCAATTCTGGAAGCGTTGCCGCTCACTGCTTTGGGGAAGGTCGACAAGAAGGCACTCCGAGGCGCTTCACAGACCTAGAGACGCGACAACTGCACGTGCGAGGGAGTCGGCAGATCCGGGGGCGAAGGGCAGGAAGAGTTCGGGCTCGATCAATTCCACTTCCATGAGCAGTGGTTGATCCACCGGCCCCACGACGTCCACACGCGCATAAAGCAATTCGCCGGGGCCGCATGGGGTCGCGGCCAGTGCCGCGTCGGCCACCGCGAGTTCGGCGGCGGAAGGCTCGTGGAGGAAGTTGGTTCCGCCGTGGAACTCCTGCACACGGAAGTCATTGGTGGCTGGGATCTTACGGACGGCATGGGAGTAGCGTCCACCGAGGTGGATGATCGAGCGCTCGCCGTCTACGACATCCGAGATGAAGGGCTGGACCAGAGCGTCGTTGCCTCTCTCGAGGATCGAGCTGAGGTGAGCGTGGGCCTGTTCGGACCCGGCGGCAAACTTTCCCACTCCGACAGCGCCGGCGGACACTGCAGGCTTGACGATGACGTCGGCACCCTCGAACGAAGGGAGGGTGAGTGTTTCGCTCTTTCCGGCAGCGATCACAGCGGTTGGGACGATGGGGACGCCGGCCGCGGCAAGTTCGGTCAGGTATCCCTTGTGGGCGTTCCACTCGACGATCGGGAGCGGGTTGGCGATCGGGGCGGTCAGCTGATCGAGAACGGCAAGAAATTCGTCGAGGCGCTGGGTGTAGTCCCAGGTCGACCGGATCAGAACCAGGTCGGCGTCGATATCGAGGAGGGACGGGCTCGACCACGGCGCCATTGTCGACGCGATGCCGTAGGAGGTGAGAGCTTCCATGACGAGTTTGCTTTCGACATCCGCCTCGCGGGCGGCGCCGTCACAGGTGAGCAGGAGAACCGTCGTCATGCCACGATGCTTTCACGGCTGGCGCCTTGTACGACTAGCGAGGTGGCCCCTCGTCGAGGACCAGGGAACCGGTCCCGGGTTGCCCGGTTGCGTCCACCCACGTCACTGCGACGGTGTCGCCGGGGCGGCGCGAGCTCATCGCCGCGTTGAGATCAGCGGACGACGCGATCCGGCTGCCACCGAACTCGGTGATGACCGCACCTTTGGTCAGCCCCACCCGCTCGGCCGGCGAATCGAAGCTCACGGCAACAACTTCCGCGCCGGCCGGCATTTCCGCGTGATCCTTCACCGCGACACCGAGCACGGGCGTCGGTCCCACACGCACGGTTTCGGAGGAGCGGCCACTGAGTACCTGCTCGACGATCGGCAGCGCGGTGTCGATCGGTATCGCGTAGGACTGAGGCGCCGGCGAGGTTTCGGTGCGGTCGGTGACGGCGTTGCCCGCGCTGCTGACGCCGATCAGCTCGCCAACGGCATTGACCAGGGGGCCACCGGAATCGCCAGGCCGGATGTCCGCGTCCACCTCGATGAGGCCCTTCAACTGGTTTCGCGATCCGTCGGACACGTTGCGGGTGTTGACGGTGACACCGAGGTTGGTGATGACGCCGGGAGCTGGGACGGGTACTCCGCCGCCTTCCGCATTTCCGATTGCGGTGACGGAATCCCCACGAGTGGCTTCTGCTGATTTGCCGACCACAGCCACCGGCAGATCCGTGGCGCCCGCGAGTCGAAGGACGGCAAGGTCGCTGACGCTGTCGTACCCGAGGATCTCGGCGTCGTAGATCAGTCCGTTGGACATGCTGACGGCAGTGACGTCCGAGGCTCCGCTGATGACGTGGTGATTCGTGAGCACAACTCCGTCAGGGGAGAGCACGATCCCGGTTCCGGCGGTGGTGGTGAATCCGGCCGGCGCGGTGATGGTGACGATGGTGGGGACCACCTGGGCCGAGAGCTCCTCCGGGGTGAGCGGAACAACCGACGCCGGTGGGGTGGTCGTGATGACGGTGACGGGGGCGGACTCGATCGTGCCAGGCGTCAGAGGCGGTGCGACCAGTGCGAGGGCGCCGAGTCCGGCTGCGAGAACGGCGGCCGTCCACAGACCGCGTCTGCCCGCACGTTTGGTCATCCAGCCGTCCGTCCCGCCGGTCGTCATCCCATCGAGTGTGAAAGGTGAAGATTACCGATTCGGCGAATCTTCGGCCACAAAACCGGGCAACAGGCCGTTCGTCCGGAGCGTCGCCAGGGACGGTGCGGCGTCGTCCTTTGCGGAGAGCTCGTAGGTCAGGGGGTTGCCTTCACGATCCGTGGTCGGCCATTCGATCGCGAGTTCAGGATCGAAGGGATCGAGGTCGCGGTCCAGGTTGGGGGAGTATTCGATGCTGCACAGGTACATCACTGTCGATCCGTCTTCGAGTGAAAGGATCGCGTGGCCGAGGCCTTCCGCCAGGAAGACTGCTCGTCGATCGACGTCGTCGATCACCACCGCATCCCACTCGCCGAAGGTCGGTGATCCGATCCGTAGGTCTACGACGACGTCGAGGAAGGCACCTTTCACGCAGGTGATGTATTTCGCTTGTCCGGGCGGATTGTCCGTGAAGTGGATCCCGCGGAGGCTGCCGGCTTCGGAAACGGAGCAGTTGGCCTGGGCCAGGTCGAGTGTGCGGCCGGTCGCGGCGGTGAAGGTAGAGCTTTTGAACCATTCGAGAAAGACGCCGCGGTGGTCGCCGAACTGCTTCGGCGTAATCTCCCACGCTCCAGCGATCTTCAGTGGACGAATTTCCACGTCACCATTCCTTGCCGTGCTCGATCAGTTCAAGTAGGTAGTCGCCGTACCCGGATTTGCCCAATGCTTCTGCCTGAGTGCGCAATTGGTCGAAGTCGATGAATCCCTGACGCCACGCGACCTCTTCGGGTGAACCGATCTTGAGACCCTGGCGGTGTTCGATGGTCCGCACGTAGTTTGCAGCCTCGAGCAGGGAATCGGGTGTTCCGGTGTCGAGCCACGCCGTTCCGCGGGGGAGGACGTCGACGGTGAGTTTGCCTGCTTCGAGATAGCGCTGATTGATGTCGCTGATTTCGTATTCGCCACGCGCAGAGGGCTTCAGCGTGCGTGCGATGTCGACGACGTCGCTGTCGTAGAAGTAGAGGCCAGGGACTGCGTAATTGGATTTCGGTGACGTCGGTTTTTCCTCGATGGACACTGCTCGACCCGAGTCGTCGAATTCGACAACGCCATAGGCGGTCGGATTCGATACCCAGTAAGCGAACACGGCGCCACCGTCGATATCGGAGAAACGCCTGAGTTGAGTTCCGAGACCGGGGCCGTAGAAGATGTTGTCGCCGAGGACGAGCGCCACGGATTCCGATCCGATGTGATCCGCGCCGAGGGTGAATGCCGTTGCGAGGCCGTTGGGTTCGTGCTGGATCGCGTACGTGAGATTCACACCGAATTGTGAGCCGTCGCCGAGAACTCGACGGAATTGCTCGGCGTCGTGTGGAGTCGTGATGATCAAGATGTCGCGAATGTCCGCGAGCATGAGAGTGGAGAGCGGGTAATAGATCATCGGCTTGTCGTAGACAGGCAAGAGTTGCTTGCTCACTCCGAGGGTGATCGGGTGCAACCGCGACCCGGTGCCACCGGCCAGAATGATTCCGCGCATGCGTGCAGTGTCCTGCACTCCTGCCCGCCGATGCAAACGGGACATGGCGAATTCTGCCGCTAAAGTGGGAGTTCGTTCGATGAACCTGAGGAGATGAAGTGCGACTACTGGTCACCGGGGGTGCCGGCTTCATCGGTGCCAATTTCGTTCATCAGACGGTGTCGACGCGTCCCGACGTGGAAGTCACGGTTCTCGACGCTCTGACCTACGCCGGAAATCGCGAGTCCCTGGCGTCCGTCGAGGACCGGATCACGTTTGTTCACGGCAACGTGGCCGACGGGCCGCTGGTCGACGATCTTGTCTCGCGCTCCGACGCAGTCGTGCACTTCGCCGCCGAAAGCCACAACGACAATTCCCTCGCCGACCCCGAACCGTTTCTGCGCACCAACGTCATGGGCACTTTCTCGCTCCTGCAGGCAGTGCGTTCACACGGGGTCCGTTATCACCACATTTCCACCGACGAGGTGTACGGCGACCTCGAACTGGATGATCCGGCGAAGTTCACGGAGACGACACCGTACAACCCGTCGAGTCCGTACTCGGCGTCCAAGGCGTCGAGTGATCTGTTCGTGCGTGCCTGGGTACGCTCGTTCGGGATCGCGGCCACCATCTCCAACTGCTCCAACAATTACGGCCCGTACCAGCATGTGGAGAAGTTCATCCCACGCCAGATCACCAATCTGCTCGACGGGGTGCGTCCGCGGTTGTACGGGGAAGGTCGCAACGTCCGCGACTGGATTCACGTCGAAGACCACAACCGCGCCGTCTGGGACATCCTGGACCGCGGAAAGTCCGGCGAGACTTATCTGATCGGCGCCGACGGTGAAACCGACAACCGGACGGTGATTGCGGCTCTGCTCGAAATTTTCGGACGCAAGCCGGACGATTTCGACTTCGTCACCGACCGCCCTGGTCACGATCTGCGGTATGCGATCGACTCGACGCGACTGCAGCAGGAACTTGGGTGGAAGCCGCAGTACCGCGATTTCCGAAGCGGACTGGAAGCCACCGTCGAGTGGTATCGCGACAACGAGCAGTGGTGGCGTCCGCAGAAGGCCGGCGTCGAGACGCAGTATTCCGCGTCCGAGAAAGTGGTCTGACCGAACGTCAGGCTTTGGTGGGGTCCGGCACCCGCGAGCGCTCGTGCACGAGTGCATTGCGCAGGCCCCGTGATCCCGACAACGCAGCCACGACGCCGGCAAAGACCTCACAGAGGGTGAACAGCAGCCTCGACGCCAGTGCGAGGCCGAGCGCGACGCCGGCATCCATGAACGGTGAAAGCGCTGCGACGATGACGGCTTCGCGGACACCGATTCCGGACGGCACGACAAAGACGAGGACTCCCGCGCACATACCGAGGGCGAGAGCGCCGATGCACTGGACGAGCCCACGGATTTCGAAGCCCGCCGAACTGGACGCGAGCAGCCACAACTGGATGCCGTAGAGCACCCAGCTTGCTGCGCACCAGCCCAATGCGAGCGCAATCTTGTGCATCGTGAGCGGCTTGTGCAGCGGCGTGCGGCGGAGCAGTTTCAGCGCGAGATTCACCAGGCGTGTGAGCACCGGCGGGTAGGCGCAGACCAATGCGATCGGTACGAGGATGATCACGCCGACCGCTGCCGCCGTGCTGACCTCGAACAGGGCAGGTAGACCGAAGAGGCCGACGACCAGCGCCGAAGTTGTGCTCAACCCCACCGTGACCAGCACTGCGACAAAGCCTGCGGCACGGGACACACCGGCGCGCCTGACGAGTTCCGTTTGCAGAACGAAGGCCCAGACACTGCCGGGAAGGTACTTGCCGAGTTGGCCGACCAGATAAGAGCGAGCGGCGTCGAAGGCCGGGATCGGTTGTTCGAGGGCGCCGAGTGCGTGCTGCCAGGCCCGCACTGCGGCACCCATACCGAGGAAGATGAACACCGACGAGGCGGCAAGCGTCCACCAGTTCAGCTCGGTGATCGTGTTCTTGACCTCGGACCATTGGGACTTCACCGCGAAGATGATCGCGACGACGATCGCGAGGGTGACGAGCACCTTGAACCCGTTGACGAGAAGGCCGCGCAGAGCGTTCGGCTGTGCGGCCGGTTCGACGTCTTCGACCGGTTGTTCAGATTCGGGAGAGGTACTCACGCGCCTGCATCCCGCCCGTTCGTCATTTCGCAGACGATACCAACCAGGATTTGTCTCGCTAAACCACGAGCGGTTTGTCGGCGCGTTCCCGCCACCAGGTGAAGGCTTCCGAGAGTGAGTCCGGAATGGCCGGTGACGTGCCGAAGCTGCCGGCGGCGTAGAGGTCTTCGATTGCGGAAATATCCGCGTCCGAGATACCCGATCGGCTCATTCCGATCCGGTTGACACCGTTCAACGACACCGGGTTGCCGAATGCCTTCGAGAAGGGTGGAACGTCCTTGACCACGACGGTTCCCATCCCGATCATGGATCCGGAGCCGATGATGCGGCGTTGGTGCGCGACAGTGTGCATGCCTAGGTTGACGCTGTTTCCGACGCTGACGTGCCCGGCAAGCGTCGTGCCGGATGACACGACGCATCGGTCACCGATCTGCACGTCGTGCTCGATTCCCACTCTGTTCATCACGAAGCAGTCTTCGCCGATCTCGGTGCGGCGTTCGCTGCCCTGATGGACGGTGCTCAATTCGCGAATCGTCGTTCGAGCACCGATTCGAATTCCCAGACCGGCGCTGACCGACCAGGATGTCGGGTGTAGCGCGCCGAGGATCTCGGGGGGAGCTCCCAAGACCGCTCCCGCGCCGATCCAGCAATCGTCGCTGATCTCGAGTGGGCCGGTCAGCACGGCGTTCGGTCCGACCGTGACCCCTGCCCCGATCAGTACGTCGGCGCCGATGACGGCGGTCGGATGGATGTGGCAGTCGGCTCGTTCAGACATGCGGGTTCCGGAATCCTCTCGAAGTATCGAATCGTGTTTCGATACGCTTCCTGGGTTGTCGGGGTATTTCGTTCCGACGACGGTCGGATGAATCTATCGGAGGTAACTCAGTGATCGCGATATCCAGTATCTCGTTCGGGGAAGAAGTCGAGCGCGAGGTGCTGGACACTCTGCGATCGGGAATCGTCGCGCAGGGACCCAAGGTGAAGCGGCTCGAGGACGAGTTCGCGGCGCTGGTGGGCACGCGACACGCGGTGGCGGTGAACAACGGCACTACGGCGTTGATCGCGGCTCTCCAGGTCCAGGATCTTCAGCCAGGTGACGAGGTTCTGACGACGCCGTTCACGTTCGTGGCCACGCTCAATGCGATTCTCGAGGCAGGCGCGACGGCGCGGTTCGCCGATATCTCCGAGTCCGATTTCAACATCGACCCGGCAGTTGCTGCCGATCGAATCGGTGACCGCACGAAGGTTCTGATGCCGGTTCATCTGTACGGACAGTCGGCGGATATGGGCGCATTGATGCCGCTTGCATCGAAAAACGGTCTGACTGTCGTCGAGGACGCCGCTCAGGCCCACGGAGCGACGTACGACGGGCGAGGCGCCGGCAGTTTCGGTGTGGGTTGCTTCTCGTTCTATGCAACGAAGAACCTCACGACCGCCGAGGGCGGAATGATCACGACCGACGACGACGCGATCGCCGATCGACTTCGGGTCCTGCGCAACCAGGGCATGCGGGCGCGCTACCAGTACGAGATGGTCGGCCAGAACTACCGGATGACTGACCTCCAGGCGAGCTTGGCTCTGCCCCAGATGGCGACGTACATGCAGCAGGTCGAGGCGCGCCGCCGGAATGCGGAGGCCTTGCGTGTCGGCCTGAAGGACGTCGAAGGACTGATCCTGCCGAGCGAACTGTCCGGTCGTGGACATGTCTGGCATCAGTTCACCTTGCTGCTGGCCGAAGGCGCACCGATCACTCGCGACCAGTTGAGTGAGCGTCTGGCCGCGAAGGACATCGGTAGCGGCATCTACTACCCGAAGGCCGTCTACGACTACGAGTGCTACCGCGAGCATCCGCGCGTCGTCATCGACGAGACGCCGGTGGCCACTTCGGTGGCGTCGCGGTGCCTGAGCATCCCCGTCCACGCTGCGTTGTCCGCCGGCGACGTCGATCAGATCGTTGCCGCGGTACGCGGCGCCATGGAGGCCTGAAAAATGACTGCTAGCAAGCCACGTATCGCTCTTGTCGGATCCGGTCAGATGGGCTCGCTGCATGCGCGGGTCATCGCGCAGTCGGCGCTGTGCGAGTTGGATCTGCTGATCGAGCCGCGCGAGGAGCAGGGCAAAGCTGTTGCTGCGCGGTTCGATACGCGTTGGGCTGCAGATTTCGACTCGCTCGACGGTATCGACGCCGTCGTGATCGCCGCTGCTACGCCGGCGCACTACGAGTTGGCCGGGCGGGTTCTCGATCTGGGTAAGCCTGTCCTGGTGGAGAAGCCGTTGGCTGCGACGTACGAGCAGAGCGTCGACCTGGTCGATCGTTCGCGCGCGTCCGGTGTTCCACTGATGTGTGGACTGCTCGAACGCTTCAATCCTGCTGTTCGCACCGCCCGCGAGTTCTCCGGCGATGTGTGGCAGGTGAACGGTATCCGCCACTCGCCGTTCGTTTCCCGCATTCCGACGGGTGTCGCGACGGACCTGCTGATTCACGATATCGACCTTGCCATCGGATTTGCCGGCTCGGAACCCAGTTTGGCAAAAGGGGAGTTCGGCTACTTCCACCCGACGTCCGTGCAGAACCGGTCGGAAGATTGCGCCGACGCCGTATTGCGCTTCGGATCAGGTGCTGTTGCAACGATTTCCGCGAGCCGGATCAGTCAGCGCAAGATTCGCCAGCTGTCGTTGCTCGAGGCCGATCGACTCATCGAGATCGATCTCTTGCGTCGCGACATCACGATCTACCGGCACATCGACGACAACATGCCCACCGATCGGGACGGCTACCAGCAGCAGACGGTCATCGAAATTCCGACGATCCGCTACAGCGAGGAACCGCTTGCCGCGCAGCTGACGCATTTCCTCGGATTGGTGCAGGGCACCGGTGACGCAGACGGTGAGCGAGCGTCGATTCTGCCCGCTCACCGCGCGGTTCACGAGGTGACGGAATCTGCGTTGGCTGCAGCGTTGTCGTCCTGACCGCTGCGTCGGCGTCGGAAGGCCCACGCTCCTTGAGACAGTGCCAGGAGCAGTCCGACGCCGGCGACAGTCCACCCGAAAGTACTTCCGGGCGGACTGAATTCGATGGTGAGGGTAGATCCGGATTCGGCGCTCGGCGGTAGATCGACCTGCAACAACCCGCCGGGGCTGGCCTTCGTCTCGACCGTCTGACCATCTACGGTCGCGCTCCAACCCGGCCAGGCCAGCAGGGCGAATGTGACCGTGCCTGATCCGGTGTACTCGACGGTTTCCCTAGTGTCCGTAGCGGCGGCATCGCCACGCACGTCGAGACCAGGCGTCGTTGCCGATACGCGACCGTCGGGCCACTGATGCTCGGTGGTGCGATGGCCGACCGTGACCACCCGATCCGGCGATACGGTCCACTCGCCCTCGGGTAGGGCGTCGAGGGCGCGTTTTCCGCCGTACGGTCCGGAATTCTGAACCACGACGGTATCGATACGCATCGCGTCGAGCCAGGACACACCCGTTCCCGGCGATTCGGCGAGCAGTCGGTCGACGCCGTCCGGACACTGGACGCCGCCGTAGTAGTTCAAGCACAGTGCTTGAACGAAATCGTTGTAGCTGATTCCGGCGTAGCTGTTGACGGCATTGACTCCGGCGGGCTGCCAGGCGTTGCCGAACAGGAGGTCACCCCACTGCCCGGTTTCGTTGTCCGGCGGGATGTTGACGGGGTCGGCAATCGCGAAAGTGGTTCCCTGGTAACGGTCCTCGAACTTGGACTCCAGGAATGCCACCTGCCTGGGGAACTTCCACGGTGTCACGTTGTAGTTTCCGGTGAACCAGAAATTGGTCTGAGCACTGAGCACGACGACGATGCCGACAGCGAGTGCACCGGCGAGGTAGCGGGGCTTTCGGTAGGCCACGACCAACGCGAAAACGGTGAGAACCACGGTGATGAGCAGCGATGCCGAGTGAATACCGATGTCTTCCGGGACATTCGACCAGGCAAGGTAGAACTGAAGTGCCAACAATCCCGCGGTGATGATTGCTCTCGCCTGGATACGGTCACGATGCAGTCCGGCAGAGAGCGCGACCCCCGTGACCACGATTGCGGGCAGTTGACCGTACTCGAGCAGTCGCGCTGGCCAACGGAACAGCCAGAGATTCGACGGTCCGAGAAGTAGTACGACGTAGATTCCGCCGAATACGAACAGCGAGACGCTGTGGCGGCCCAACTTCTTCAGTGACTTCCATTGAATCCACGGTGCGAGCGGTATGAGGAACCAGGCCAGGTACACCAGTGGAATCGTCATGGCAGGCGAAGCGAAAGCGGTGACGTACGGCTGGTTCGACGGGCCGGAGAGGTTGAGCAGGTCACCGAGATCGGGTCGAAGCGAACCGTCGTTCGCGATTCCGGACTGAGTACGCACCGACACGCCGGTGGTGAAGAGCAATGGTAGATACACGATCAGCGACATCATGATGATCGCTGCCGCGCTGATCATCAGTGATTTGATGCTGCCTGCGCGTTTGATTGCGATGCATTCCGCTATGACAGCGAGGTAGACGACCGCGACACCGACAGCGCCGTACGGGTTTCCGGTGGTCATCGCAAGATAGCCGAAAACGATCGGTACCAGGGGGTTCACTCGGCCGAGGGCGCTGGCGCGGGTAGACCACCAGACGTGGGGGATCCAGGCGAAGGCGATCAGCCCGGACGCCCAACTGGAGGCGTCGAAATAGAGCGTGTATCCGGCGAACGGCATGGCAAATCCGGCGATGAAAGCCATCGACCGATTGGCGCCGTACTGGCGGGCCACCAGATAAACGCCTACCGCGAGAATCGCCATGAATTGCATCTTGACCAGGGTGATTCCGATTCCCAGGTTCGGAATGAGTGCAATGGCAACCGAATCCAGAAGGATCACGGGATTGTATGTCCCGTAAAGGGCTTCGGCTGTGACATTGCCGCCGGCCCACAATTCGGGAATGAGCGTCGGCCATGACCCGGACAGGATTCGCTCGCCGATCGTGTGCCAACCAGGCGTGAAAGCTGCTGCGCTGTCGTCCCAGTAGTAGAACCACCGATTGGAGATCAGTGGGATGGCGGCGACGATCGACACCAGAGCGGCGAGAAGAATTGGCGGCACCACGCGTTGTGCGAGCGGTAAGTCAGATTTCACGATGTGCTTTCGTCTTCGAGTCGATGGCTGTTGTTCGGAGCCTGGGTCGTGCTCTTTTTCTCGGAGCCTGGGCTGCGCCTTGTTTCTCGGAGCGTAGTATTCCGACGAGTTCGAACTGCAGTCGGGGAAGTAAGGAGATCGGGACGTGGCGACATCGCGAACGGAACCCGTTCGTGGGGAACCAGCTACGCCGGAACTCTCGGTGATCATCCCCGCATACAACTCAGGCGAGGTGCTGGAGTCGACGGTGCGTCAATTCGCCGACTACTTCACCAGCCGCCCGGCCGAGAGCGCCGGTCAGGTCGAGATCATCGTCGTGGAGAACGGTTCGACGGACAACACTGCCGACGTGTGTGCTGCTCTGGCAGCTTCCTGGTCTTGGCCTGGAGTGACCTTCCTGCCGATGAGCAGCGACAAAGGGATGGGCGCAGCGCTTCGCGCCGGGACGCTAGCTTCTCGTGGACGACGCGTGTTGCTCACCGCGGACGACCTTCCGTTCGGTTTCGGTGACATCGAAGGCGCCGACCGCGTGATGGCGGATCTAGGGTCCGTCCCGCCGGTGGTCATCGGTTCGAAGGCTCATTCGGAATCAGAGGTGGAACGTGGCTTGCTGCGTTCGGTGATGACGGGTGGATTCGCGACGCTGCGACGGGTGGTGCTGGGTACCCGCACGGGCGATCCCCAGGGAACTTTCATCGTCGACGGTGTCTTGCTGCGTCGAATCGCACCCTCGTTGACCGAGCGTGGCTTCCTTTTCACCACCGAACTGGACTACGCCCTCGAATTGGCCGGAGTACGCCCGGTCGAGGTCCCGATCCGACTCAGCGACGATCATCTGGCGCATGCAAGCCGTATCTCGCCCAAGGACGTGATCCAGATGGCGAAGGGTTTGTTGTCGCTTCGTCGGCGAAAGACCGAGCTGCGGGCGGCCGCTGCAGTGAGTGATCGCTAGGAGTAATCGCGGGTAATCGCGGGTAGACCTGGTGTGTCTCGGTGCCCGGGGCGCCGAGGTGCGGATTCGCGATACCCTGCGGGGCGTGGATACCGTGAACACGACCGATGACCAGTCCGATTCCGGAGTCGAGTTGATCGAACGCAGCGCGACGTCGGATCGACTGCTGGCGCAGCGGACGTTGTTCACCGGAACTTCGCCCGTCGCCAGTGACGAACTGTATGCGGTGACCAAGGTCGGTATGTCGACGCGATCGCGGTTCGAGTTGCGGCTTCAGCCGGGCGCGGTCGCGCACACCAATACCTTCTTCGGTCGTTTTCCGGCCAGCTACTGGCAGCGCTGGACCAATGTCACCGAGGTCACCGTCACTGCACATGTCGTGGCCGATACCGCTTGCCGCATCCAGATCCAGGCCTCGGACATCGGTGGCCACCGTCGTATCGTGACGAACGTCGTCGTGACCGGCGACGAGCGAGTGTCCATGACCGCCCCGCTCGATACTTTCGTCGACGGCGGGGCACTGTGGCTGCAGTTCGAAGCGCAGGGTGGCGGCGCAGTGGTCGACGATGTGGAATGGACCGTCGTCTCGCCGGAGTCGATTCGCCCGGTAGCCGTGGCGATCTGCACGTTCAATCGTGCGGACGACTGTGCGCGCACGGTCGAGGCCCTCGCGTCCGACGAGCGTGTACTCGCGTTGCTCGACGCTCTGTACGTCGTCGATCAGGGAACGGATCCGGTAGAGAGCCGTGAGCTGTTCCAGGAAGTGTCGAAGAAGTTCGGTTCGCGGTTGCAATATCTGCGGCAGGCGAATCTGGGTGGTGCCGGCGGGTTCACCCGGGGCCTGTACGAGGCTTCGGCGGCCGGACCGCACGCCGACGTGATCTTGATGGACGATGACATTCTGTGCGAGCCCGAATCGGTTCTTCGACTGAGTGCGTTCGCGAACATGACGACGGAGCCGGCTTTGATCGGCGCCCAGATGCTCTTTCTGTTCAACCCCGACTTCCTGTTGGCTTCGGGTGAACGCGTCGATCTGGGCACCCTGCAGCGTGGTGTGCCGACCGACGAGCACGGTGTTCGCAACCGGAGTGTGCTCGAGAAGCTGCCGGAACGTCGCGTGGACGCCGAATACAACGGCTGGTGGTCTTGCCTGATCCCTGCTGAAGCCATCGAGCGGATCGGCTTGCCACTGCCGGTCTTCTTCCAGTGGGACGACGTCGAGTACAGCTTGCGGGCTGGGCGGGCCGGGATTCCCACCATCACGTTGCCGTCGGCTGCTGTCTGGCATGCGGACTTCTATTGGAAGGACGTCGACGGTTTTGCGCACTACTTCAGTACGCGCAACGGACTCATCACCGCTTCGCTCGACCCGGGGTTCGCGCCCAAAACGCTCGCGAAGCAACTCTCTCGCGACATTTCGCATTCGATCGTCGGGTTGCAGTACGGCCTTGCACACACGCAACTCCGGGCGATCGAGGGATTCCTCGAGGGGCCGGAAGGTTTGGCGGACGGTGGGCAGGAGGCGCTTGCCGCGATCAACCAGGAACGTAAGCGCTTCCCCGAGACGGTAACTCGCCCGGCGTCGGAGTTGCCGGGGAGGCTGCCGATCCGTCGCGTTGCGCCCAGCCCGAAACCCGGTTTGTGGACAGACCTGGTTCTCGCGAAACGTGCTGTGATGCAGGCGCGCAATCATCTGGAGCGGGGCCCGGTGGCGATCTCGTACGAAGATGCGCAGTGGTGGCACGTCGGACGTTTCGATCACGTCTTCGTCACCGATGCTTCGCAGGGAGGCGTGCGCGAACGCCGCTTCGACAGCGAGAAGGCCGCCGAGATGAGCGGTCGCCTCGCCGGCGTCATGAAGCGGTTCCTCGCCGAAGCGCCAAGTGTGGCTGAAGCATTCGCTCGCGAGTTCCCGCAGCTCACCAGCCGCGAGAACTGGGCTCGACTGTACGAGAAGTGAGCCTCAACGCACTATCTTGGCGATGACCTGCTCGTTGTCGACGGTGTACCCGAGATATTCGAACGAGATGCCGGTGCGTGTGACGAACTCCGTCCACGCCCGGTACTCGTGCTGCTGCCAGCCGGGATAGTTGAAGAACTCGTCGAAGACGACGATCGACCCGGGGACCAGTCGGTCGCCGAGCAGATCGAGCACGGTCTTGGTGGACGAGTAAAGGTCGGCGTCGAGGTGCAGGAACGCAACGGGGCCGGATTCGTCGTTCAGGAACGAGGGCAAGGTGTCCTCGAAGAGGCCCGGAACAAGTTGCGCTCCAGGCACTTCGGGGATGGATTCCTGTGCGAACTCGCCGACCGGGAACCCGGTGCGCCAGGTCTCCGGAAGGCCGGAGAACACGTCGAAACCTGCGACGGTCCCCTCGCGTTCGGTGAAAGCCTCCGCGACGATCCTGAGTGTGGTTCCGCTGGCGACGCCGAATTCGAGTGCCATGCCGGGCATTTCGATCAAGCCCAATGCGTGGCGCAGCGTGTCGTGCGGGTGGCCGAATGTCTCCGCGACTCGAAGGTGCTCGAGGATGAACTCGGCCGTCGACGCCGTCGCTTCCAGGTCCACGGCGTAGGCCAGATCCCGACGCTGACGAAATTCCAGCTCGTCGATCCTGGACCGGAGGCCCGCGATGTCACCGCGGGCCTCGGCCAGTTCGTCACGTGAGAGAGCCAGCGCGTCGAGGATCTGTTGCGTGCGGTCTGCGTTGCGCCGGTCGGCGGCCTCGACCACCTCGGATACCGCACGCTGAAGCTTGGTCCTGGCGCTGGAACGGAACTGCTCGAACATGGCAACCTCTCGTCGGGATCACCCCCATGCTGCCAGGCTTTCTACGCTACCGGTCCCGACCGCGGTAGTGACTCTTGAGCTGTCTGGAGATCACCTTGATCTCCCGCGTCCTCTCTGCCTGCAGACGAGCATCGCTTCGCGCGGCGTTCCATGCATTCTCTCGCTGTAGTTTCCGGTAGCTCGCAAGTCTCCGTTCGTCGATATCGCCGCGCCCGAGTGCGCTCAGGACTGCGCATCCCGGCTCGGAGTTGTGTGCGCAATCGGAGAACCGGCACTCCGCAAGCAGTTCCTCGATCTCGGGGAACGTCTTGTCGATCCCCTCCGTCGCGTTCCACATGCCAACCCCTCGCAGGCCGGGTGTGTCGATCAACGTCCGGCCGCCGGAGAAGGGGATCAGTTCTCTCGTGACGGTGGTGTGGCGTCCCTTTCCGTCACCGGTCCGAACGCGACCGGTCTCGAGTCGATCGGCGTCTGTGGTGTCCGAGAGGAGGGCGTTCGCGAGCGTCGACTTACCGGCGCCGGATGGACCGAGTATCGCCACGGTGCCGTCCAGAACTGCATCGAGTACATCCATTCCTTCGTTGGTCTCGGCACTCACAGCCAGCACTGTTGCGCCGGGCGCAATGGCAGAGACCTCAGCTAGAGTGTCGGAGATATATTGAGCTGCATCCGATTTGGTGAGTGCGACGACAGGTGTTGCGCCACTTTCCCAGGCGAGTGCGAGTAGTCGCTCGATGCGCCCGAGATCGACGTCGCCGTCCGAAGCCGTGGCGATGACGACGGTGTCGACATTGGCCGCCAGAATCTGGCCTTCCGATTTTCCGGATGCCGAGGATCGAACGATGCTGCTTGATCGGGGGAGTATCGAAGTGACCGTGTGCATCTCGGGTTCGCGTGAGTCCCGTAACTCGGCCACGGCGACCCAGTCACCCGTACAGAGTGGATCGCTGCCGCTGAGTGCGCGAACTGTACCTTCAGCGATGGCCACGTCACACCGTCCGCGGTCGACGCGAAGAACGCGCCCGGGTACGGAGTCCGGTGGCGCCAGGGCAGTGAATGTGTTCGAGAGTGTTGCGTTCCAACCGTATTCGGTCAGGGGCGTGCTGTTTTCCGACATGGTGAGTGTGTCCTCGAGTACGAAGAAGTGTGAATGTTGACGGCGCTGAAACTGCGGAACACGACAGTCATCAATACTCACTCCTCGAAAATCTCAGGACGCACCATGCGTCGGATCAGAATCGTCTCAGCCGCAGACGCGACTGTGCAACTGATTTAAAAGATATTGGGGCAACTGCTTCAACTCAGGACGACTGACTTAACTCGGGCGTTCGAACTTCTCTTCCCGGCCGAGCTTGCGCAGTCGCATCCACTCGCGCAGTCCGGCCGGATCGCGGCGGGTGATCAGGAAGTACCAGCCGAACCGAACCCATTCCTGCGGAAGCAGTTTCCGCATTCCCGGTTGGGCGAGGATGTATCCACGGTTGCGGTACGTGAAGTAGCGCTTCGTGTCGTTGTCCGGATACTGCGTGTGCATGCGTCCGCCGAGAATCGGCTTGAACTCGTCCGCACCGTTGGGGTGGACGTAAGCAGTTTGCAGGCAGGTACCGAATTTCAGGCCGGAGCGCACGAGGCGACGGTGTACCTCGACCTCGTCGCCGCGGACGAACAGGCGTAGATCCGGAACTCCGACAGCATCGATCGCGTCGGCTGTGAACAGTGCGCCGTTGAAGAGAGACGCGATGCCTGGCAGGAGATCCTCGTCGCCGAGTTCGGAACGCAACCGGCGCCACGACGTGCCGCGGCGCAGTGGGAACGCGAGGCGGTCGGGGTTGTCGATGTCGCAGACGACGGGGGAGACCTCGGCCAGGTCGTTCCGAATTGCACAGTCGAGCAGTGTTTCCAGGACCTCAGGTCCCTCCGGGCGGCCGTCGTCGTCGGCGAGCCAGACGCGGTCGGCGCCGAGTGAAAGCGCGTAGAGAATGCCAAGAGCAAATCCTCCGGCACCGCCGAGGTTGTGCTGAGAACCGATGTAACTGGTCGGCAGTGGAGCGTTGTCGACGAGCTCTTTCACATCGGCTTCGTCGGCGTTGTCGACGACAACGAGGTGATCGAGCGGCCGCGACTGGGTGCTGAGGATCTTCAGGGATTCGGCCAGCAGTTCACGACGCTTGTGCGTGACGACAACCCCGATGATTTTCTCGGGTGCGCTCACGGGGTGTTCTCCCGTTCCATCTCCTTGATCACGTGACGCACGTGTTCGGCGGCGTCGTCACCTTCGTAGGCGCGCACGACGTCTTCGATGTCGCCTTGCATGCGGATCTGGCCGTGGTCGATCCACATCGCGCTGTTGCACAACTGGGCGAGGAATTCGTTGGAGTGGCTGGCGAACACCAGGATGCCGGAGCGTTCCACCAGCTTCTGCAGCCGGATGCGGGCCTTCTTCATGAATTCGGCGTCGACGGCACCGATGCCCTCGTCGAGAAGCAAGATCTCAGGATCGATACTGGTCACGACGCCCATGGCAACGCGTACGCGCATGCCGGTGGAGTAGGTGCGCAACGGCATGGAGAGGTATTCACCGAGTTCGGTGAATTCGGCGATCTCGTCCATCTTCGCGAGCATCTGCTTGCGGGTCTGACCAAGGAACAGGCCGCGGATGATGATGTTCTCGTACCCGGAGATTTCCGGGTCCATGCCGACACCGAGGTCGAAGACGGGTGCGACGCGTCCGCGAATGCTGGCGGATCCCCGGGTGGGTTCGTAGATTCCGGAGAGCAGGCGCAGCAGGGTGGATTTGCCGGCGCCGTTGTGGCCGACGAGCCCGATGCGGTCGCCTTCCTTGAGCGTCATCGTGATGTCGCGGAGCGCTTCGACGACGACGACATCGGAGTCGTTGCGGCCGATGGACCCTCCGGCTTTGCCGAGGAAGGCCTTCTTGAGCGAGCGGGATTTCGCGTCGAAGATCGGGAAGTCGACGCACGCGTTCTGCGTGTGGATGCTGACTGGCTGACTCATGTGTTTCCTCTAGACCCAGTAGGGCACGCGTGCCCGGTACTTGCGGAGTGCCAGAATCGCGACGGCCCAGCCGACGACGGTGAAGGCGATGACGATGTACCAGTGGTATGCCTGCTGGTCGGCCCCGATGAGTGGTGCTCGGATGATCTCGAGGTAGTGGTACAGGGGGTTGAGCTCGGCAAGCCGGACTCGCTCGCTGGCTTGCCCGCCCTGGTCCTTGAGGGCCTGAGTTGTCCACATGATCGGCGTCAGCACGAACAGCAGGAGCGTCATGCTGCCCAGGATGGGGGCGATGTCGCGGTATCGGGTGGAGAAGATACCGAAGACGATCGAGACCCACAGCGTGTTCGCCACGATCAGCAGGAATGCCGGTATCGCCGCCAGCGCAGTCCAGCTCATGTTCTGCCAGATGCTGAACGCGAACAGCAGAACTATGTAGATCGCAAAGTTGTGCGCGAAGAACAGCACCTGACGCCAAACCAGGCGATATACGTGCACGCTCAACGCCGACGGCAACTGCTTGATCAGGCCCTCGTTGGCGATGAAGACCTCGGAGCCTTCGAGGATGCCTGCACTGATCAGGTTCCACACGATCAGGCCGACCGTGACGTACGGCAGGAACTCCTTGAGCGGAATGTTCAGCAGCGCAGAGTACAGAAGACCCATCGCGCCGGCCTGGACGCCGGTGGCGATCGTGATCCAGAACGGACCGATCACCGACCGGCGGTAGCGCTGTTTGATGTCCTGCCAGCCGAGGCTGAGCCACAACTCACGCTGATTCAGACCGTCGCGAAGGTCTTTGAACGCACGACGGAACGTCTGGGAGTCGGACACGGGCGCAGGTGCGTCCGGCGTCTCGGATTCGATTGCGGATGCTGACACGGAGGTCGAGCCTACCGGCCTGGCGTCGGCGCCGGATTTCCCTCGGACCTAGTGGTGGTCCGGGTTACAGATACTGGCCGGTTCCTGGGCTCTGTTGGTCCGGATGTGCAGGCGAATGCGGAGCCCCGATGCTCATGCCGGGAGGCAGTGCGCCTTGACGCATTTGTTCGAGCTGAGCGCGCGCTGCCATCTGCTGGGCGAACAGTGCGGTTTGAATTCCGTGGAACAGTCCTTCGAGCCAGCCGACGAGTTGGGCCTGCGCGATTCGCAGTTCGGCGTCGGAGGGAATGGAGTCGTCGGTGAACGGGAGGCTCAGTCGCTCGAGTTCTTCACGGAGTTCGGGTGCCAGGCCTTGTTCCAGTTCTCGGATGGACGAGGTGTGGATGTCCTTGAGGCGCTTGCGGCTGGCGTCGTCGAGCGGTGCGGCGCGCACTTCTTCCAAGAGTTGTTTGATCATCGTGCCGATTCGCATGACCTTGGCCGGCTGCTCGACCATCTCGGCGACGGACTCGGCTTCGGATTCCGCGCCTTCGGTGGTGCCGGAGGTGGCGGCCTCTGCCTCGGCCACCGGCATCGCGACGGGTCGACCGTCGGGTCCGATAACGAGTACCTGCTCTTTGTCGGGGTTCGTCATGCTTCCATCTTGTCGTGTGTGGGCGACAAACGCCGCGTAACCCCCAAAAAGTTAGCTATCGAATAACTGTACTGACGGGTAATTGGGTGACTGCCTTCGACTAAGCGGGCGTCTGCACCTAGAGTGTCGAGCATGGCTTACGACGTTGCCCGCGTACGGGGGTTGATTCCCTCACTCGGTGACGGCTGGATCCACCTCGATCCGCAGGCCGGAATGCAGATCCCGGACGCCGTCTCGCGGACGGTCTCCACCGCGTTCCGTGCCTCTGCATCTTCTTCCTCCGGTCGCCACGTCTCGAACCGTCGTAGTGCTGCCATTCTCGAGAGTGCGCGCACCGCGGTCGCCGATCTGGTCGGCGGAGATCCTGCGGGAGTCGTTCTCGGATCAGACCGAGCGGTGTTGTTGGCTTGGCTCGCCGAGTCGCTGAGTTCGCGGTTGGGCCTCGGAACCGGTCTCGTGCTCTCGCGCCTCGACGAAGAGGCCAACGTCGCGCCCTGGCTTCGTGTGGCCAGTCGCTACGGCGCCCAGGTGCGATGGGCCGAGGTAGAAATCGAAACGTGTGAGCTCCCGAGTTGGCAGTTCAACGATCTCATCACCTCGACGACTCGCTTGGTGGCCTTGACGGCCGCATCACCGGTCGTCGGTTCGGCTCCGAACGTCCGTGCCGCAGCTGATCGTCTGCACGAATTCGGCGGACTGATGGTGGTCGACGCGGTCGGTGCAGCGCCATATGCGCATGTGGACATGGCTGACCTCGGGGCGGACATCGTTGCCGTCAGCGCGCCGTCGTGGGGCGGTCCACAGGTGGGCGCACTCGTCTTCCGCGATCCCGGACTGCTCGACCGAATTCCGGCCGTGTCGCTCAACCCGTACGCGCGTGGCGCCGAGCGACTCGAGGTGGGCGGTCATCAGTTCGCGCTGCTGTCCGGTCTCACGTCGTCGATCGATTTCCTGGCGGGCTTGGACGAATCGGCAACGGGAACCAGGCGTGAGCGCCTCGAAACCTCGATCAGCTCGCTGCAGGACTATCAGGACGGTCTGTTCGATCACCTCATGCGTTCTCTCGCAGCCCTGCCCAACGTGATGGTGATCGGCGGCGCACCCACGCGGGTGCCGACGCTCAGCTTCACGCTCGAGGGGATGGCGGCAGACAAGGTCGCCGCGCACCTGGCCGACAAGCGCATCGCAACGGTCAGCGGTACGCATGGTGGTTCCAGGCTGCTCGACGCCCTCGGTGTCAACGACGAAGGCGGCGCGGTCACCGTCGGCCTTGCGCCGTACACGACTCGGTACGAGATCAATCAGCTGGTCGCCGAACTCGGCGCCCTGGGCTGATCGATCCCGCTCGGCTCACTTCACGGTGAGGATGACCTTGCCTACGGTTTCCGGCGAATCCAGCAACTGATGGGCTAATGGTGCCTCGGCGATCGGAAGTTCGGTCGACACGATCGGTTGAACCGATCCATCGGCGATCAACGGCCACAACTTCGCACGGACGTCGGCGACGATGTCCGCTTTACCGCCGGGTCCGGTGAGCGGACGCCCGCGCAGGCCCGTCGACGTGATGTTTCCGCGCTTTCCCATCAGCTTGGCGATGTCGACTTCGCCCTTGCGGCCACCCTGCATTCCGATGATCACGACGTGGCCGTCCATGGCGAGTGCGTCGACGTTGCGCCCGAGGTACGACGCTCCCATGTTGTCCAGAACCACGTCCGCGCCGTGGTTGTCGGTGGCTTCGGCGAGTGATGCTACGAAGTCGCTGTCGCGATAGTTGATGAGAATATCCGCGCCCAATTCGCGGCAGCGGTTCAATTTGTCCTCCGAACCCGCGGTAACTGCGACGCGGGCGCCGAGGGCTTTGCCGACCTGGATGGCGTGGGTGCCGATTCCGCCGCCACCGCCATGGACGAGGAGGACCTGTCCGCGTCGTAGGCCGCCCCGCATCACGACGTTGGACCACACCGTGCACGCAACTTCCGGCAGTGACGCTGCGACTCGGAGATCGACGCCAGCGGGAACCGGGAGAAGTTGTGTTGCCGGGACCGCAACCTTCTCGGCGTAACCGCCGCCGGCCAGCAGTGCGCAGACTTCGTCGCCGACGGACCAACCGGTGACGTCTTCGCCGAGTTCGACGATCACGCCCGAGCATTCAAGGCCGAGGATGTCACTCGCGCCGGGCGGCGGCGGGTAGAAGCCTTGGCGTTGGAGCAGGTCGGCGCGGTTGACGGCGGTCGCGGCGACCTCGACGAGTACGTGCCCGCGAGGCAGTTCGGGATCGGGCTGCTGCGCCCATTTCATGACCTCGGGACCGCCGGGCTGATCGATCGTTATGGCGTACATGGATACGACGCTAGCGAATCTCCCCGCTGACGGGTGTTTTGCCGCTACCGTCGCGGACGTGACTTACTTCGGGAACATGCAGAACGAGATCTATCTGACGGGACTGAGCGGCGCGAAGCCGGCTTTGCCGATGACTGCGGCGGGCTTGGAAGATGCCGCGCGCGAGCAACTCTCACCAGAGGCTTTCGGGTACATCGCCGGTAGCGCGTCGACCGAACGGACCGCGGTGTCGAATCTGCGGGCGTTCGACAAGCACGCGATCGTGCCGCGGATGTTGCGGGGGACTGCGGCGCCCGACGCGCGCGATCTGAGCGTCGAGGTGTTGGGGACGCGGTTGGCTGCACCGATCCTGACGGCTCCGGTGGGCGTGCTCGGCTTGGTCCACGACGACGCCGAGGTTGCGGTCGGTTCGGTCACTGCCGAGTTGGGGATCGGATCGATTCTCTCGACGGCGGCGTCCTCGACCATCGAAGATGTAGCGGCGGCCTCCGGCGATAACTGGTGGTACCAGCTGTACTGGCCGGCCGACGACGAGCTTGCCGAGTCGTTTGTCCGTCGGGCGGAGACGGCGGGCGCGAAGGCTATCGTCCTGACTGCCGACACTCCCGGTATGGGTTGGCGTCCAAGGGATCTCGAACTCGGTCACCTCCCCTTCCTGCAGGCGAAGGGTATTGCCAACTATCTGTCGGATCCGGTGTTCCGCGCAAAACTGGCCACACCTCCCGAGGAGAGTGCAGAAGCCCTGCAGATCGCGGTTCTGACGTGGGTGTCGTTGTTCGGCAATCACGCGGTGCGGATCGCGGATATCGCGAAACTTCGCCAGTGGACGACACTTCCGATCGCGGTGAAGGGAATTGTCCATCCCGACGACGCACGTGAGGCCGTCGCGGCCGGCGCCACCGGCATTGTCGTGAGCAACCATGGTGGGCGTCAGGTCGACGGGTCGATTTCGGCGCTCGACGCTCTCGGTCCCGTCGCTGATGCGGTGGGGCATGAGGTGGACATCCTGATGGACTCCGGAATTCGTTGTGGCGCAGACGTAATCAAGGCTCTGGCCTTGGGTGCCGATGCAGTGCTGTATGGGCGACCGTGGGCGTACGGATTGGGATTGGCCGGAGCTGACGGAGTGCGTCATGCGCTCCGAAGTCTCCTGGCCGACCTGGATCTGACGATGGGGCTGGCGGGCCTGGCATCGGTCGCCGAAATCGACCGTTCGATCCTGATGTCCAATTCGTGACTTTAGGGTGAGTCTTACTGTGACGGGCGGACACAGGTCTAAACTTGGAACCTGTGACAGCTGAAGCGACAACCGAGGAGACATCGCAGGCGGCGCACGGTGAGACACCGTGGCTGACGCCGTGCGAGATGCGTGCATGGCGCGGCTACATGGACGGCAATCAGCGCCTCATGGAGGTTCTCAACCGCGAACTGCAGGATTCACACGACCTGTCGTTGGCTGATTACCGCATTCTGGTCATGCTCTCGGAGTCAGCTGACGGGTCGTTGCGGATGAGTGACCTGGCAGACGGCGTGTTGTCTTCGCGTAGCCGCCTGACGCACCAGATCAGGCGGATGGAATCTCAGGGCATCGTCGTGCGCGACACTTGCGTCGAAGATGGTCGCGGCGTGCTCGCGCGGATCACGGAAGAGGGTAGGCGTCGCCTCGCCGAGGCGGCACCTACTCACGTGGCCGGGGTTCGGAACAATCTGGTCGATCTGCTGACTCCCCAGGAACTGGACGTGCTGGCAGACGTCTTCGAGAAGGTCGACAAAGCCATCGGCGAGCGCTGACGTCGGAGCCGTTTTCGCGGTCCGCGGGAACACCCGATAGGATCGCCCACGGAAGCGTGGCAGAGCGGCCGAATGCACTCGCCTTGAAAGCGAGCGTGGCGTTAAACCCACCGGGGGTTCAAATCCCTCCGCTTCCGCCAAAGCAAAGGCTCTGACCTCGGACTTCGGTCCAGGTCAGAGCCTTTACTGTTTTCGGAGTCACACTGCTTGGGTAGTGGGCGTCAGAACCGCACGGTGAACACCACGTGGTGATTCTCTCGGGCCGCGCGCTGGAAAAAGTCCGCCACTTCCTGCAACCAACCCCAGGCGTACCGGCGCTCGTCGGGACCGTACTCGGGGTTGCGGTCGTCGAGCGGCATCGCGTCGTAGCGCACGCCGAACTCGGATTCGGTGATTTCCGCCAGGTACGAGGAGACTTCGGCGACCCGATCGGGTGCCAGGTAGGTGACGAGTTGGTCGTCGGTGTCGGTGTTGAGGTCGTCGTCCCCCAAGATCACGCCGTAGGCCGGCCAGTTCTCGGACACGCGCTCGTACCCCGTGCTGGAGAGGGCGCACAGGATCGGATCCCACGCCTTGTCCGTGTCGCACGAGAACTCGGATCGGCCCGTCTCCTCGATGTCCTCGACCACTGCGCCGAGTTTGTCGTCGTCGCCGCGTGCGTCCAGAAGTTCCGCTGCCACGCTGTCTGACAGCGCGAAATGCACCCCAAGTTCCATGGCGTGATGCTAACGGCTGACCTTGCCGGCGTCCCCGTCCTCACTACAAGGCGAATCGACTTAGGTAACGATCCTGCTCTACCTACCGCCGAAGCTACCCATCGTGCGCTAGCTGTCATACATACTGCATCGGTGATTCCGACAAAACGGACCGGCCTTTCTGCTGTATCGCTGGTGATCCTCGTCGTCGCGGGGTTGCTGGTCGCAGCCCCTGCCAGCAGCGCCGCGCCGCCGCCTGACTGGAAATACACAATGGTGGCGTTCAGCAACGCCAGCGACCGTGACATGGATGTCTACGAGTCGGCCGACGGCACCGGCTTTCAGCTCGTCCAGCAGTCGGCGTACAGGCCGCCGTCTGGGCTCGTGCGTGATCCGAGCATCTTCCGGAACACGGACGGGCTGTACTACCTCACCTACACGACGGGTGGTGGGGCGAACATCGGTTTCGCACGCAGCAGCGACCGCATCAATTGGACACCGCTGGGGAACTATCCGGTTCCGTTTTGCTGCGCGTTGATGCCTGGAACGGGAGATGGCACCGGTTCTGCGAGCCCGCCGGGCTTCTCGGGTTCGGCCGGTTTCAGCGACGGACCGTCGCTGTCACCATTCGTTACCAAGGCCTGGGCGCCTGAATGGTTTGTGGACGGCGATCGTGTCAACGTCATCCTGTCGATGTCGACCGGTGGAGGATTTGTGCCGTATCTGATGACGGCGTTGGAACCGTCGCTCCGGTTGTGGAGCCCGCCTGTTCCGCTCGCCGGGATCGGTGCGGACCACATCGACACCACCGTGGTCAAAGTCGGATCGACCTATCATGCGTTCACCAAGAACGAGACGAAGAAGGTCGTCGAGCATGCGGTCGCTCCTTCGGTGACGGGACCTTATTCGTTTGTCCCGCCAGGGAATTGGGGTTCGCTTGTCGAAGGTCCGGCCGTAGTTCAGTTGCCGAGCGGCGACTGGCGGATCTATCTCGACGCCTATACCGAAGGTAAGTATCTCTACTCCGACAGCACGGACGGGCTGAATACCTGGTCGCCTGTGCAAGAGGTTCCTGGGGTGTCCGGGACTGCACGGCATCTCGGCATCATGAGAGAACCGGCATAACTTTCGACTCCGAGTTGGTAGGGCTCTGATCAAGGACTGCGGTCTTGGTCAGAGCCCTTTCTCGTACATGCGTACTACTTCTGCGCGTCGTCTGCACGTATCAGTGATTGACAAGCTAACGGTGCGACGCAAGTGGGTCTTGCGAGTTCGCGCCGACCACGAAGTGAACATCTCCGCGTGAACCATGCAGAGTTGCGCTCCTAGGCCCCGCTCAGGTGTCTTGATTGCGATCGATTGCCAAGTAGTGCCTGTTGGTTGCACATTCAAGTACGTGCACTGGCTGGATGTCCGCACTTTCGGCCTTCAAATGCCCTGAGGCCCACGAAACGTGGGTTCAGTTCGGTTTGCCACACCGTTTCTGAGGGTTCTTCTTACCTTCAAACCGTGACCTTGCTCATAGTGGGACCTAGGTCCTTTTTGCTGATGATAAGCCTGTCGATATATATCTGTTACCGAAAGTTCACCCTAAATCCAAGATGGCGGAGTCGGCGCGCTGGCGGGCAAACAGGACGATTGGTACCGTCCGGTAACCAATTCAGTTAGTTGTCGGCTACCGCTCTGGTTGCTGTGTCACGTGGAGGAGCAGTTCATGTCGCTCGAATCGCAAAACGGCCTATCCCATCGTCGATCGAGGGTCGCAGTGGGGCTCGCGACGTGTGCGGTTGCCGCGCTGTCGTCTGGTGTGGTCTTCGCAGGGAGTGCATCGGCAACGCCGACGGCGTTGGCGGACAAATTCGCGAGCACTGTCACCGATGACGGTTGGTCGTTGGATCTTGCCGCCACGAAACTGTCGGCGAACCCGGTGCCGAATCTGGCGACGACGGCGTTCACCCGTGAGGGGTTCGTGTCGGCGAAGGTGACCGGCACGATCGGTGGTCAGGGCGATTCGGCAGTGAAGACCGGTTATGTCGAGCAGGGATTGCAGATCGGCTGCCAGATCGATGTTTCCTCCGGACTTGGCTTGGGGCTTGGTTTTTCGCTCGGCCCGTCTGTCGGTGTGAGTATTTCGGGTGTCCCGTCGGCGAACGTGGGTGTGAATGCGTCGGTGAATCCGAGTATTCAGTCGACGATTGCGCCGGGCACGATCACGACGATTCCGTTGGGGAAGAAGGATCTCGAGTCGTCGAAGGCGTCGATCACGGCAGAGAACGTGCACGTGAAGGTTGATGCGTGCATGGGGCCGGTGACGATCCGCTCGTACGCACAACTGTCGGTGTCGACGGCGACGTCCGACAACACGTTGTTCGTGTACTCCGATCCCGCCTGGCTCTGACCCTCGCAGACTTCGCCGGCGCTGCTGGCGAGTAATTCCTGATCCGTCCCGTCCCGGGGTGGTTACTCATCACGCTCACAAAGGAGAAATCATGAAGATTCGTACCTTGGCCACTGCCGGAACCCTCAGCGCAGGTATCGCCCTGATCGGTGTTCTCGGCGCCGGCGTGGCATCTGCTGCAACTCCGATCGTCGAACCTGAGCAGGGTCGGATCGGTCTGTCGCTCTCGAATGCGGAAACCGCGGCGTTGGCGGCGAGCCCGATCCCGGACGCCATCTCCGACATCGTTCCAGGCTCGCAGCGGTGGATTGAGCTCGCACCGGGCTCGGCGCTCACCGTCGGCCCCGATGGCAAGCTCAGCGCCCCCGACCGCGTAGTGATCGGCGAAGCCGCTGCACATGCTGGTGGCTACGTCGATGTCTACCTGGCTGATCCGAACAACCCGGCCAACGCCGGGTACGTCACCCTGGCCTACCAGTACTGGAACTGATACCGCGCCCAGTACCGGCGACTCGTTGTCCCCGCTCTCCCTTCCTGTTTGGAGTTCCAGCCATGACCGTCAACAACGCCGAACGTCGCAGTGTGCAAACGGAACCCGCTGCCGTCGACAGCAAAGACGTTGCAGACGTTGATGACTGGGATCCGGACAGCGAACTCAGTCCACTTTCCAAGGCTGTGATCGCCACCGCAGTCGGACTGGGGTTGCTGATCGCGGCATTCGCGGTGATCGGGAAGCTCGCCGGCTGGGCGAACGACTACGGGACGATCCTGGTTTACCTGGCATTCTTCTTGTGGATGTCGATCTCCGGACGGTTGTTCTGGTGGGGCGCAGACAAACTCATCGCGCTACTCCGAACGAAGAAGAGTGACAATCGTGGTGCGCACCGGTGAAGTCCGGTAGACGACTTCGCCGGACTCTCGCGGGAGTGCTTGCCGCCGGGGCGCTGTTGACCGGAGCGGCCGGAGTGATCGGTGCGGGAATCGCACTCTCCGCCGCTCCGGCGAACGCGACGCCGGAAGAAGACTGCGCGGCGGTGCGGGCACGTGATCATCAGATCTACCTGAATCTCATTGCGTCGCTGCCACCTGGTGCGCCCATCCCGCCAGAGATCATCAACCCGTGCCTGAGTGCGCCGTCCACGACGTCGACAGCTGCGCCGACGACCACTGTCGGGCTCCCCGGTGCGCAGGCTCCAGGCGGTGGCCCAAATGTCGGGGCCAATGCTCCGACGAACTTTCCCACCTACAACGGCACCCCCATCGTCCCTGTGCCGACGATCGAGGTTCCGCCCATTACTTCCGAGTCCCCGGCCTCGGAAACTGGTGTCGGTGCATTCCCCAATGCATCGGCATCAGCGGTTCCCTCACCCACACCCACCCCGGGTGAGGGAACCACCACCGATCGCGGTCCAGGACCGATCCCCGCGGATTCGGATTCGGATTCGAATATCGCACCGGCCCAAACGGTTCCGGATCCGGCAGCAGATGTTTCCACAACCGGGGAGGACTCGGGCCGTGACAGGTATCTCGAACTGGTCCTCGTCGGGGCCGCGGCGTTCACCGCTGCGGGTATCGGAGTGCGCGGGCGGCCGGGACCTTTCAGCCCCCGCACGCCCGAATCAGTACTCTCCCAGGCGGTCGGGACTGTCGCGTCGCCGTTGACTGCGTACGCACCTGGCGGGCAGTCCTCGTTGCGGGTGTTCGATCCGATCACCGGCGGAAGCCGGTTCTTCTTCCTGATCCACGACGAAACGTCGTCGCACGAATCCGTGATTCCGGTGACGGTGCCGCCCGGCGGTCACATGAGTGTCAACCCCGATGGCACGGTCACCGTCTTCGACGCCGACGGGAATCCGGTCTCGACAATCGATGCCCCGTGGGCGTACGACGCCAACGGCACTCCTGTTCCGACGCATTACGAGATCCGGGACGGGCAACTCGTTCAGGTCGTCGACACCGCCGGTATCGAGAACCTGCTCTACCCGATCCTCGCCGACCCGGAGCTGACACCGGAAGAACGTGCTGCGCTCGAAGCGCAGGCGAACTTCATCGGCCCGATGACCCCGGAGGGCGAACAAGCACGCAGGGACGCACAAAACGTCCTCGCCGCCAACCCCCCGGAGCCGGCAGATTCAGGCCTCGAGCAGCTCATGCTCGGTGACCCTAACTCCGAGGCCTCCGAACCGCCGATCACCGAAACAGGAACCGGAAACCCTGTCGGCGACGCGATACTCGCCGATCAAACCCAGGAGCCGATCACTTCGAACATCGGCGGGCAGGACTACACCACCGAACCCGCTGTCAGCGACGTCTCGTTCACGGACGAAAACGGAACCAACTGGTCCGGCACACCTTCGAAGGTGCCGAACGTGTGGAGCTGGACGTACACCGACGCGCAGGGAGAAGAGCACGACCTGCAGGTCACCTACGACGAGCAGGGACGCCCCTACCAGGTTTTCGACCATTCCAACTCGGAACTGTCCTTGTACGATTGGAGCACCGGCGAACCAGTTCGGATAGGCGACGCGCAGCATCTGGACCCCGGTGTCGCTTTCGATCAGCCCTACACCGACGAGATCATGAGCTTCGTCGTCCCACCGCTGCGCGGGGCCCGTCTGGCCGTCGGCGCGATCCGGGCTGAAGACCTGATCGTCTCGAACCGGACAACACCCACCCGGCCCCCGGTTACTTCACCATCGACCCCTGCTCAAAACATTCCCCGGCCGGGCACACTGCCACCGCGCGGCATACCCGTCATCGACGGCACAGTTCCACCTGCCGAACATGACCACCCCACGATCCCTTCCGTGAATGAACCTGCACGCCCGGATCCCACGATTCCGGAACCCTCGCAACCCACTTCGCCCGGCGATCCCGACCGCGGCCAGTGGGAACCATCCACGCCGGGGGAGATCGGTGATCCAGGGCCGAACCTGACACCAGGAATTTCTACCCCGAATGTTCCCTCGCCAGGTCAGGTCGAGGAACCGAGTGCGCCGACTCTGCCCGATGTCGGGCAGGTGCCGGTGAATCCGGACGCTCCCGGCGCTCCGCAGCAACCCGGACTACCGGAATTCGACCCCTTCGCCACCGATCCGAGCACCATTCCCAGCCCTGGCGTCATCGAGGATCCGACGCAGCGACCCGCGGTCACGATGCCTCCCACACAGCCTGACAGCCCGGAGGGACCAGGGGTTGAACAGGATCCGTTGTGGTGGATGCCGTTCGCACGAGAAAAACCACCGCAACTCGCACCCGGCGAAACACCGCCGGACATCGTGGAGGTCGAAGGAGTCGGCCCGTTGGATCTGCGTACGTTGCAGTCCCGGATCATCGGTGATCGGGATGGCACCGATGTCGGGGTATGGGGTGATGCAGGCGAAGGTCTCCGGTACGACGCCGCTCGGAGGTTGAGGCCTTCTCGGGTATTTCAGGAACTCGTCACGCTGGTGGACGGGCAGTTCGCGTTCATCTTGCCATTCGATGCCGGGAAGAACGGTGAGCTCAAGTTCGACGGTTGGTTCCCGGACATGAACGTCATCGTCGATGCGAAACACATCTACGACTTCATCTTCGACCGGAACGGTGAACCTTACGTAACGGACTTCCGGGGCCGTGTTTGGCAAAAAGATTGGCCCAAGACCGCTCAGGCGCAGCTCGATGCCCTCGCACAAGCCGGGATGGACGCTGAGCTCGTGTGGGTGATGCTCAACGAACAATATGCTGAACTCGCCTTGAGAGGCTTCGACGACGAGAACGTCGTCGGTGTCACGGTGGAAACTATTGCGCAATGGTTGGAAAGGACGGGGCGATGAGCTTTTTCGGGCGGCGGCCGACAGTGGGCGGGTATTGGGGCACGCGGGTGCAGTCGAGTCAGGAGGTGGCGCAGACGATGCGGGCCTTCCTCGACGATCTGGAAGCGATCGACCCGGGGTTGGCGTTGCCGTGGGTCTCGACTGCCGAGTTCGACAAAGTGCCAGCAGATCTCAGCGTGGACGGGTTGGTGCGAATCTTCGAGCATTCCCGCTCGAAGGAGATGGGGTATTCGGACACCCCGGGACCGGGCTACGACGTCGACTTGTCACCCGAAGACGGGACCGCGCGGCGGATCATCGCCAGGGTCGGCGGGCTGGAAACCAGTGCCCCCAACAGTGTCCGGGTGTCGTTGCCGACGGAGAAGGATGTTCCCCCCGAATTGCGACGGTTGCTCGAACCGGATGTCGGGGACGCGATCATGAAAGTGATCGTCAAGCATTGGGAACCGGATCGGGCTCGGTGGAGCATCGGCGACTACCTCGATCTGCAACCGCGAGTTAGAGGTCAGATCCAGGTGGGATGGGAAACGTACTTCCATTCCGGAGTTACGTTCGATCGCAGCGCGCTGCCCCAATCTGCGGCGGTAGAGGAGCTGCCCACTGGCACGTTGATTCGGTTGGGGGACAAGCCAATGGAGGTCGATGCCGCCGACATCGTGGCGGTGCGGGCGGCGTTGGGTTACCCGGTGTAGCGCCAGAGACTGTTCCGATTGGTCGATCGTCTTCGAGCAGGAGTGACGTTGTCTGCTTCATCTTTACGTCGCGATCCGGCGTCCGGGTTGACCGTGAAAGTCATGGCGCGGAAGGGGCCGCCGGAAGCCGAATCGGTCACCGCAGTGCTGGCAGCGCGGTCACTGCAGTTCCTTCGAAAGCTTGACCCAGTCTTTGACGTCGACATGTATCGCTCCGTGAGGAATGACCTTCCCGACGGCGTTACGGTCGAGCAGGCTCTGGCATTGAATGGTGGGCGGATCCTCACGCCTCAGGCAGAAGGCCTCCTCGAGGCCGCAATGATCGAGAGCAGAAAGTCTCCTGATGCCGCAGGCGGGATTTACCCACTCTCATTCGGGCATCAACTCAGGTTGTTCACCGACAACGGAAACATCGAAATTCTCATCGGATTCGGGAGTACGGCAGGAGCAGGTTCCTTACTTTGCACCTTCATCTGGCCGTACCCAGGGGGCTTCGCCGATGAATCTCTGATCTCACTGTCATTGAAACTCGTCCAGGGTATGGCCGATATCTGGGACGCTCCCACGGCCGTGCTCTACCGGGATGCGGAGCTCACACCTCAGTACAACGTGCCCGGCGACGCAACGGTGGGCAGTTGCACCTACTTCGGCCCTGAGATGCCGATCAACGAAACGCAGATCCCACCCACTGTCGAAGCTTTTCCGTACAAGAGAAGGAGCGATCGTCATCCAGCGTGATCCACGCGCCCCGTTGGTTGCCGACGATATCCGAAGCATCCGTGCAGCAGTCGGCCTGCTGACCGAACGACCGGAGGTTCGCCTACCGAAAGGCTCGCGCCGGCTGTGACACCAGAAGTTACGGCCAAGCTCACGTCCGCAGGTGATGGTGTTCTTAAGAACAAGCTGCTCAGATAATGGAGGATGCGTTCGACGAGGTCATCGGGATGGAGAACATCAACATCATCGTATTTGGAGGGGAGTGAAAGTGCCTACGTCATCACTGCGCCGCAATCCTACGGTGGGCTTGACAGTGAAGGTCATTCCACGAAAGGGTGCGCCTGAAAGCGAGGCCGTCACGGCCGCGCTCGTTGCACGTTCGCTACGATTGCTTCGCGACATCGATCCTGTCTTCGACATCGACTTGTACCAAACAGTAGGCGATGCCCTCCCCGACGGTGCCGGACTCGAGCAAGCCTTGGCGTCGAATATCCGTCAGATCCTTGTACCTCCGACGGAAAAATCGATCGAAGCCGCATTGATCGAGCGCAGACGATCCCCTGATGCCACCGGCGGTATGTATCCCCTCTCATTGGGACGACATATGACCCTGTATTCACCCGCTGGAGACGTCAAAGTCGTTGTTAGTTTCGGGGGCACCTCAGGGTCCGGCGCATTCGCATGTGCCTTTGCCGACGAATCACTGATTTCGCTGGCATTGAAGCTCGTTCAGGGGCTAGCCGATATCTGGGACTCGCGTGTCACCGTGCTCTACCGCCGAACCGAATCATCGCCTCAGTTCAACGTACCGGGTGACGCGATCGTGGGCAGTTGCACCTACTTCGGTCCTGAGTTGCCGATCGAGGAAACGCAGCTCCCGCCCAGCGTGGAGGCATTTCCCTACCAGGACGGCACAATCGTCATCCAGAAGAATCTGTCCACGCCGTTAACAGTCGAGGACATCCGAAGCATCCGCGCAGCAGCAGGACTGCCGACCGAACGACCGGAGATTCCTCTACCCAAAGGTTTCAGACGGCTGTGAGCCCTACGTTGGGCGCACTCGGGGCTGCCTGCAGGTAGGGATGGCGCGGACCGACCAGCCTGCCCGCAATTACCGCGCCGCGGTCCCGATCCGGCTACGCACCAGCTGATCGACGCTCCGGGTGGAGTGCCACCGCGCGGCATACCCGCCATCGACGGCACAGTTCCACCTGCCGAGCATGATCAACCCTCTGTTCCGTCCGTGAATGAACCTGCACGCCCGGATCCCGCGATTCCGGAACCCTCGCAACCCACTTTCCCGGCGATCCCGATCGTGGCGAGTGGGAATCACTCTCGCCCGGTGGGATTGGCGATCCGGGGTCGAACCCGAGACCCGAGAACTCCACCCTGGAGGCTCCCTCGCCAGGTCGCACCGAGGAACCAAGTGTGCCGACTCTGCCTGATGTCGGTCAGGTGCCGGTGAATCCGGATGCCCCCGGCGCTCCGCAGCAACCCGGACCACAACTGTTCAATGACAATGATTTGCCGAGAACGACTATGACGATCGCAGAGTGGCTGGAAAGGAAAGGTCGATGAATTCGGATCGTGGCGCGACAGTGATCGGGTATTGGGGCCCTCGGACGCAACCGGTAGAAGGCATTGCAGCGGAGGTGTTCTCGTTTCTTCATAGTCTGAGGAACATTGATCGAGCACTTGGAGAAGCTTGGGTGTTTTCGCCCGAGACTGCCTTCGAGTCGACCGATCTAAGCGTGGAAGTCCTAGCGAAAATCTTCCGGGCAGCGAAGGATATCGAAGGGCAATCCGTTGCTGCCTTCGACCTTGGCTACATCGTGAGTTTGTTGCACCCGGACAGATATCAGTTCTTGAGAATCCAATTCTCTCTCGGCCGGAATGTTCCGAGGGTTCCGAATCTCGTCAACGTCACCCTCCCCCCGGAGAAACAAGCAATCGGGGAGGCGTCGCAGTTGCTGACTGCACGCGTCGGGGACGCGATCATGAAAGCGATCATCGAGCATTGGTCGCCGGAGTCTGCGCGGTGGGGGACGCGGGAGTACCGCAATGCGCAGGGAAATGAGGTCAGCGAAATCGAAGTCGGGTGGGAGACATACATCCAGTCCGGGATCGATCTCGATCACAGCAAACTGCCCGTCGTCGCCGTACTGGAGGAACTCCCCAACGGAACGCTGATTCGGTTGGGCGAGAAACCGTTAGACGTCAACTTCGACGACATCCTGGCGGTGCGGGAAGCACTGGGTTACCCGGTCTAAGACGCCGCGTGACCGCCGACCCTTGCTCATGTCGCGACACGTAGTCGGACGGAGACTATTACGCAGTGGTTGGAAAGGACGGGGCGATGAGCTTTTTCGGGCGATGGCCGACGGTAGCCGGATATTGGGGCACGCGGGTGCAGTCGAGTCAGGAGGTGGCGCAGACGATGCGCGCTTTCCTCGACGACCTGGAAACGATCGACCCGGAGTTGGCGTTGCCGTGGGTGTACACCAAAAAAACTGGACAAAGGCCCCGCGGATCTCAGTGTGGACGGGTTGGTGAAAATCTTCGAGCATTCCCGCTCGAAGGAGGTGGGATACTCGGACACCCCCGGACCGGGGTACAGCATCGGTTTGTCGCCCGAGGACGGGACCGCGCGGCGGATCATCTCCAGGGTCGGCGGCTTAGAAACCAGCGCCCCCAACAGTGTCCGGGTGTCGTTGCCGACGGAGACGCAGCTCACCGACAGCACCCGGCAGCTGCTCGGCCCTGACATCGGAGACGCGATCATGAAAGTTATCGTCAAGCATTGGAAACCGGATCGAGCTCGGTGGAGCATCGGCGACTACATAGATCTTCAGAATCGGTCGAAAGGTGAGGTCGAGGTGGGATGGGAAACATACTTCCATTCCGGAGTTAGGTTCGATCGCAGCGCGCTGCCCCAATCTGCGGTGGTAGAGGAGTTGTCCACTGGCACATTGATTCGGTTGGGGGACAAGCCAATGGAGGTCGCTGCCGCCGACATCGTGGCGGTGCGGGCGGCGTTGGATTACCCGGTGTAGGCCACGCAATGGGTCCGGAGTTCACCATTGCATCAGACGTCGAGAAATGCGTTAACCGGATGGCCTGCTTCGCCTTTCGATAGTATTGCCAGATGGCACCCCGAACCGACTTGCTCGCGTGGCTCCTCGACTCGGATCCAGCGATTCGGTGGCAGGTGGAGCGCGATCTGTTGAACGAAGCGCCCACTGTGTGGGCGGCGACGCGCGCGTCGATCGCTACCAAAGGATTTGGTGCACGCCTGCTTTCATTGCAGGACCGAGACGGCCAATGGGCGGGTGGGGCGTTCTTCCCGGCAGAATTCGACTTCGCGGGACCCGAAGCAGCAGAACAAAGTTCGCAACCCTGGACGGCAACAACCTGGACGCTCAACTCCTTGCGTGAGTGGGGCCTCGACGCCGGTGTTCTGCGGGAGCGTCGAACCGCAGAACTGCTCGCGGAAAACTGTCGCTGGGAGTACGAGGGCCGGCCGTACTGGGACGGTGAGGTCGATTGCTGCATCAACGCCTGGACGGTGGCAAACGGTGTGTGGCTCGATGTTTGCGTTGATGAACTCGCTAATTGGTTTGTGCGGCATCAACTTCCGGATGGTGGGTGGAACTGCGAGTGGACCGAAGGTTCGACGCGATCGTCGTTTCATTCGACGCTCAATTCACTCAAAGGGCTTCTCGCGTACGAGATCGCGACCGGGGGAACGGATGAGACGCGCGCGGCTCGGCGATCCGGTGAGGAGTACTTGTTGCAGCGCGGTCTGTTCCGGCGACTCTCGACCTGCGAACCGGTGGGGCCCTGGGTCGGCCGGTTTGCGTACCCGTTCCGGTGGCGTTACAACGTGCTCAACGCAGCCGACTACTTCCGCGAAGCGTCGTTGTCGTATGGAAATGAGCCTGATCCGCGAATGGCGGACGCGATCGAGATGATCCGGGTCGCTCGAGCCTCGGATGGGACGTGGCTCCAGGCCGGTCGCCAACCGGGGCGGGTGTGGTTCGAGGTCGACACAAAGGCGGGAGAGCCGTCGAAGTGGCTGACTGTGTCCGGCATCCGAGTGCTCGCCTGGTGGGATCAATCCTCCCTTCTAGGTTCTGCATAACAAAAGAGTTACAGCGAGAGTTTTTTCACCTTCAAAGGTTATCGAAAGGTGATCTTCGACTTTCCGGTCGAAATATCCAGTACGGATGAAGAACATATTAACGACAGGATTGCCCTCAGTGCAGTGAAGGTTAGTCATCTGAACAGGTGAGAAGATGTTCGGTGAAATTACCTACCCGATTGGATAGGCGGGTCACCGACGTTGGTAATCAAACAGGGCGCTCGCGGCTGTCTTGGTTAGGGAGCTAAGTCCCGAGCTGGAAACGGCATTTCTGCTTCGAAAGTGTCGCTCACCTGCGGCTACGTTCCCCATTTTGCAAGACTTAAACCACTTTCGGTGAGAATTGGTCCCGCAATTGTAGGTTGTGGAGCGTCCGCAATGTTTAGGCAAAGTCCCATCTTTTCCCAGAACAATGCTCTACTAAACGTGAAAACCGGATGTTCCCCCGATTTTGCTGAGAAGGTGCAACTATGGGGCGTAGCGTAACTGTCGCAGTGAATTGGAACATCGCGAATTGCTGCTCTAACCAATGACTTTGTTCAGGTCCGAATAATGCTCGGAGGTCGTCGATGTCGATGGAAATGGTGTTAGCCGAAGCAGTGATAGACAGTGGGGACACGGCGTGGGTGCTGATCTCCGCTGGCCTGGTTCTCTTCATGGTTCCCGGACTCGCCTTCTTCTACGCCGGTCTGGTGCGTGGTAGCAGTGCGCTCGTCATGTTGCAGCAGAACCTCGTCCCACTCGGACTCGTCTCGATTACCTGGGTCGTGTTCGGATACAGCTTCGCGTTCAGTGGAGACTGGGGTTCCGGCTTCCTCGGTGACCTCAAATTGTTCGGCTTGCAGGACATACACACTGCCGCCGCCCCGGGCTTCCACCTGATCGAAGGTGCAGTCGCGGTACCGACTCTGGCGTTCGTGGTCTATCAGATGATGTTCGCGATCATCACGCCCGCGCTGATCACCGGTGCGACCGCAAACCGGCTCAAGCCCTTGGGCTGGGCCGTTCTGCTCGTGCTGTGGTCGATCATCGTCTACCCCCCGATTGCGCACTGGCTCTTCAATCCCGAAGGCTGGTTGGCGCTCCGCGGAGCTCAGGACTGGGCCGGCGGAATTGTCGTCCACGCATCCGCCGGCGCCGCCGCCCTGGCAATCTTGCTGGTGGTCGGCAAACGTCCGGGATGGCCCAACGCCGAGGCAGTCCCGCACTCGGTGCCTCTGGCGTTGATCGGCGCAGGCATCCTGTGGTTCGGCTGGTTCGGATTCAACGCAGGCGACGGATTGGCCGCCGATGGTGTTGCGGCACAAGCCTTGATGAACACTCACATCGCCGCAGCGGGCGGCATGGTCGTCTGGCTCGTCATCGAAAGGTATACCGAGGGCAAGGCCACGGCGATCGGTGGAATCACCGGCGCGGTAGCCGGTCTCGCGACCGTCACCCCCTGCGCCGGCTTCGTCAGCACCTTCTCCGCGTTGGCGATCGGCGCGCTTGCCGGACTGGTCTGCCACTTCGCGCTCGCGCTCAAGTCGATCTTCAAGTTCGACGACGCGCTCGACGTCATCGCGGTCCACTTCATCGGCGGCATCCTCGGTTCACTCCTTCTCGGTTTGTTCGGCGAAAAGGCGATCAATTCGATCGGCCGCGACGGACTCTTCTTCGGCGGCGGCGCAGGACTACTCGGCGAGCAGGCGTTGGCGTTGATCGTCGTCATCGCTTTCTCGTTCGTGGTGACCTGGCTGATCGCCACGGGCATCGAGAAGACCATCGGTCTCAAGCTGGCTCCGAAAGACCAGGTGGACATCGACCGTCGTCAGCAAGGCATGGACGCGTACCGCTACAACGCCGCATTCGTCGACGCCGGTGGTGCGCCGCAGACCAGCGGGTTCGACTCGGGGGTCCTGGTCGAGGGGGCAAAACTTGTTCCGAACCTCGGCGCCCCGAAGCACGAACTCATCACGGCGGTATTGCAGACCATCGAGTCCGAGAAGCTTCGGGAGGCGCTGCTGGCTGCCGGAGCGGAATCGATAGTCGTATCGGAAGCGCATGTCTCCGCGAGCGACTCGGCCTCTCTCAAGTTTCGCGGGCAACGCAACGACGTCGTGTTCACGGAGCGGTTGCGTGTCGAGGTGCTGGTCGCCTCGGAACATGCCCAGGCGGTTCTGGACGCGATCAACGAGTACTCGGGCGGCAGGAGGAGCGGTTTCGTCCAGCAGGCGGCCGAACCTCTCACCGAAGCGACGGAACAGGGGAGCTGACATGTATTCGACGACAGGGAGTTACCGCATGATCGACAAGGAGCGTTCGGAATGCATCTGACACCGCGAGAACTCGACAAGCTGACAATTCTCATGTTGGCGGATGTCGCACTGAGGCGAAAGGCAAAGGGGCTCAAACTCAATCATCCGGAGTCCGTCGCAGTCATCACTGCAGCCGCTCTGGAGGGAGCTCGGGAGGGCAAGACACTCGAGGAGGTCATGACCGACGCATCGCACGCCTTGACGGTCGACGACGTGATGGAAGGTGTCGCGGAGATGATTCCGCGTGTGCAGGTCGAGGCGGTGTTCCTCGACGGTAGCCGGCTCGTCACCGTGCACTCTCCGATCCAGTAGCCCGACCGAGATGTCAGGAGCACTCCAAGATGGCAAGCAAATCGACGAAGAAGGATTCCGGCGGCGAGAAGAAAGTGCCGGTCGGCGGATATGTGTTGCGGGACGAGCCGATCGAACTGAACGAGGGTCGTCCGCGTTTGAAGCTGCGGGTCCGAAATACCGGTGACCGTCCCATCCAGGTGGGTTCGCACTATCACTTCATGGAAGTCAATCGCGCGTTGTCGTTCGATCGTGAACAGTCCTTCGGCTGGCGCCTCGATATTCCCGCGGGCACTGCGGTCAGATTCGAGCCGGGCGACGAGAAGGAAGTGACGTTGGTGCCGTTCGGCGGCAAGCAACGGGTTCAAGGCTTCAACGGACTTGTCGACGGTTGGGCGCCGACCCACGCTGCCTACCGGCCGAGGCTCCCCGGAGCCGTCCAGCGTGCCGAAGAACTCGGCTTCCTGTCCGAACCTCAAACCGACTGATTCTCGTTCACGGCGGACGAAGGAGAGCAACACCCATGACAAGCATTTCGAGACAAGAGTATTCGGGCCTTTTCGGGGTCACCACGGGTGACCAGATCAGGCTCGGCAACACCGACCTGTACATCGAGGTCGAGGAAGATCTTCGAACCATCGGCGACGAGTCGATCTACGGCGGCGGCAAGACGCTGCGCGACGGCATGGGCCAGGATCCGGAGTCGTGCAGCATCGACGGTGCGCTCGACCTCGTGATCACCAACGTGGTCATCGTCGATGCGACCATCGGGGTCGTCAAAGCGGACGTGGGAATCAAGGACGGCAAGATCGTCGGCTGGGGCAAGGCGGGAAACTCCAGCACGATGGAAGGCGTCACTCCGGGGCTGACCACCGGTCCGGCGACCGACGCGATCTCCGGTGAGCAGATGATTCTCACTGCCGCCGGCATCGATCCGCACGTGCACCTCGTGTCACCACAACAGGCGTACCACGCACTCAGTGGGGGAGTGACGACGCTGATCGGTGGTGGTATCGGCCCGACCGACGGAACCAACGGCACCACCATCACTTCCGGTATCTGGAACATGGAGATGATGCTCAAGGCCAACGAGGGTTTGCCGGTCAACGTATGCATGCTGGGCAAGGGCAACTCGTCCGGGCATCAGTCGTTGGTCGAACAGATCAAGGCCGGTGCGGCCGGACTGAAGGTCCACGAGGACTGGGGCGCAACCCCGGCCACAATTCGTGAGTCTCTGCGGGTGGCAGACGAAATGGACGTTCAGGTCGCCATTCACACGGACACACTCAACGAGGCCGGATACGTCGAGGACACCATCGCGGCCTTCGAAGGCCGTACCATTCACACCTATCACAGCGAGGGCGCGGGCGGCGGTCACGCACCCGACATTCTGCGGGTGACGGGAGAGGACAACGTACTTCCGGCGTCGACCAACCCGACGCTGCCGTACGGCATCAACACTCAGGCCGAGCTCTTCGACATGATCATGGTCTGTCACAACCTCAATCCCAAAGTGCCCTCCGATGTTTCGTTTGCCGAGTCCCGCGTTCGCGCCGAGACGATCGGTGCGGAGAACGTACTGCAGGACATGGGCGTCATCTCGATGTTCTCGAGTGACTCGCAGGCGATGGGCCGCGTCGGAGAAAACTGGCTACGCGCGATCCAAACAGCGGACTGCATGAAGCGGTCCCGCGGGAAGCTGCCCGAGGATTCGCCGACGCACGACAACTTCCGCGTGTTGCGTTACGTCGCGAAGGTCACGATCAATCCCGCGTTGACGTTCGGTCTTTCGCACGTGGTCGGGTCGATCGGTGTCGGGAAGATGGCGGATCTTGTTCTCTGGGAGCCCGCATTCTTCGGTGCGAAGCCGAAGACGATCATCAAGAACGGTCTGATCAGCTGGCACGCCATGGGAGATCCGAATGCGTCGCTCCCGACACCACAACCGGTGATCTACCGGCCGATGTTCGGTGGATTCGGCAAGGCGTTGCCGCAGAGTTCGGTCTCGTTCGTCTCGCGAGCGGCACTCGACGACGGCATCAAGGACCGGCTCGGTCTCGAACGTCAGGTTGTTGCTGTCGAGGGGACCAGAACAGTCACCAAGCGTGATCTGGTTCGCAACTCGGCCACTCCGGAAATCAAGGTGGACCCGGAGACCTTCGCGGTGACTGCGGACGGCGTCCACGCATACGTCGAACCTGCCGAATCCATTCGCTTGAACCAACTTTACTTCTTCAGTTAGGGGTCTCCTGTGTCGGGAACAATCACACACACGCACGGCGCCGATGCGACGCCACACACGCACGGCGAGATGACCGCGCCGAGCGGAAAGCCGACGCGAGTCGACGCGCTGCTCGGGAAGGAGACCGACGAGGAGTGGGCCGGTCGACTCGACAATGCGGTAGTCGACGTCTTGTCGCTCGATCAGTGGGAAGCGCAGAAGAGTCGGTTACGACGCACCACGATCGGTGGCCGTGAATTGGCCGTCTCGCTCGATCGGGGTATTCAGTTGCAGGACGGCGACATTCTGCTGTGGGACGAGCCGGCGAACACCGTCGTCGTGGCGAGGATCAACCTCAAGGACGTGTTGGAGATCGACCTGAGCGCACTGGTCGACGTGACGCCCGAGAAGATGATTCAGACGTGCTTGGAGTTGGGACATGCCGTGGGTAACCAGCACTGGCCTGCGGTGGTGAAGGGAATGAAGGTCTACGTTCCGTTGACGGTCGACAAGGCGGTCATGGGCTCGGTGATGCGGACACATGCTTTCGAGGGCATCGAGTACACCTTCATCCCGGGCGCCGAGGTCATTCCCTACATCGCTCCACACGAGGCACGCCGTTTGTTCGGTGCGGCCGCGCGTGAGGGCGAGGGGCATACCCATGACCCTCTCGTCTGAGGGATCCGGGCTCAGCATCAACCGCGCGATGCGGATGATGCAGTTTTCCGATTCCATGTTCCCGGTCGGTTCCTTCTCGTTCTCCAACGGTTTGGAATCGGCCGTGGCGCAGGGAATTGTCACGGGTGGTCCGTCGCTGCGGGAGTTTGTGCTCTCGGCCGCCCATCAGGGTGCGACGTGCGACGGTATCGCCGTACTCGCAGCGCACCGGGGCGCGACCGCCGGTGACTTCTCGGCGATCCTCGCCGCTGATCATGCAGTGATCGAACGCAAGCTCAACGAAGAAGCACGCACGATGAGTACCCGAATGGGTAAGAAGTTGGCCGAACTCGGCGGGCGCTTGGCCGGTGAGACCCTGTTCAACAAGTGGTTGGCCGCGATCGCATCGGGGGAGACGCCGGGTACCTACCCCGTCGGCCTCGGAATTGCTTTCGCGGAGATGGGTTCTCCGGAGGAGGACGCTTTCACGGTCAATCAGTACGGTGTCGCGATGACGTTGCTCGGCGCTGCCCTTCGCATCGTCCGAGTAGATCACCTTGCGACACAGGAGATTCTGTTCGAGGTCAATCAGAGCGCCGGCCGTGAGTACGCCGCAGTGCGTGATTACGGACTCGACGACATGTCCAATTTCGCCCCGATGATCGACATTCTGGCTGCGGTGCACGTCAAGGCGCACGTCCGAATGTTCATGAACTAGAAGGAGAACGATGAAGAAGACAACGCGCATCGGAATCGGCGGACCCGTGGGTTCGGGTAAGACCGCACTCATCGAGGCGATCACGCCGGAGTTCATCAAGCGGGGCACCAGCGTTCTGATCATCACCAACGACGTGGTCACCACCGAAGATGCCAAGCATGTGCGCAAGGCTCTCAAAGGTGTTCTCGTGGAGGAACGCATCGTCGGCGTCGAGACGGGGGCCTGTCCGCACACCGCCGTTCGCGAAGACCCGAGTATGAACCTCGCGGCCGTCGAGGACATGGAGAAGACGTTCCCAGACACCGACGTGGTCTTCATCGAAAGTGGTGGCGACAACCTCACACTGACGTTCAGCCCGGCTCTCGTCGACTTCTTCATCTACGTCATCGATGTGGCCGCAGGCGACAAGATTCCGCGCAAGAACGGTCCGGGAATCTCGCAGTCCGACATCCTGGTCATCAACAAGACCGATCTCGCACCGTACGTCAACGCCGATCTCGGAGTCATGGATCGCGACTCCAAGGGAATGCGGGGAGACAAGCCGTTTGTCTTCACCAATTGCATGACCGGGGAAGGCATCAAGGAAGTGGTGGACCTCATCGTGCACGGAGTCCTCTTCGACGAAGAGGAAGTGGGAGCGAGCGCACCGTGAGCGCACCGCCCGTCCCGGGAGCATCGCGGGAGCTCCCGAGTCCGATCCCGACCATCCCGGAACTCGACCAGTACCAGGACCAGCCGAAGCAGGCTCCGGCCGGCAAGGTCGGGAAGACCGGCGTTCTCGAGATGCGATTTGTCGACCGCGGCGACAAGACGATTCTGCGGGACATGTACCGCAAGACACCGCTGCTGGTTCAGCAGGCGCTGTACTGGGACGAAGCGTTGCCGACCATGCCGTGCGTCTACATGATCTCGACGTCCGGCAGTGTGTTGCAAGGTGATCGACTGTTCCTGACCATCGAGATGGAGCCGGGTTCTCTCGCGCACGTGACCACTCAGTCGGCCACCAAGGTTCACCGGATGGATGCCAATCACGCGTCGCAACTCCAGAAAGTGGTGCTCGCGGAGAATTCGTATCTCGAACTGATGCCGGGGGTGACGATCCCACACCGCAACGCGAGGTACTACGCGCGCACCGACATCACGGTGGATCCGACTGCAACGCTGTTGTTCTCGGAGATCGTGATGTCGGGTCGCAAGTACCACGACGGCGGAGAGATGTTCGTCTACGACCTGTACTCCACAATGATCAAGGCGGAGCGTCCGGACGGGAAGAACCTCTTCACCGAGAAGTTGGTGATCGAACCGGCACGCTTCCCTGTGCGATACGGCGGAATCATGGGTGACCACGACGTGTTCGGCAATGTCATCTTGCTGACACCGAAGGAGCACGCCGACGCGATTCTCGAAGAGGTAGTTCCGGGCCGTGACGGCAAGGTCGTTTCCGGAGCGAGTCGGCTACCGAACGACGCCGGTCTCATCTTCAAAGTCCTCGGTCCGGAGAGCGAACCCGTCAAGGCGAAGGTTCGTGATTTCTGGGCTCTGGTGCGAAAGGCAGTTCTGGACACCACCATTCCGCCCGTCCCGCTCTGGGGATGACGCGGATCGTCGGATATGGATCGAGGGACGTGCGATGACCACCATCACCAAACCCTGGGACGACGTCGCGGACAAGAACGTCGTGCTCAGATTCATCGACACCAATCTCAAAGGCTCCGGGCAGGTGATGTTCCAGGGCAATGCGCTGACGGGCCTGCTGTTTCTGGTCGGTATCTTCTGGGGCGCGATAGCCGCGGACACGATCACCGTCGCGATCGGTGCCGTGGTGGGTCTGGTGGTATCCACCGTCACCGGCATGATGCTGCACTCCGACGACGATTCGATGCGTATCGGCCTGTACGGATACAACGGAATTCTTGTGGGAGCTGCCTTTCCGACGTTCCTTGCCGGTGGCGTGATGCTGTGGATCTACCTCGTGGTGGGAGCTGCCGCGTCGACCATCGCGTTCCTGGCTGTCGCCAATGTCTTCAAGACCTGGGGCGTACCGGCGCTGACCTTTCCGTTCAACCTCGTCAACTGGTTTTTCCTCCTCGCGGCGTTCCAGTTCCTGCGGATCGAAACGTCGGACCTCAGCGCCGGCCAGTTTCCCCAGCACATCGGGGACGCGTCGGTTCATGCCGACATCACTTTCAACTTCCTGTGGGACACGCTGTTTCGCAACGTCTCCCAGATCTTTCTGATCAACAACACTGTCACCGGCATTATCTTCGTGATCGCGCTGCTGGTCGCGTCGCGTTGGGCGGCGTTGTTCGCGCTCATCGGTTCCGCGATAGCGATGGGTTCGGTACTGGCGCTGGGCGCCAACACCGTCGACATCGGGAATGGTCTCTACGGGCTCAGTTCGGTGCTGACGGCAATTGCTCTCGGATCGGTGTTCTACAACCCGTCGTGGCGTGTGTTCGTCTACACCGTCTTCGGAGTGTTGGTCACTGTTGTCATCCACGGCACGCTGGTGTCTGCGTTCGCTCCGATCAGCCTGCCGGCCGGAACGGGCCCGTTCGTCTTCGCGACGTGGCTGTTCCTGCTGCCGAAGAAGAAGTTCGTTCCCATCCAGCACGACACCATCGAGGGCGGAGCGGCCGAAGGCAAGGATTCGATCGCAAAGGCGAACGGCTAGACGGGCCGAATTGGCGAGGCGCCCGTACGCTGGGGCACACCGATGAGTTGATCCGATCGCCCCGCCACTCTCGAAGGAACGCACCTAAATGACAGACTCCAGCGCCCCTCGCATCCATCTCGGCCCCGTCGAGGATCCGCACATTGCCGACGGAATTCGCGGAGTCGGTGGGGTTCTCGTTCCACTCGCCGAGGCAGAGGGCGTGGTCTGGGTACATGGTCCGGACACGTTCCCGTCGTCGCTACCTGACTCGGTTCGTTGGGTGCAGTTGCCCTTCGCCGGGATCGAGCCATGGTTCGATGCCGACGTGATCGACGACAAGCGGGTCTGGACGTCCGCTGCCGGGGCTTACGCGGGCAATGTGGCCGAACATACGATGATGCTCCTCCTCGCCGGAGTGCGTTCTCTCCCCGAACAATTGGTGGCGCAGTCGTGGCGAAAAGAAGAGTTCGATCCACGGGTGGGCACCTTGCAGGGCTCGACAGTGGCGATCATCGGTTGCGGCGGAATCGGCCGTGCGCTGATCCCGTACCTCGCCGCGTCCAAGGTCAGAGTCATCGCCGTCACCCGCTCGGGAACCCCCGTCGAAGGTGCCTCCGAAACGCTCTTGGCCGATCGAACCGGTGAAATCTGGTCCCAGGCGGATCACTTCGTGATCGCAGCACCGTCGACGTCCGCGACGCGGCATCTGGTCGGCAAGGCTGAATTGGACCAGATGTCGGAGTCGAGCTGGATCGTGAACATTGCACGCGGCAACCTGGTCGACACGGACGCGCTGGTCGATGCTCTCGAAGCTGGTTCGATCGGCGGGGCGGCACTGGACGTCACCGACCCCGAGCCGCTGCCGGACGGGCACCGGTTGTGGAAGCTGCCCAACGCGATCATCACTCCGCACGTCGCCAACCCGGCTACGACGCTCACGCGTGTGCTGGCAGATCACGTGGCCGCCAACGTCGCTCGATTCGCTGCGGGTGAGGACCTTGCTGCGGTAATCGATCCGTCGGCGGGCTACTGAACCGACAGAACACGCAAATCCTCGAGACCGTCCACGACGGGAACGCGCCACGAGGCGAGCTCTTCCGGTCCCTGCTCGTCCCACAGTTCGAACAGTTCCGAATCGGTCGAGGAGATGGTGCGCTCCACCATCTCGATCAGCCAGGTGAGCCGTTCGCTGGTCAGGGCCGCGGTGAAGGAATCGAGATCGAGGTCCTGGGCGGCGGGGTCGCGTTTGCGATCGGCGCGCACTATCAACACCAATTCGAGCAAGGCGACGGCGATTTGGCCGCCGTCCACCTCGAGGTAGTCGTCCTCGAATGCCCACTCCACCGATTCGAAGGTGAAGTCACCGTGTCCGATGGACGCGATCAAATCCCCTGCACCGTCGTTATCGAACGGTCCCGATCCCCACGCGCCCACTGTCTACTCTTTTCCGATTGCCGTGTCAGCGCGCTTCGAGCGCGATCTTCGCTCCGAATCCTAGAAGAACTGTTCCGGTTATGCGCTCGAGTGCCTGTCGCACTCGGGGCTTCTCGAAGGTGCTACGCGCTCGCGAGAGAAGGACCACGTAGCCACTGAGCCACACGATGGTGATGGCTGCGTGGATGAGCACCAGCAGCGCAAGCGATGGTCCCGTCGGCCACCCGACCGGAACCAACTGCGGCAGCAGTCCGGTGTAGAAGACGGCGATCTTGGGGTTGAGCAGGTTGGTGGTGAAGCCCGTCTGCCACGTTCCGGCCTTCTGCGACCGTGGAGCGTCGGCATTGTGTTGCATCCGCGACGTCCGGCTCTCCCACAGTGCTCGCACACCGAGATAGATCAGGTAAGCAGCACCGGCGAGCTTGACGACGGTGTACGCCTCCGCCGACGCGGCCAGGATCGCCGACAGTCCGAGGACGGTCAGCAGACCCCACACCAGAAGGCCCGAGACGATGCCGGCCGCTACCCGGAATCCGGCGGATCTGCCGGCGCCGAGAGCAGCCTGTGTCACGACGGCCATGTCGGGCCCCGGGACCAGGGTCAGTAGGGCGAGCACAGCTGTGGCGGCGAGGAGAGCGGTCAGCATGCACCAAGTATGAAGCCGGGGTGGGGAGCGTTCTCGGTCGGTGGTGTCGTCCCTGTGAACAAAGAGTGGCGCGGTGGAGTGAACTGCATGGACACGCCCGGAAACCGCTGTCGTGCCCGGCATGTTCGTCAAAGTTATGCACACTGTGGGGAAACGAAAAGATGCAGGTAGAAGGAATGACTTCGGTGTAATTCATTCTTTAGTCCACAGGTTATGCACAACTGGGAAGTGGATGTGAATGAAGTTATCCACACCTGTGTGTGCATCGGTGGAAAACTGTCCAACTCCATCGGATACCCGCGAGTAATAAATCCCAACCAGTGGGTTGACCTCGGGACGTTCGTCCTGTCCAATCGAGGGTTAGCGATAGTCGTGCGATGCTCAGGGGGCGCTTGACGGATGCGGAGATTTGGGTTTGTCGGGATTGTGTTGGTCGTGCTCGCGCTTGTTGTGGGCGGAGTGGCGTATGCCGAACCGGCGCCCGAAAATCCACCAGTAGATCTGACAGGTCAGACCGGGGCTCACATCAATCGCATCGAGCAATTGTCGCCCACTCGTAGCGCCGTGTTCGTCGATTCGCCGGCTATGCGGCGCGAGGTGCAAGTGCAGGTTCTGCATCCAGCGTCGAGTGCCGGTTCGCGTCCGTCCTTCTACCTACTCGACGGCGTCAGTGCCGGTTCGGAATCCGGATACTCCGAAAGCACCTGGACTCAAAAGACCGACATCGAAGCGTTTTTCGCCGACAAGAACGTCAACGTCGTTCTCCCTGTTGGCGGTACCGGCAGTTTCTATACCAACTGGAAGAACGACGATCCGAACCTCGGTGTGAACAAGTGGGAATCGTTTCTCGCTGAAGAGCTTCCGGCGTTGATCGATTCTGCGTTTTCCGGAAATGGGACGAATGTGGTCGGCGGGGTGTCCATGGGTGCGCTCGGCGCGGCCAACCTCATCACACATCACCCGAAGCTCTACACCGGATTAGCCTCGTACAGTGGCTGTCTCGACAACTCCGAGTCGTCTTCGCAGGATTCCGTGCGGCTCACCGTGGCCAGTAAGGCAGGCGACGCCACCAACATGTGGGGCCCGGCGTCGGACCCCGACTGGCAAAAGCACGACCCGTCCACCAACGCTGAAACGCTGCGAGGGAAGACGATCTACGTTTCCTCGGGCACGGGCGCACCCGGAGAATACGACAACATCTTCACCCCGGGCGGCCTGCAGACTGCCATCGAAGGCGGACCGCTCGAGGCGCTTGCAAACACGTGCACGCAACTGTTCGAGGCGAGGTTAGGGGAGTTGTCGATTCCCGCAGTGTTCGCGTATCGAAACGTCGGCACCCATTCATGGCCGTACTGGCAAGACGCGCTTCACGATTCCTGGCCGACAGTGAAGACCGCCCTGGGAATGTGAACTGGACTGTGAGCTGAGAACTACTCGGCCAGTGCCAGTTCGAGCAACTGGAGGGCGCCGTCACGGGTCTGCGCAGCCGCGATGAACCCAGCTTTGTGGCAGAAGACCGAACTGTCGACGCCCGTCTCGGCGGCAAGGTCGGAGCCGTTCAGGCCGCGCCACGGCTCCGGCAACAGCTTTCGTGAACCGAACTTGGAGTCAGCGGGCTTGACCGTCTGAATCGACCAGCCGCCGTTGGTGTTCGGGAAGATCGTGAACAGGAGCTCTGGCTGGGCCGACGCGGCGCGGCCGTGGGGAACGAAGCGTTCCAGCACGACGAAGCGCGGGTCCGTTGCTTTCTCGTAGGTCTCGGTGAACTCGCGCTCGGCCGCAGCGTCGCCGGCGTACTTGGCGCGCAGGCGAATCAAGACCTGAGTTGCGAGAACCACGGCCAGCTCGAACTGGGTGTCGAACTCTTCGTCGGTGGACGAGATCGGATTGAACAGGTCCAGCACCGACGACAGATCAAAAGGCTTGGTGCCGTAGTCGTTGAGGGTGTAGATCTCCTGGCCGTTGTCGACGGCGTCGATGCCCTCGACCAGACGACTGTCGATTCGGCGGAAAACGGAGGCGTCGCCTTCGCAGAACTGCAGGCCGTATTCCTGCCAGAGCAGACCGAAAGCGGAGTACAGGATGCCGTTGCTGCGCTCGCCGGCATCGCGCTGATGATGGTCGAAGCGACCCTCGGCCGGGTTGTAGCGACCGCCGACGTCGAGCACGATGTCCGCACTGTCGAGGACGGACTCGTCACGGCTGCGAACGACGGTGGCGTCGGGGTACAGCTGCTTGAGCAGCGATACGCCGAAGACGTCGTCTGCATGGAACTTGCCGTTATGGGTCGCGATGATCACCCGTCGAGACTAGGCAATCGAGCGGGGGGATGCCTATTCAGCCGACGGTGCGGATGCGATCGGTGGCAGGCGGCGAGACCGGGGACCCGGCTGCGAACAGGGCAGTCAAGGCGTCGAGGTCGTTGCCCGCGCCGGTCATCTGGGTGGAGTTCTTCAGTGCGGTGAAACCGTCCCCGCCCTCGGCGAGGAACTTGTTCACCACGACGCTGTAAACGCCGTCGGGGGCGATGTCCTGCCCGTTCAAGCGCATTTCCGAGATTCGCGAGCCCGGCGCTGCTCGCCGGTCCATGGCGTAGGTGAAGCCCGCGGACGGGGAGAGGATGCGCTCGGTAGCGGTGCCGTCGAGGTCGATCTGGAATTGCTGTTCGAGAGCGTCCTTCAACACCGCTCCTGTGACGGAGAGCACCTCGAGGCTGTTACCGAAGGGTTGAACACCGTAGGCCTGGCGGTAGGTGACCTGGCCGGAAGTGCCGAAGTCCAAGTCCTCGCGCATGCCGCCGGGGTTCGTCAACGCGAGTTGAGCGCCTCGTGTCGATCCGGCCGCGAGTTGAGCGTCGGCGACCAGGTTGCCGAGTGTCGATTCACCGCTGGGGACGCGGTCCCGTGTCAGATCGGCGGTGATGGTCCCCACCGGTCGCTGAGCGCTTTCCGACGCCTCCGCCCAGGCCCGGTCGGCGAGAGCCTGAATATCGGGATCCGGCGAAATATCGTGTGTCACTATCTGATTGAAAGCGGACGTCTGATCGCGAACGACCTCGCGTGTGTTGCGGTCGATGGTGACGTCTGCGACGGACACGATCCGGCCGTGCGAAGCGCCCTGCATGACGACTCTGGGATTGCCTGCGGGATCAGGGAATTCGCAGTTGTACTGCTGGTGGCTGTCGGCGGTGAAGATGACGTCCACCTTCGGTGAGGCACGAAGGGCGATGTCGCGGGCCGGGCCGGACTCGACGTTGCAGTCGTTGGGCCCACCTTCGACGGCCGGTTCGTCCCCACGGTGCAGGAGAACGGTGATGGCTTTGACGCCGAAGAAGTCGAGGACATCGGCGGTGCGGTTGATCGCTTCGACCTCGTCGCCGAACTGCAGATCGGCGATCCCGCCCGGTGTCACGATCTGCGACGTGTTGGCGGGGGAAATCGCGATGACTCCGAGCGGAATGCCGTCGACCATGTTCACGGTGAAGGGCAGCGTGGCCGGAGTGCCGTTGGTGTACGTCATGTTCGCGGCCATCAGTGGGAAGTTGGCGCCGCCGAAGGACGGACTGAACGTGCACGCGTCGACGGCGGAGCAACCGCCGGACTGCATACGACGGAACTCGGCGAGCCCTTTGTCCAGTTCGTGGTTGCCTATCGCGGAAGCGTCGATCTTCATCCGATTCAGCAGTTCGACCGTCGGTTCGTCGTTGAACATCGCCGATTCCAATGCCGACGATCCCCAGTTGTCGCCGACCGAATACAGCAGCGAGTTGGTGGCCTGGCTGCGAAGTTGCGTCACGTAAGCAGCGAGGTACGCCGCGCCACCTGCGGGGGTGAGCGAGCCGTCGGCCTGCCTGATCTCGCTGCGAACACCTTCCGGCGGGCGGAGGCTGCCGTGCAGATCGTTGAAGGCCAACAGACGTACCGACACCGTGTCCTGGGACTCGGCGGTGGCGACGGCACTCAGGGAGGTCGCGGAGGTGGCGAGAAGGGTTGTTGCGAGCACGGCACACGTTCGTGTCATGCGTCGCGTCATGCGTCGTGCTCCCTCACTCGGACCGGCCTCGAACCTCCCTGAGTGTGCCCGTCCGCCGAAACGAATTCCAGTCCTCGGCGTAACAGTTATGTATCGAGTGTCACGCGGTGACGCCGATGCCCGCAGCCTGCTTCGCGACGTCGGTGTTCGCGAAAGCGAGGAACGCGTCGTTCTCGTGTGGATCGCCGATGGTCATCCGGACGCCCTCGACGCCGTACTGACGGATCAGAATGCCCGCCTCGGTACTCGCCTCGGCGAAACCGGGGGAGAGCTCTCCGAGGGGGAGATAGACGAAGTTCGCCGACGACTCGGGGACGGTGTACCCGGCTTCGATCAGTGCACTGCGCACTCGCGTCCGCTCGGCGATGACGCCTTCGGTGCGGGCAAGCAGTTCGTCTGCTGCAGCCAGGGAAGCGATTGCGGCGGCCTGCGCGACAGCGCTCACGGTGAACGGGGTGTGCACCTTGCCGAGGGCCACGATGATCTCCGGATCCGCGACTGCGTAACCCACGCGGATTCCCGCGAGGCCGTACGCCTTCGAGAAGGTGCGCAGAACAACCACGTTGGGGCGGCTGCGGAACAGTTCGATGCCGTCGGCGTCCGAGCGTGAGTATTCGAAGTACGCCTCGTCGAGTGCGACGACGACGTGCGTCGGGACCGCGTCGAGGAAGCTCTCGAGCTCTGCCTTCGACAACGCATTGCCGGTCGGGTTGTTGGGGTTGCACACGAAGATCAACCGCGTGCGATCCGTGATCGCGGCCAGCATCGCGTCGAGGTCGTGGCCGAAGTCCTCGGTCAGCGGAACCTTGACCGAGACGGCATGGCCGACCTGGGTGACCACGGGGTACGCCTCGAACGACCGCCACGCGTAGATGACCTCGTCACCCTGATCGCAGGTGATCTGCACGAGTTCTTGGCACAGCGTCACGGAGCCACAACCAGCGGCGACGTTGGCCGGCTCGACTTTCAGGAAGCTGGCCAGCGCCTCGATGAGTGCGACCGCGGCATTGTCCGGGTAGCGGTTGGCATTGGCGACCGCGTCGGCGACGGCGTCACGCACACCGGGCAACGGCCCTACGGTCGTTTCGTTGCTCGCCAGCTTGATCGCACCCGGAAAATTGCGTCCGGGAACGTAGGCGGGGATGGAGGCGAGGTCAGGGCGAATGTGTGCGGTCACGAGTCGATTATGCGCGCACCGATTTGGTGCGCAGCGGCCGTCTGCGTGTCAGAGTTAGAAGATGTCGGAAATCTTCCGGGCCACCGCGTATCTGCGCGGAGCCGAAGGGGAGGTCGCCACGGCTGTTCCGCTGACGGTGGTGGAGCCGGACGGCCCGACGCGGGGCGGGATCGTCGTCCTGCATGAAGCCCGCCAGTTCAGCCCGGCTCTGCTGAATCTGATGTGCGCACTCGCCGGCGAAGGGTGGGTGAGCGTCGCACCGCACCTGTTCCACCGCGAACCCGAACACATGCAGGGTGAGGTGTTCGGTGACAACCTCTTCGCCGACTTCGACGCGACCCTCGATTGGCTCGTCGGACGCGAAGTTCTCGCGGACACCGTCGGGGTGCTCGGATTCGACGACGCCGGTACCGCCGCGATGCTCGTGGCCACCAGCCGTCCCGTCGGCGCCGCGGTGAGCGTCGCCGCCCGGGGAATCGTCGAAGCCTTGTCGGTGGATGCTCAGGCGCTCGTCGACGCGGCCACTTCCCTGCAGGCGCCGTGGTTGGCGCTGTACGGCGAGGACGATCCCAGCACGCCGCGTGAGCACGTGACTCTGCTCCGGGAAGCGACCGCGAAGGCCGACGTCGCGACACTGGTGGTCAGCTACGCCGGACTGGCCCACCGGGCCGACGAGCCGCCACAGCTGTCCGAGGACGCCGACCTCGACGACCCTGGCTCGGCTTCGATCGTCGAAGCTCAGACCCGGATCTTCGACTGGTTCGACAGCCACCTGCGGTAAGTCGACAAATCAGGGCGCTGACCACACGTTTTGCCTTTGGTGGCGAAGGGTGTGTAATCTTTCGATCCGGCGGTCCGAAAGGATCGGAACCCCCAGGGAGGCGTGCCAGAGCGGCCGAATGGGACTCACTGCTAATGAGTTGTCCCTTTTACGAGGGACCGGAGGTTCAAATCCTCTCGCCTCCGCCAAGCCGGTGATTTTGACCGGCGGGTTAGAAATGATAGAAAGTACGACGGTAAGACACGCAAGACCAGCAAGACAACAGAACATGCGCCCGTAGCTCAACGGATAGAGCACTTGACTACGGATCAAGAGGTTAGGGGTTCGAATCCCTTCGGGCGCACAAGAAAGAAGGTCACAGACTCCGGTCTGTGACCTTCTTTTTGTTGTGGTGCATTCGCAATTTTTGAATGTGTGTGACGTCACCTCGGCGAATTTCGGTCGGTGACCCTCGCGATCGTAGGAACCAACAACCGATCCCCGCGACCTATGCTTTCTCCGGAGCATCCGCGCAAACCGAGGAGAACCCGTTGGAGACCGTCGACAGTCGGACGCTCCCGGTCTACTCGGCCGGGGCGGTCGAGGTGCCCTTTGTCATCGCGGGCATGGACGAGCTTGTCTCTCGCGAGACCCGGTGGGAGGCGCACTCGCACCCGACCCACGAATTGTTGTGGAACGAGCGAGGAGCGTCGAGCGCCACGGTGGGATCGCGCACGTGGACGATCACCCCGACCGTCGGTCTGTGGATGCCCGCCGGCGTCCTGCACTCGGCGATCGCGCCCGCCGGAACCTGGTATCGGGCCGCTCAGCTCGACATCGCATCGGTTCCGTCTCTGTCCGACGTGCCGGTGGCGATCGAGGTGACTCCGCTGCTGCGGAACCTCCTCGAGCGACTGGCAGACGATTCACTCGGAACCTCTTCGCGCTCGCTCACAGAGCAGATGGTGATCGACGTACTGGCGCCGTCACCCAACGAGTTGCTGGTTCTGGTGCCGGACTCGGCGCTTCTGCAACCCATCGTCGACGCGATCGGTGACGATCCGAGTGACATGCGAACGCTGTCCGACTGGGCAAGGCTCCTCGGCGTCAGCCCGCGAACCATCACCCGGGTATTTCGGTCGGAGACCGGGATGAGTTTCGGGCAGTGGGTGTCAGCGGTGCGCGCCCAACGGGCGGTGACGCTTCTTGCACACGGCTTGGATCTGCAAGAGGTTGCCGAGCGCGTGGGCTACCACTCGACCAGTGCGTTCGGTGCGGCATTCCGGCGCACCACCGGGGCCACACCAGGGATGTTCCGGGCTAGTTGATCGGCCATCACACCTTGTCTTGATCGCTACACGGGGTGTCCCAAACACGCGATTGCGCCACATTGCCCTCCCGTATACGGTTTAGGCAAACCTCACCTAAGTGCCCGATTGAGCCAGGTTGAGGGCCGTACCCCTTCTCGAGAGAGTTCTGTTTTCATGCGTTCAAAACGCTTCTTGGCGGTGGCCGCAGCAGCGGTCGCAGTCGCCCTCGGCATGACAGCTTGCAGTTCCGACTCCTCGGAGACCGCCGACGGCGGCAGCGCCGGAAGCGGATCCAGCTCCTTTCCCGTCACGATCGAGCACGCTTTCGGAACTACGACGATCGACGCCAAGCCGGAGCGAGTTGCCACCGTTGCCTGGGCCAATCACGAAGTGCCCCTTGCTCTCGGCGTGGTTCCCGTCGGAATGGCAGCGGCGACTTTCGGTGACGACAACGGCAACGGAATGCTGCCGTGGGTCGAGGAAAAGCTCGACGACCTCGGCGCGAAGCCGCCGGTGCTCTTCGACGAGACCGACGGCATCGACTTCGAAGCCGTCTCCGATACGAACCCTGACGTCATTCTTGCCGCGTACTCCGGATTGACGCAGGAGGACTACGACACTCTCAGTGAGATCGCTCCGGTTGTGGCGTATCCCGAGGGGCCGTGGGCGACGTCGTGGCGTGACGTCATCAAGTTCAACAGCATGGGCCTCGGCATGGAATCCGAAGGGCAGGAACTGATCTCCACCATCGAGAAGGAGATCGCCGACGAGGTTGCCTCACATCCGCAGCTTGCCGGCAAAGCAACAATGTTCCTGACGCACGTCGACACTGCCGACCTGAGTCAGGTCAGCTTCTACACTGCGAACGACACACGTGCCGCGTTCTTCGAGGACCTTGGACTTTCGACGCCGAAGAGCGTTGCCGACGCCTCGACGGGTGGTGAGTTCTCGAAGAAGGTCAGTGCCGAGCGTGTGGACGTCTTCGACGACGTCGAACTGATCGTCACCTACGGTGACCAGGCACTTGTCGACGCACTCAAGGCTGACCCGCTGCTCTCGCAGATGCCTGCCGTCGCCAACAATTCGATCGTGTTCCTCAACGGAACCGGGCCGATGGGAACGGCGGCCAACCCGACTCCGCTCGCCATTTCGTGGGTACTCGGCGACTATGTCGATCTGCTCGCCGGGGCTGCTGGAAAGTCGGAGTGACTGTAACCTCGCAGGATTCGACGTCGGGCGCCAGCGATACGCGGCGCCCGACGTTCGGCAATTCGCTGTGGCTGATCGCCCTTCTCGTGGTCCTCGCGGTGCTCATGTGCGCCTCGATCGTCATCGGCTCTCGTGAGGTCGATTGGTCCGACATCGTTGCCGCACTTGGCGGTTCCACCGACAATATCGGTCAGGGTGCGATTGCCAAGCGCATTCCGCGGACGGTGCTCGCGATCGTCGTGGGTGCTGCGCTCGGTCTTGCCGGCGCGGTGATGCAGGGGATTACCCGAAACCCTTTGGCGGATCCCGGAATCCTGGGCGTCAACATGGGCGCTTCGCTCGCCGTGGTGATCGGAATGGCGTGGTTCGGATTGTGGACCCAGACCAGCATGATCTGGGTGGCCGTACTCGGTGCAGCCGGGGCGGCATTGTTCGTCTACGTAGTCGGGTCACTCGGGCGAGGTGGAGCCACGCCACTCAAGTTGGCTCTTGCCGGGGCCGCAACATCGGCTGCGTTTGCTTCGTTCATCACTGCGATCATGCTGCCGCGAAACGATATTGCGGGCAACATTCGTTCGTGGCAGATCGGCGGCGTCGGTGGCGCGAGTTTCGAGGTGATCCGGCAGGGTCTGCCTTTCCTCATTGTCGGCTTCGTGATCTGTCTGCTGTCAGCGCGCAGTCTCAACTCTCTTGCGCTCGGCGACGAGGTTGCGTCAGGTCTCGGCGAACGCGTCGCGGTGGTTCGTGCAGTGGCAGCGCTCGGTGCAGTGTTGCTCTGCGGTGCGGCCACTGCCATTGCCGGACCGATCGGCTTCGTCGGTTTGGTTGTCCCGCATCTGTGCCGGTTGCTGATCGGGATCGACAACCGTTGGCTACTACCGTTTTCTGCGCTGACAGGTGCCGGCCTTCTCGTCGCCGCCGACATTCTCGGACGAATTGTCGCCCGGCCGAGCGAAATCGACGTCGGCATCATCACCGCGCTCGTCGGAGCGCCCTTCTTCATTTACATAGTCCGCCGTCAGAAAATACGTGAGCTGTGACCACTACATTCGTTACTCCCGAAGTCGAGGTCGACGCAGTCGGAGCAAGCCGTATCCGACGAGGTAGACGCCGCCGCATCGTGATTGCCGTGCTGACGGTCCTCGTCGTCGCCTCCTTCGCGGTCACTCTGATGGTGGGAAAAACCTTCTACCCGCCGTCAGATGTGCTTCGCGTCGTGCTGGGGGAGAAAGTACCTGGTGCCTCGTTCACCGTCGGCCGCCTCCGGCTGCCTCGCGCTGTCCTCGCTGTGGTCGCCGGAATCTGTTTCGGCTTGGGTGGCATCACGTTCCAGACGATGCTGCGCAACCCGCTCGCGAGCCCCGACATCATCGGGATCAGCTCCGGCGCAAGCGCTGCAGCGGCTTTCGCGATCATCTCGCTTTCGCTCGGCGGCTCGCAGGTCTCGATCTTCGCCATCGCTGTCGGTCTGGGCGTCGCAGTCTTGATCTACGTTCTGTCCTTCCGAGACGGTGTAGCAGGCACTCGGCTGATCCTGATCGGTATCGGCATCGCCGCGATGCTCGACAGCGTCACCGCCTACCTGCTCAGTACCGCCGCCGCGTGGGATCTGCAGGAGACGATGCGTTGGCTCACCGGCAGCCTCAACGGTGCCAACTGGGGTTCGACGGTTCCCGTGGTCCTGGCGCTGGTTGTCCTCGGACCGGTGCTGCTGAGCCAATCGCGCAACCTTTCGACCATCCAGCTCGGTGACGACGCAGCACAAGCGCTCGGCGTCAGAGTGGAACGAACGCGCATTCTGTCGATCATTGCGGCCGTCGGACTCATCGCCTTTGCCACTGCCGCTGCGGGGCCCATCGCCTTCGTCGCATTTCTGTCAGGGCCCATCGCCGCCCGCATCGTCGGTCCGGGAACATCACTTTTGATTCCGTCGGCGCTGGTCGGAGCGCTGCTGGTGCTAGTTGCCGATTTCTGCGGACAGTACGCCTTCGGCACCCGCTACCCCGTTGGCGTGGTGACCGGCGCGCTGGGAGCGCCGTATCTCGTCTACCTCATCATTCGCTCCAACCGAACGGGAGGTTCGCTGTGACCGAATCCCATACTCTGACTGTCGAAAACCTCGAACTCGGTTACGGAGGACGGACCGTCGTCGAATCGCTCGACCTCGCGGTGCCGCCGGGAAAGATCACGACCATCGTGGGCGCCAACGCGTGCGGCAAATCGACGCTGCTGCGGTCGATGTCGCGGCTACTCAGTCCCCGAAGCGGTCATGTTCTGTTGGACGGCAAGGATGTTCATCGCCTACCCGCGAAGAAGCTCGCTCGCACGCTCGGTCTGCTGCCGCAGTCACCGATCGCACCGGAAGGGATAGTTGTCGCCGATCTCGTCGGCCGAGGCCGACATCCACATCAGCGGGTGCTGTCGAGGTGGGGTCGCGAGGATGACGCAGCCGTCGCTGAGGCGCTTGCGGCAACGGACACAACCGAATTGGCCGAACGATCGGTGGACGAACTTTCCGGTGGTCAGCGCCAACGTGTGTGGATTGCGATGGCGCTCGCCCAACAAACCGATCTGCTTCTTCTCGACGAGCCGACTACCTTCTTGGACGTGAGCCACCAGGTTGAGGTCTTGGACCTGCTCACCGACCTGAATCGGACTCGGGGTACAACGATTGTCATGGTTCTGCACGATCTCAATCTCGCCGCCCGCTACGCCGACTACCTCGTCGCCATGGCCGATCGCCGGGTCTACGCGGAGGGTGATCCTGCCGAGGTGCTCACGAGCGACAACGTCCGCACCGTTTTCGGTCTCGAGAGCCGAATCATCCCCGACCCCATCTCGGGTAAGCCGTTGGTGTTGCCGCTCGGGCGCCACCACGTTCTCGACGACGTGTTGACGTGACGGCGTCGAACGCCCCGGGCGGGCGGATCGAATCCGTGGAACAACTCAATGCGATTCTCGGACAGCCCCATCCGACGATCATGGAGAAGCAGACCGCTTACACGACTCCGTTGATCCGTGAATTCATCGAGCAGGCACGGTTTTTTGTGCTTGCGACATCCGATGCGGCTGGAAATTGCGATTGCTCGCCGCGCGGAGACTTGGTCAGTCAGGTTCTGTTTCCCGACGAGAAGACGCTCGTGCTCCCGGATCGTCCGGGCAACCGGCGCGCCGACTCGTACCGGAACATGATCGAAAATCCTCACGTGGGGATCCTCTTTCTCGCGCCCGGGCACGACGAGATCGTGCGCGTCAACGGCACGGCGACTCTGTCCACCGATCCTGATCTGCTGGACTCGATGGCGATGAACGGCAAGCCGGCGCAGCTTGCGGTGATCGTGAAGATCGACGAGGCGTATCTGCATTGCGCGAGAGCGATTCTGCGGGCGAAGCTGTGGGATCCGTCGACGTGGCCCGCATCCGATGACGTACCGAGTCTGCGCGACATGATGGCCGAGCAGCACAGCCTGCGCGTCGAGGATCTGGAGCCGGCTCGGCAGGAGGCGTACCGCAAGTACCTGTACTGAGCGCAGATCCGTCACCTATGTCCGATAATGATCCGTGCCTTCAATTGCCTCGTCGCTGTTCTGGATTGCGCTGATCGCGGCCATCGCGCCGATAGTCGCGGGCTTGATCCCGCGTCGACTGGTTCCCGAAGTGGTGTTGCTACTGGTCGCGGGCGCCGTGGTCGGGCCGTTCGCCCTCAACATCGCCGCTGACAGCGAAGCGATCGGAATCCTCCGCGAACTCGGCCTCGGCATGCTGTTCCTGCTCGCCGGCTACGAGATCGATCGACAGGAACTCAGTGGGCGCGGCGGACGTCGAGCGCTCTACACGTGGCTGTTCTGCCTCGCGTTGGCGTTCACGGTGGTCGCGCTGCTTGGCATGAGGAACGTGATCTCCGCGGAAGCCGCTGTTGCCATCGCAATGACGTCGACCGCACTGGGCACGCTGTTGCCGATCCTCAAGGACAACAAACTCCTCGACACACGCTTGGGCAAGACGGTCCTCAATCACGGGGCCGTCGGCGAACTCGGGCCGGTCGTCGCGATGGCGGTGCTGCTGAGTGCCCGTGGTGCCGTCCTGTCGCTGATCGTTCTTGCCGTCTTCGCCTTGATCGCCATCGTCGTGGCGGTGCTGCCCGGCAAGCTGATTCACGAAGGCTCGTGGACACATCGGCTGGTGCGGGCAGGAGCGGACACCACGGCGCAGACGACGGTCCGCCTCACCGTTCTGTTGTTGGTCAGCCTCGGAGTGCTGTCGGCCGTGTTCTCACTCGACGTCATTCTCGGCGCGTTTGCCGCCGGCTTCATCCTGCGGCGACTGATGCCAGAGGGCGACGAGCGCCTCGAGATCAAGCTCGACGGGATCGCCTTCGGGTTCCTCATCCCGATCTTCTTCATCACTTCAGGCATGGCAATCGACGTCTCGGCGGTCGCCGCCAGTCCCGGCATACTGATTGCGTTTCTGATCCTGATCGTTGTCGTCCGCGGCGTGCCGGTGTTCTTCGTGACCAAGTTCGAGAAGGTCGAGCCGCCCTTCACCACGCGCGAAAGTGCGCAAGTCGCGTTGTACGGGGCTACCGGTCTGCCCATGATCGTGGCGGTCACGGGCGCTGCCGTCGACGCGCATCAGATGTCGTCGGACAACGCGTCGATTCTTGTCGCGGCCGGGGCGATCACCGTTCTACTGCTGCCGATGCTCGCCACTCTCTTGACGAAAAAGGAGAAAGTGTCCTGATTCAGAGATCCAACTGCTCGTCGAGCCAGTCGAACATTCGCTGATCCGTCAGACGCCTCGCCATGGGCTGACAGTGGAAGTTCGCGCCTTCGGCAGCGGTGAAGGGAACCACCGTCGTCGGTCCGCCGGATAGGGCGGCAAGCCGCTTGGATTGACCGGGCCAGAACTGCTCGCCTTCCGGATCGGTGATGAGCAGGGGAGTGGAGATCGAGCCGGCGACGTGTTCGAGGTGGTACTTCCGAACCTCGGCGAGAGTGTTGTAGTAGCCGTCGGCGAGGTACGGACGCGCTCGGAAGCGCCAGATCCGGGCGCTGTCCTTCGAGAATTTCATCCCCAGCCCTATCGCCATGTCGCGGTCGAAGGCCTCCGACTTCCCCTCGTCGAGCAGCTTCTGCATGTTCTTGGGGATATGGGCGAGCCACGACGCGGCCACGTCCACGACCCCCGGATCGGCGATCGCTGCCGCGATCCGATGCTCGAACGCCAACGACTGCGGTACCCAGTAACCGCCCTGACTGATCCCGTAGATCGCCAGCTTCGACGCATCGACGTCCGGCCGGTCCACGAGATAGTCGACGACGGGCGTGATGACGGATTCCCAGTCGTGACGGAACGGGATGTTGCGCTCGAAGAGCATCGACTGCTGACCGGGACCGTCGAACATCAACACGTTGTAGCCCCGCTCGAGGGCCCCGGCGCCGCCGCTGCCCCACAGTCCGCTGATCGGGCCGTCGCTACCGTTCACCATGATCAACGTCGGCCGTCGCACGTCGCCGGGTGGCCGGAAGAAGTACCCGGGCAAGTAGGTGTCCTCGTAAGGGATCCGGACGCGTTCGACGGGCTGGGCGGTGGTGTCGACGAAGCGGTCCCACGCTTGTCGGTGACGTTTGAAAGTGGGGACCAGAACCGAATCGTCGCTGAGACCGTCTACGGCGTTGATCGCCACACCGAAGTACGACGCCGCCCGCAGGTACGCGTTGGACGCGCTTCGTGAATGCCCGGCCTCGGCCGCCTCATCGGCGTGCCCGAATACTCGTGTGCCGAGGTCGAACCAGGCCTCGTACCAGCCCTCGAGGTCTTTCTCGCCGACATGAGCGATGGCCGAGAGCACTTCGCCGGTATCTGCCGCGCCGTAGGTGGCTTGCCCGAGAACGACTCGTAGCTCGAAGTCGAAGGACTCGTTGCGGTAGAAACCGGCAGTGAACGCCTGGTGTGGATGGGCGAAGAACGACGACGCGAGAGACATGGGCACACCTTCGCTAGTTCGGGGCAGCCATTTTCAGTTGTAGTTCCAGGATCGCCCGAATCGGTTGCCGGAAAACCTGTCAGCGTGGCGACGCCGGGAGCCCGGTGGATGGCGGCCTCGACATCGCAAATGCCAGGGTGCACAACCACAACGACATCCCCAGCACCTGTGCGCGTTGAGCGATACCCAGTCCGAGATTACCGCCGCCGGAGACTTCGATGCTGTTGGTCGTCAACATCCACACCGTCGCAAGGGAAGTCAGGATCAAAATGGTCAGACCCGTCGTCCGCAAAGAAGGGTGTTCGCGATACCTGAACGCTCCCACGGTGAATGCGATCATCGCGGTGAAGATCGCGAACACCGCCACGCTGCTCGTCAATGCGTGAACGTGGTGAAGCTGCGGAAGTAGGCCGTCGGGTGCGCTCGACGGGCAGCCCTCACCCGAGCATTCGAGAGGGAACGACGCGTCGGCGATTGTGGCGATGCCGAACACTGCAAGTGCAATCCAGCCCGTGACGTAGAGCCTGCGCCTGGGCGTGATCAGCAGACCCAGCGCTCCGGAGATCAACATCAAGATCGCGGACAGGACGTCGGCATTGCCGAAGACGTCACGGTATTTCTGGTTCTCGGCATCGAGTTCGCTGAGGAACGATGTCACCGGGTCGAGGCCGGTGTCGAGGAAGAATTCGAGAATCCACGACGAGTAGACAATTCCGCCCAGAGCCAGCGCAGCCACCAAACCCCACCGCGCAACGTTGCGTTCCTTCACGAAATCGAGCTTACGGACCGAGCAGGGCTTTCTGGACGCGTTCGGCTGCTACCAGCGGATCTTCGTGCTCCCAGATGCGGATGACGGTCCAACCCTGCTCTGCCAGACGTGCATCGGTGTCGCGGTCTCGAACCACGTTGGCGGCCAACTTGTCCGTCCACCACTGCGCGTTGTTCTTGGGAAACGTCGCATGCTGCGGGCAGCTGTGCCAGAAGCATCCGTCCACGAACACCGCGACTTTGCGGCGCGGAAACACCAGATCAGCGCGTCGGCGAACACCTTTGACAGGCGCCCGGTCCACGAAGTACCGGAGTCCGCGCCGATGAAGCTCGCGTCGAAGTGCAATTTCAGGTTTGGTGTCGCGCCGACGCTGAGCGCTCATCCGAGCGCTGGTGGCAGGATCCGTCGCAGGCACCGTGGTTCCCTCAGCCGTCGGAATCGTCGCTGTCTTCGGGATCGGACCAGGTGGGCGCAAACCTGTTGCGACGCTCCACTTCACCGTGCACGACGGTCACGAAGTCGGTGAACGAGAGCGTCTGAGCTTCGGTGGGCCGGCCGTTGCGCGGCGGCGGCTCGTCGACGTCGAAGAACCGAACCGCGCCATCGGGTTCGTAGAGTCCGATGTAGACCTTCTCGAAGAGGTCGTAGCGGGTGTCCTCGGCGCCGAGATCCACCCAGGCCTTTCCTGGAACGCCGACCACCGCGCGCTTGCCCCGGCCCGAGCGCTTCGAGAGCGTCGTGACGTGGTGTGCAAAAGAGGATTTGCCGGTGTCGCTGGTCTTGGTCGGGTCGCCGTCGTCGCACGTGGCGTACGGCTCGAACATGACGGCGACCAACACGCTGTACGGCTGACGCTGATGCAGAACCATTGCCTCGCCACGCAATTCGTGGTCGTTGCGGACGATGTTCTTGGTCCACCGTCCAAGTTTTCCGCTGCGGGGACTGTAGTCCTGGAAGTTGTACGTCTTGATGGAGACGCAGAGGATCAGGCCGAGAGTGGGGTCGAGTGCCTTGACGTCCAAGCGCTTTCGGCCCTTGGCGACATCAACGGTTGCCTCCTGGCCTTCGCCGGACGCTGTCGGGGTGATGTTGGGATACAGCGGACGCAGAGCGTCGGCCACCGTCTGTGCCAGTTGATTGGAGAGTCGCTGGGCGTAGTTCTTCTTCTCGCCGCGATCGGCGTCGGCCGGGGGCTTGTCGCCCGCGAGTTGCAGTGCGCTCCACAGTGGTTCGTGTTCCGGCTCGGAAAGCAGGGGTTCGGGGAATAGCGTTTCAGGTTCGGGGAACAGTGATTCCGTCATGCCGCGGCCTCGGGGTATCCGCCCATCCGCTCGAGATGGCTTTCGACGTCCTCGATGAAACCGGGGATGAACCGAAGGTTGCCCATGCGTGCGCGCTTGAGGAAGCCGGCTGTGGCCCGCGCCGACAGCAACCGCGTGTCCTCGAGGAAACCGCTCAGATCCTCGTAGTCGTACTGGACCGGCCAGGTCGAGGTGTGGACGCGGAAGGCTTGGCGGTTACGGCCCCACGCCGCACTCGGCCACGCGTCGCCCGGTTCGAGTGGCGTCTCGCCGGCGGCGTCGTATTCGATGGGATCGTTCAACCGGCCACCGACCCACGATGCCATCCGCACGCTCACGGCATTGCCGACGAGCTTCCATCGGTGGCTGTGGCGTAGGCCGGGAACCTCGACGGACGGAAGCGTCCAGTCGGGATCGAAACCCTGCAGGCGTTCGGCGTCGACGAGGCCGGGAGTGACGATCTCACCGGACGGCAACCGGACCGCCGGCTGGCTGGGGATGCCGACGGACGAGCCGCCCTTGAGCGTCGGCACGGCATTGACGGCCCATCCGAGTCCGCGGGTGCCTTCGGTCCAGTAAAAGCCGCAGGGGTAGTCCGCGGGATCACCTCCCAGGCGCTCGCCGGCGTCCTGGCCGAACAGGATTTCGCGAGGATCGTCCGTGCGCGAGGCAAGCATGATGACGCGCTGGCGGCGCTGGGGGAGTCCGAAGGCGCGGGCGTCGACCACCCGGTATGCCCAGGTGTATCCGAGGTCTTCGAGAGCGTCGGTGATGTGCCGCATGGCAGCGCCCTTGCCGAGTTGCAGCATGAACGGAACGTTCTCGATCAACAGCCAGCGCGGGCCTTTCTTGCGCTTGACCAGACGGAACACCTCGTCCACCAGGCCTGAGCGTGCGCCGGTGATGCCCGCCGTTTTGCCGGCCTGAGAGAGGTCCTGGCAGGGGAAACCGGCGGCCACCAATTCGATGTCGCTGGGCAGCGCGCGCAGTTTGGTGACGTCGCCGTGCAACGGCACGTCGGCGAAACGCGAACGGAGAACTGCCTGGGCGCCCGGATCGATTTCACACAGCAGTTCGGTGTTCCACCCATGTTCCGAGAGCCCCAACTCGAGCCCGCCGATACCGGCAAACAAACCCACCATGCTCCGCGACGACGTCACAGCACCCTTCCTCACGAACCGACCTAGAAGCACGGTACTCGAGAACTCCGACACCGTTTGCCAACTATTCGGTCTGCGGGGTGCTCCTTACGGAAGAACCGTTGTGAAACGCCTTACATCGAGATCTTCGGGGCCGATCGAAGTCCCTAAAAGGTCCCTGATCGAAGCAATAACCCGAACCAGCGGTGCTCCGCGCCCGTTCGTCCATTACCGTGGTCGGGTGAGCATCCAACCTTCCGGTGACGCGTCCTGGCCCGCGGTATTGACCTGGCAGGCCCACAACGCTCCTCGTATGGAGTCTGTTCGTGTGCAGCTGAACGGAAATCGCATCAAGGCTTCCGGCCGGATCATCGGTGGAGCCTGCAGTGAGCACCCTGCATTCAGCGCGTCATACGACCTGGTCACCGACGAGGCCGGCATCACCCGCAGGCTGTCGGTGCGGACCGCCCTGGCCGCCGGTGAGCGTCAGATGTCGATCAGCCGGGACGAAGAAGGCACCTGGATGGTCGAGAACGGCGCCAGTCACCAGCGCTCTGCGTTCGATGGCGCACTCGATGTCGACGTGATCCTCAGCCCGTTCTTCAACACGCTGCCCATCCGCCGCGTCGGCTTGCAGAACGACATCGAAGACGCCGAGGTCCCGGTCGTCTACGTCAACCTTCTCGACCTGCGCGTCGAGGGTGCGACCATCACCTACAGCAGCGGCACCGACGGAATCAGTGTGCTGTCCCCGGTGTCCAGCTCGACGCTGGCCGTCGATACCGAAGGCTTCGTCCTCGACTACCCGGGTCTGGCAACTCGAATCTAGGTTTCGTACTTCTAGGTTTCGGATCGCCGGATGACACCACCGCGTCGACCGGCGTCCCGCATCCGCTCGATCCAGTCGGGTTCTCCGACCCGAAGGTCTTCGATGTCCCAACGCTCGTGCGACTCGTAAGCGCCGCGCGCAGCGAACCCTGCGTCCACCAATCGTGCCGTGGAGCCGTTGTCGAGCAGATCGGTACGTGCACCCTGCAAAAGGACGAGCGCTTCATCCAGTGCGACCAGCAGGGCGTCACGGTTGCCCTCGCACATCGCCCGCACCAGGCCAGGAGCGCTCCCGGCTACGCGGGTGCCGTCGCGAAATGACCCGGCGGCCAGCCCAAGAGCCAGTTCGCCGCCGGCAGCTCCGGTGATCGCGAGTGTTTCCGCCAGTAGGTGGGGCAGGTGAGAGATACGCGCGACTGCACGATCGTGCTCGAGAGATTCGGCCGGCACCACCACCGAGCCGCAGTCGAGTGCCAGGTCGGCGACCTGCGACCACACGTCTGCGTCGACGCCGTTGTCGGTGGCAACGACCCACACCGCGTCGACGAACAGATCGGCATCCCCGACCGCCCAACCCGAAGCTGACGTCCCCGTCATCGGATGACCGCCCACGAACTTGGCGCTCAAGCCCGCTCGTTCGACCGCGGCCTTCACTTCGCCCTTGACGCTGACGACGTCCGTGATCGGATTGTTCGGCGCATGCGCGGCGATTGCCTCCAAGGTGGCGTCGACGGCAGGCATCGGCACGGCGATCACAATGATCGCACCGCTCTCGTTCGCTCTCTGCAGCACTGAAACCAGATCGGTGTCGGCGTCGAAACCGTCGGCTCGGGCCGCGTCGGCGGACTCGCTGGAACGGTTGTAACCCCACGCCTGACGACCGGATCGGACGGCGGCGCGAAGTAGCGAACCGCCGATCAATCCGAGGCCGAGAACGCAGACTGGTGGGGCGGAATCGATCGCAGACACGAGTTCAGGTTGGCACATCGATGCTCGGACTTCACTCACTGGCACCAGGCGGGCTACCGTTGCGCCATGGGTGCACAGCGCGCGGGTAACAAGAGCGCCTCTTCGAACCAGTCGGAGGAGCTTGAAGGCTTCGGTGTCGCGGTGGTCCGTGAAGAGGGGCGTTGGACGGTCAAGGCACTGACGCCCGACGCGTTGACCTCGCTCTCGGCCGCCGAAACGCAGCTGCGTGAGCTGCGAAGTTCGGGTGCCGTCTTCGGTCTTCTCGACGTCGACGACGAGTTCTTCATCGTGTTGCGTCCGGCGCCGTCCGGCACGCAGTTGCTGATTTCCGACGCGACCGCCGCCATCGACTACGACATCGCAGCTGACGTCCTCGACGCCTTGCACATCGAGATCCCCGACATCGACCCGGACGACCTCGACGACGTCGAACCCTGGGAAGAGGGCGACCTGTCCGTCCTGGCCGATCTGGGCCTGCCGGAACCCGTGCTCGCCGTCATCGCGGCCGAGACCGATCTTTATCCGGACGAGCAGTTGGGGATGATCGCGCAGCGACTCGGGTTCGCGTCCGAGTTCGGCGCAGCGCTCGACAAGCTCCCGCGTTAGATGACTCTCGCTGACGATCAGCGCATGATCCGTGCGGCCATCGTGGCCGCACGTTCCGCCTCCGACGCAGACGTCCCGGTCGGGGCAGTGGTGTTCGACGCAGACGGCGTCGAAGTTGCTCGGGCCGCCAATGCCCGGGAAGCGTCGTCCGATCCGACCGCGCATGCCGAAATCCTCGCGTTGCGCGCTGCCGCAAGAATCTACGGTGACGGCTGGCGCCTGGAAGGTGCGACGCTGGCCGTCACCCTCGAGCCATGCACGATGTGTGCTGGCGCTCTGGTCCTCGCCCGGGTTTCTCGGGTTGTTTTCGGGGCGTGGGAGCCGAAAACCGGAGCCGTCGGATCATTATGGGACGTAGTTCGAGATAAAAGATTGACCTATCGGCCGCAGGTGCGCGGCGGGGTCCTCGAGGACGAATGCGCTGGGCTTTTGGAAGATTTCTTCCGCGAGCAGCGGGCCTGAAATCGGTATTCCCCATCGAGAGTGATCGCACACTCGGGTAGCCGGAACCGGTAATCACGGGCATGGTGGAGATCAGATGCCGTCAGGGTATCGGCGAATCGCCGGAAGGTGATTCGTTCGCGTTCACAGAGGAGTACTCATGGGAATCGCAGACAAGGCTCAGAACAAGGCCGAAGACCTCGGGGGCAAGGCCAAGGAAGCTGCTGGCAGCGCTACCGGTGACCGGGACCTCGAAAACGAAGGTAAAGGCGACCAGGTGAAATCGGCCGTCAAGGATGCCGGCGAGAAGGTCAAGGACGCCGCATCCAGCATCAAGGACAAGCTCACGTAATACCGCTCCACCTGGCGATTTCGGCCACGGGCACTCCATCCGGTAAAGTCACCAACGGTGGCGTGTCCGAGCGGCCTAAGGAGCACGCCTCGAAAGCGTGTGACGGGTAACCCCCGTCCGAGGGTTCAAATCCCTCCGCCACCGCCAAAGCTCCCCACCTGTTCACGCAGGTGGGGAGCTTTTTTGTGCCAAATCGGGTGAATCTCCGCCCGTTTGTGGCCACTTTTTGGCCACACTCGCCGGTGAGTAAGCCTTATCCATCGTGACCGCCACGTCGTCGAGATCGGTATCGAACAGGTCCGCGTATGTGTCAAGGGTGACCTTCGCCGAAGTGTGCCCGAGCATCCTTGCCAGCGCCAGAACATTCACGCCAGAGCTGATCGCCAGGCTCGCCGTGGTGTGCCGCAGATCGTGGGGAGTGATCGTCTGGACACCAGCGCGCTTGACGGCGCCGACGAACCAACGCCGAGCAGTTTGCCTGCCTCAACAGCGTTAAGCAGACGTGGTTCCCCCGTCCTGAGTTCGACTTGCCCTGTTCGCTCAGACTCGATTCGACTGAGGCGATTGCCAGCCAGTTGGCGGACAACGTCTCGAAGGAGATCGACAACGGCGGGTGGAATAACAATCGCTTCGGTTCCAGTCATGTCCTAACTAAACCCCGCAACCCCGCAGGTTTGAACTCGTTTCCCGGCATACTCAGCGGTGATCTACGCGTGCCTACGCCACCTTGCGTGTCGTGAGACGAGGTCTGTCGGATGATCTGCACTGATGCTTTGTTATGTAAATGTGATTACTACTCGACGTCGGACATGCGCTACAGTCGAGTCATAAACACCGACCCCGCTGTTAGCCCTTGGGCTATCAAGGGTCGGTTTTCCTTTGGGTGGGCATGAGTATGGGCATGGACTACGACAAACCGCACCTGACCTACGCCGATCAGGTTGCGAAGATGCAGCAGCGAGGCATCGTTTGCCCCGACCAGGACGCAGCTATCGGGTTGGTGGAGATGGTCGGCTACTACCGACTCTCGGCGTACATCTATCCATTCCGCGAGCTCCTGCCTCCCGACCAGCGCCAGAAGGTTAGCCGAGCCCACTTTCGCGCGGAGGAGATCCGGTGTGACACGCATGTTTCCGACATCGAGAGTCTGTGGAGATTTGATCGGAAACTGCGGCTGAAATGCCTCGATGCCCTCGAAACGGTCGAGGTCGGCTTACGAACACGGCTCGCTTACGTGCTTGGTAGGCGAGATGTGTTCGGCCATGTACATCGGGAGTCGCTTGAGCCGGATTCGTGCGATGAGCCCTCGAAGCGTCCCGCGCTGGGCGCCCATCACGCTCCGGCTGACAGGTTTGACGAATGGATTGAGCGGTACCGGAAGCTCGAATCAGATGCGAAAAACGAGGACTACGTCGTACATCACCGAGGAAAGTATGGCGGTGAGTTACCGATCTGGATCGCAGTAGAGTTCCTCGATTTCGGTGCACTGGCCAGACTCTTCCAGCTCCTACGCAAGGTCGACCAAAACGAGATTGCGTCCGCAATGGGGGTGAAGGGCGGACCACTCCTCGGCCGCTGGCTGCGGGACCTGAACTATTTGCGTAACCTGTGCGCCCATCACAGCCGTTTATGGAACAGAACCTTGACCTACAAGGCTGGGAACTTCAACAAGACTCAGGTTGGCGAGGATCTGCAGCATGTTGCGTCGGGTGGGTCACGAGAGAAGTTGTACGTGCCAATTGCGTGCCTAGCGTATTTGACTCGCAGAATTTCACCTCGCTCTACCTGGCCCCTTGACCTGAGGAGTCACGTCAAGAAGTTCCCAGTCATCGAGGGGATCTCTCCAGGGCGTGACATGGGCTTTGTAGAAGGCTGGGAGTCGCTTCCTCTGTGGAGCGCGGTCCCGGCCAAAGGTTGACCGGCACCTTTCTGCGGAGCCCCGTCAAAAAGTGCCGGTGGCTTGCTCAGGCGTATCGAACTCTATGGGCATGTCTCGGGAGAATCTGAGATAGCTTCCCGGCTCCGGGAAAGGTCAACCGTGGGCGCTACGCCAACAGTTGGCGTCTACTGGCGTAACGCTAGTAGTTGCCCAGGGTGTTTTCGTGGCCACATTTTGGCCACACTTCACCTCAAAACCGGGTGATTCAGCGTTATCTCCGGTGATGTATTCGGCCAGTTCAGGCGGTGTTTACGCCTCTGGCCAGGCGGTCGATTAGGGTTCAAATCCCTCCGCCACCGCCAAAGCTCCCCACCTGTTCACGCAGGTGGGGAGCTTTTTTGTGTGGTAAACCTGGCGTGCGAGCGCTGCCGACCGTCAGGACGGACACGCTCCGACTGGACCATCGGACGACCGGCCAGTCCGCCATTCGGACGAGGACAGCGCTGGACTTCGGAGGAGATCGGAAGCCGCACTAAGTCTTATGGGGGAGGGGCCGTCCTCCGGTGGACATTCACAGGTTGACGAAGTTCAGGAGCGGCGAGCGATCCACTCTGCAGCGGCGGCATCGATGTCCTGCTTCAGCTTCTCGAAGAACGAGGGTGGCGGGGTGGGGATCAAATCTGCTGCGGTAGTGAGGGATCGACTGAGGGCGATCCGACGCTCGCGTAACTCGTCGTCGGTCAGGAGCGTCAGGTCCGCCATTGCGAGCTCCCCCGATCGGTGTGATTCGTGTTTCGGGCAGACCGTGCGCATCGGGATCGATGCATGATTCGATGCGCACGGCCCAGGCGCTCCAGGCTGGGGGCCGGAATGCAAAAACCACTTTACCAAATGATTACTAATGGCTGTGGGTGTGCCCGCTTTCGGTGTTCGTGGAGCGCTTTCACAGGGTTCTCCCAGGTCGTAACTCCTGACAATCGTTGAAGCTGCAACTATCGTCGAACCCATGAAAAAGATCTGGTGGATCGGCGGAGCAGTAGTTGTGGTCGTACTCGCCCTGCTTGTGGGGCCGTGGGCGTACGGGAAATTCATCGCTGAAGACGATGCGCCGGCGGCCGTGGTATCCACTCAGGGTGCAGAAGCGGCGTCCGGATCGATCGACGGGCAGTGGACCGTCGTCGCCGGGCAGGGGGACAACCAGACGGCAGCGGGGTACACCGTGCACGAGATTCTCAACGGATCGAGTGTGACCGTCGTCGGAACCACCGGCGAAGTGAGCGGAAACGCGGTTGTCGAGGGTGAAAAGCTCACGTCAGGCGAAGTGACGGTGCAGGTGGCAAGCATCAAGACCGACTCGGATCGGCGCGACGGCCAGTTCACGGGCAATGTGATGGATACCAGCACGTATCCGACGGCGACGTTCACGATCGACTCGCCGGTGGACTTGGCTGCTGTGCCGACGGACGGAACAACGGCGACGGTCACGGTGTCTGGCACCTTGACTCTCAAAGGTCAGTCCAAGCCGGTGTCGGTCGACATGACCGTGCTGCATTCGGGTGATTCGCTGATCGCATCGGGCTCGATTCCGGTCACCTGGACCGATTTCGGAGTTGAACCCCCGTCCCTCGGTTTTGTCACCGTCGACGCCAGTGGATCGGTGGACTTCCTCGTCTCACTCGCCGCGAGCTGAATTACGTCTACCCGATTCGCACTGCTTCGGGGCGGGCAGGGAAGATTAAGGACATGACCTTCCTTTCTTGTTGTCCGTTCCGAAGGCAGTGTGTGATTTCTGCCCGGACGGAATGAACAGGTGATGCCCCGGTGGAGACCGTTCCGAACGGGTGAAGACCCCGATCCACGGTTCACTCTCGCCAATGAGCGGACGTATCTGGCCTGGATCCGCACGGCGACGGCCTTTGTCGCGTCGGGCGTCGGACTCGAAGCGTTCGGCGGCGACATTCTCAACCCGACGGTTCGTGCCGGCTTGGCAGCGTTGTTACTCGTCGGCGGCGCTCTGATCGCCATCACTTCTTTTGTTCACTGGATCAGCGCCGAGCGAGCACTGCGTGCTGAGCGCTCGTTGCCGGTACCGCTGATGGCGCCGGTGGTCGGCATCGTGCTGGTGATCTGCGCGACCGTCCTGGTGGTCGAGGTCGTGAACTGATTGACCGCGCTGGAACCGTCGGAAGGTGTCAAGCCTCCGGACAAGGGCTTGCAGTCCGAGCGCACATCGCTCTCGTTCGTACGGACGAGTCTGTCGATCCTCGGCTTGTCTGCCGCCTGTTTGAGATGGTTGCCGCCGTTCGGTTCGCTAGCACTGATCGGCCCGTCCCTCGCTGCCGTGCTTGTCGTGGCGGTGACGGTCTACGAACGTCGGTCGCGGCCCAGGCGGTTGGCCCAGTTCTCAGCCGAAAAGGCAACGCCAGCTTTGGGTATGGGTGCAGCTCTCGCGGTCGCCCTGCTCCTGCTCAGTGCGACGGGGCTGTGGATTCTGTTGAAGTAACCTCGGCTTTGGGTGCCCAGCCGGGTGGGCCGAACACGTAGCCTGCGCGCTGGCGCCACGACTTCGACGCTTTCCAGTCGCGAGCGATGGCAGCGTATTCGCGTGTTTGGAGCTTCCAGATGTTGTACGTTCCGACCGGCGTCGTGAGTCCGTAGGTGGGCCGGTGGGTTTCGGCTGCGAATGTTCCGAACATCCGGTCCCAGATGATGAGGATTCCGGCGTAGTTGCGGTCGAGGTACTCGGCGTCGGACCCGTGGTGGACGCGATGGTGCGACGGCGTGTTGAAGATGAATTCGATGGGCCGCCAGAGTTTTCCGACACGTTCGGTGTGGACGAAGAACTGGTAGACGAGGCTGACGGAGAAGCCGACGAACACCATCCACGGCGGAATCCCGAGGAACGGCAACGGCAACCACATGATGATCTCACCGCTGTTGTTCCACTTCTGCCGCAGTGCGGTGCTGAAGTTGAAGTACTCACTCGAATGGTGAGCCTGGTGTGTGGCCCAGATGACCCGAACTCGGTGCGCGATGCGGTGATACGCGTAATAGAGGACGTCGATTCCGAGCAGCAGGATCACCCAGGTGTACCAGGCCGTCGGCGAGAGGTGCCACGGAGCGAGGTACACCCAGATTGCGGAATAGCCGATCAGCGCCAGCACTTTCCAGAAGGTGCTCGTTGCGATCGACACGAGTCCGAGCAGAACGCTGGTTCTGGCGTCGACGCTTCGGTAGCCGCCTTCCTCGGGTCGTGCGCGTCCGTCGGCGTCGTCGGGATGATCCTCGAGAGCGCGGGCCGCGAACCATTCGATTGCCAGGAAGATGACAAACGCGGGGATTGCGAGCGTGACTGGATCATGGAGCGGTTCGAGAAGTGACTTCCATGATTCGAGAAGGGTCTCCCACACGCGATTTGTCCTGTTCTCTAGCTTCGATCGTTACATCATGCATCAAAATGTAACGTCATGGAACCCTTTGCGGCGAAGAACTCGCAGGTTTGTTGCGACTATTCATAGAACGATGGTAGGAATTGCCGGTGCATATCACCGCGAAGGTGGACTACGCCGTGCGGACTCTGGTCGAGCTCGCGGCAGTAGGTCCTGACCCGGCCAAGGCCGAGTTTCTCGCCAAATCCCAGGTCATACCCCACAAGTTCCTGGAAGCGGTGCTCTCCGACCTGCGGCGCGGCGGCTTGGTCAACAGCCGTCGAGGCCCGGACGGGGGATACTGGCTCGCTCGGTCCGCGGACGAGATCACGATTGCCGACGTCATACGAGCCGTCGAAGGACCGCTTGCTTCGATTCGGGGTCAGCGACCGGAAGACGTCGACTACGGGGGGCCGGCGACGCCCCTCAAGGAGGTGTGGATTGCAGTGCGCGTCAACCTCCGTGCTGTGCTCGAAAATGTCACACTCACCGATGTTGCAGGTGGGGAGTTGCCCGAGTTCATTCACGAACTGACGGCAGATCCCGAGGCGTGGAATCGGCGCTGATACAGCCCGGTTTCAGGGTGCCCGTCGACGCGGAACAGTCATAGGAGCAGTGTTCGCAGTGTTGCCTCCCGCGGATTTTGCGTCGTACATCAGATGATCGGCCGCAACGATTGCTCGGGAGAACTCGTTGTAGTCGAACTCTTCCTGATACGGGATGAAAGGTAGCGTCGCTGCTCCGACGCTGACCGTGGCCAAGGGGTCGTCGGAAGCGTTCACGACGGCTTTGGGCAGTGTCGCGATTCTTTTGCGAAGTCCGTACGGGGTGCCGATCATCACAACGGTGAACTCCTCGCCGCCGGTGCGCGCGGCGTAGCCGAAACCGTTCACATGCTCCTGCAGGCGCGTTCCGGTCCGGATGATGACGGCGTCACCGACTTCGTGACCGAAGGTGTCGTTCACAGCCTTGAACTTGTCGATGTCGACGACGGCAACAGCAATGTCGGCACGATTTGCCGACGCGACCGACCAGATGCGCTCCGACATGTCCCACAGCCCTCGCCGGTTCAGCAGTCCGGTGAGTGCATCCACCTTGGATCCCGTTGCGCGCGAGAGTAATTGCCGCCAGGTGAATTGAATGGTGGCCGGAATGAAGATCACGGCACACAGTACGACGTCGGTGCGTGCAATCACGCTGGTTGCCGAGTAGTCGCCGTTCGTCAGGCCGAGCACGGTCAGGGCGATGACAAACGTCGTGGCAAAGGCGAGGTGGAATGCCAGCCAGCGGCGGTCGAGAAAATAGGTGAAGTAGGCGCCGGTGGCGACAAAGAGTGCCGCGCCGAAAAGGGCGGCGTTATGGCTGGTGAAGGTGATGAGAATCGAGGCAGTTCCGAGATCCGCCCACAGACCGTAGAGCTTGAGCATGCGTGAACCTCTGATTCGGCCGACAAACCAGAGAATCGTGGGGATCAGGTTGACGGTCGCAATGCCGACGAGCCAACTGCGCGCAAACGGTCCGTCCGGGCCCTCTCCGCTGAGGAGAAACAGGAACGCCACGATCGAGAAATTGAGTGAGCAGAATCCGATGGTGAGACGGACGAGACGTAGTACGGAGCCTCGTCCGGACTTCGATCCCCACAGCATTACCGTGGACGAAACCGGCCAGGTATGCAGGAGCGGGTCCATCAGATTCCTTCGCCGAGCACATTGCGGTTAATTCACCGCAAAGTATGTCAGGCCATGTTGATTCACGCGTCAGCTTGGCAGTGGGCGTCACGCCGTGGAGCTGCTCACAACTCTCTCTGTCGTGCTGTTCAGGCATTTGCCGTGCGTGAGTGTGAGGTACGCCTCGAGTTTCCGCGCTGTGTGTTCGATCGCACAATATTGCAGAGCTCTGCAAAGTTGCAGAGCTCTGCAAGTTGGGTACCGTGTTGGAGTGATCATCGAACAAGGCCTTCGCGACCGCAAGAAGGCAGCAACCCGTGCCGCACTCAGTGGCGCGGCAGCACGGCTCGCTCGTGCGCTGGGGATCGAATGCGTCACCGCTGACGCGATCGCCTCCGAGGCCGGAGTGTCGACGAGGACGTTCCACAACTACTTCTCCAGCAAGGAGGAGGCAGTGCTCGCCAGTTTCGAGGAATCGGTGAACCTGTGGATCGAGGCGCTTGCCTCGCGGCCCGCGGACGAACCAATTCTCGACGTCCTCGAAGAACTTGTGGTCGAAATCGTGAACGACTCAGGTCCGAGTGGGAGTGAGAAGGCAAGTATCTGGCTGCTGTCGGATTCGAGTCCCGCGCTCTACCGGGATGCCGCAGACATGCATCAGCGGATCAACCGTGCAGTCGTTCAGGCATTGGCGGAACGCACCGGTACCGACGCCGAGAAGGACCTGTACCCGACGCTCCTCCTGGGAGCGGTGGGCGGAGCCGCTAAATCGGTGATCGACGTCTGGACTGGCGGAAAGTCGGAGGCTTCCAGTCCGGAGGAGTTGGTTCACGACGCTTTTCGGCAGATTCGTGCCGGATTGCCCGCGCCGCCGCCCGCCCCTGAGATGTCGCGTCCCTGAGATGTCCCGTCTCTGAGCCCCACACGTAATACCTGTCCACGTACACGCACCGAAACAGCAAGGAGCCCGTCGTGGCCACCTATCTTTATCGGATCGGCAAGTTCGCCTACCGGCGAAAAGGCGCGGTCCTCAGCGTTTGGCTGATAATCCTGGTCCTGATGGGCGTCGGGGCAGCCACCCTGTCCGGCCCCACCAAGGATTCGTTCTCCATTCCGGGAACCCCGGCACAGCAGGCGCAAGACCTGATGGCGGAGCGTTTTCCCGACGCGCCCAACCCGATGGATTCGCTGAGCGCACGATACGTAGTGCAAGCTCCGGCGGGCACGACGCTGGCCGATCCGGCGAACGTCAAGGCCATGGACGAGATGCTCGAGAGTATCCGTGGCATCGACAAGGTCGCCGACTCCGCCAAGGTGGACCCGGCGACTGCCACTCCGGAACAGGCCGCGAAGGCGTTGGTCAATCCGGTTACCGGCAACGACTCCATGGTTGCGATGTTCAAGGAAAAGGCTGCTGCGGCTGGAACTTCCGAGACGCAGGCCGTGGACGACGCGCGCGCGTTGTCGCCGCTCAGTGCCGACGGCACGGTCGGGTACGTCGAGGTTCCGTTCAGCGGTGACTTCGCCGATCTCGATCAGGCGTTACGTGATTCGATCAACTCCGCAGCCGATGTCGGTCGGGCCGAGGGACTCAACGTCCAGGTCAGTGGTTCTGCTGCACAGGAAGCGGAGATGCCCGGTGGTGTCACCGAGCTGATCGGTATCGCCGTTGCCGCTGTCGTTCTGGCCATCACGTTCGGTTCGCTTGTGGCCGCGGGGCTTCCGCTCCTCACCGCGATCATCGGTATCGCTATCGGCAGCCTTGGAATCACGGTTGCCACCGGATTCATGGATCTCAGTTCGATGACTCCGACGCTGGCGATCATGATCGGTCTGGCCGTGGCGATCGACTACTCGCTGTTCATCATGTCCAGGTTCAGGCATGAGCTCACCCTCACCGACAACCGTGCCGAAGCAGCAGGTCGCGCCGTCGGAACCGCCGGTTCCGCAGTGGTATTCGCCGGTTTGACAGTCATCATCGCGCTCGTTGCCTTGCGTGTCGTCGGTATCCCGTTCCTCTCGGACATGGGTGCGGCAGCGGCCTTTACCGTGCTGATCGCGGTTCTGATCGCCTTGACCTTGCTGCCTGCGATCCTGGGAATGTTCGGACGCAAGGCTTTTGCCGGCAAGATTCCCTTCCTCAGCAAGCGCGCGGAGGAGTCCGAAAACGATGATTCAGGCAAGCCGAAGCTGGCTCTGCGCTTCATCACCGCCGTCGTTCGTCGTCCGCTCGTGCCGCTGATCGGTGGAGTAGTTCTTCTGGGCGCATTGGCTCTGCCCGCAACGGGATTGAGCCTGGCATTGCCGTCGGAGGCCACCGGTGACCCGGCGACCAGTGCGCGTCAGGCGTACGACCTGATCGACGAGGGCTTCGGTGACGGCCGCAACGGACCGCTGATCGCGGTTGTCGACGCCAAAGATGCCAGCGTCCCCGCCGGGGAGGCCTTTGCGGAGGTCGTCTCGACCATCTCGAGCTTCGGTGACGTCCAGAACGCACAGGTCGTGAGGGTCAACGAAGCCGGCGACACCGCGCAGGTACTGATCACTCCGAAGAGCGGACCGACCGATCCGGCCACGATGGACCTGGTGGGCAGCCTCCGCGGAGCAGAAGGCGGACTCAACGATTCGATCGGCGTCAGCTACGGCATCACTGGTCAGACCGCACTCGAAGGCGACGTCTCGGACACGCTGAAGGATGCATTGGTGCCCTACCTTGCCGTAGTGGTCGGCCTTGCATTCATTCTGTTGCTCTTGGTGTTCCGCTCGATCCTGGTTCCGCTGACCGCGACGCTCGGCTTCCTGCTCAGCGTGCTCGCGACATTCGGTGCGACGGTGGCGATCTTCCAGCACGGTTGGTTGGGCATCATCTCGAACCCGCAACCGCTCGTGAGTTTCATGCCGATCTTCCTGATCGGCGTGGTGTTCGGGTTGGCGATGGACTACCAGGTGTTCCTCGTGACGCGTATGCGTGAGGAGTACGTCCACGGTGCGAGCGCGAAGGAGGCCGTGACCATCGGCTTCAACCACGGTGCCCGCGTGGTCAGTGCGGCCGCGGTCATCATGATCTCCGTGTTCGGTGCCTTCATCGCAGAACCGAACTCGTTCATCAAGTCGATCGGATTCGCGCTCGCCGCGGCGGTGTTCTTCGACGCCTTCATCGTGCGCATGGTGATCATCCCGTCCGTCATGGCACTGCTCGGCGACAAGGCGTGGTGGCTGCCGAAGTGGCTGGACAAGATTCTGCCGAACGTCGACATCGAGGGTGAGAAGCTCAGCAAGGCCCTCCGTGACGAGAAGGAAGCGGAACTGCAGTCCGCATCTGCTTGATCTCTGCTGTGCGCCTTTATTAACCCCCCGCGGTTAATAAAGGCGCACAGCTGTTTTTGTGTATCGAAATATCCAGCGGCACATGTCGGCCAGGATTGGTAACCTTCGCTCACTATGCTGATCAGGCTGCTGCGCACTTATCTGACGCCGTACCGGGGTGAACTCACGGGCGTTGTCGTCCTGCAGTTTATTTCGACTATGGCGGCCCTTTACCTTCCGAGTCTCAACGCCGACATCATCGACAACGGCGTGACCAAAGGCGACACCGGCTACATCCTCTCCACCGGCGGGATGATGCTGATGGTCACGCTGACGCAGATCCTGTGCTCGGTGGGTGCCGTCTTCTTCGGAGCACGAGTCGCCATGGGCGTCGGACGCGACCTCCGAGCGTCGGTGCTGCATCAGGTCGGGACGTTCTCGGCCAGGGAAGTCGGGCACTTCGGTGCGCCTTCGCTGATCACCCGCAATACCAACGACGTCCAGCAAGTACAGATGATGGTCGTGATGAGTTGCACCATCCTCGTCATGGCGCCGATCATGTGTATCGGCGGCATCATCATGGCTCTACGACAGGACCTGAATCTTTCCTGGATCCTCGGGATCAGCGTCCCGCTCCTCGTAGTCTCGATGGGTTTCCTGATTGCCCGGATGGTCCCCGGATTCAGGGTCATGCAGGGCCGCCTCGACGCCGTCAACCGTGTTCTTCGCGAACAGATCACGGGCATCCGCGTCGTCCGAGCGTTTGTACGGGAACCGTACGAGGTAGAGCGTTTCGGCGACGCCAACCGCGAACTGACGGAGACTGCACTCGGCGTCGGCCGCCTCATGGCACTGATGTTCCCGCTCGTGATGCTGATCAGCAATGTCACCAGCGTCGCGGTCATCTGGTTCGGTGGCCATCAGATCAACGAGGGCTCGATGCAGATCGGCTCGCTCACCGCGATGCTCAGCTACATCATGCAGATCCTGATGGCCGTCATGATGGCCACTTTCATGGCGGTGATGCTGCCGCGTGCGTCGGTGTGCGCCGAACGTATCTCCGAGGTGCTCGACACGGATTCGTCGGTGATTCCGCCCGAGAACCCGGTCCGAGAACTGAAGGACCCGGGAGTCGTCGAACTTCGTGGCGCTCAGTTCCAGTTCCCCGGAGCCGAGGAACCTGTATTGCGCGACATCACGTTCCGTGCCGAACCCGGCAAGACGACGGCGATCATCGGCGGCACCGGATCGGGAAAGACCACTCTGCTCAACCTGATTCCGCGTTTGATCGACTCCACCTCCGGATCGGTATCGGTGGGAGGAGTCGACGTCCGCGACATCGACACGGAGTTGCTCTGCTCGGTGATCGGTCTGGTCCCGCAGAAGCCGTATCTGTTCTCCGGCACTGTCGCCACCAATCTCCGCTACGGAAACCCCGAAGCTACCGACGAATGGCTGTGGGAGTGCCTCGAGATCGCCCAAGCTGCCGACTTCGTCCGCGCCATGCCAGAAGGCCTGAGCACACCGGTGGCACAGGGCGGTACGACGGTATCGGGCGGTCAGCGTCAGAGACTCGCCATCGCCAGAGCGTTGGTGCGTAAGCCGCAGATCTATCTGTTCGACGATTCCTTCTCGGCACTCGACCTCACTACCGACGCACGGCTGCGTGCGGCGCTCCGGCCGGTCACGCAAGACGCCTGCATCGTCGTTGTCGCGCAGCGTATCTCCACCATCGTCGAGGCCGATCAGATCATCGTGCTCGACGACGGCGCCATCGTGGGGATCGGCACGCACGACGAACTCGTGGTCAGTTGTCCCACCTACGGCGAAATCGTCGCCTCTCAGCTAGCCGTACAGGACGCATCATGAGTAATCGACCGACTTCCTCGCCTCCCATCGGCCCGCCCGGCGGCGGCGATCCCACCAAGAAGGCCATGAACTTCGGCCCTTCTCTCAAGCGTCTCCTCGGTCGCTTGAGCCCGGACAAGCCGATCGTCATCCTGATCTTCGCTTTGGTGACGGCAAGCGTCGTACTTTCCTCGATCGCGCCGAAGATCCTGGGAAACGCCACCAATCTGATCTTCGACGGCATCGTCAGCAAGCAACTCCAGCCGGGGACGACCAAGGAACAGGCTGTCGAAGGATTGCGCGCTTCGGGGCAGGGTCAGCTCGCCGACATGGTGTCCGGCATGGCCGTAGTGCCCGGAACCGGAATCGATTTCGACGCCGTCGGCAAGGTTTTGATGATCGTGCTGCTGCTGTTCGTCTGCGCGTCGCTGTTCAGTTGGCTGCAGGCGTATCTGCTCAACATCGTGGTGCAACGGACCGTTCGCCGTCTGCGTGAGGACGTCGAGCAGAAGATTCATCGACTTCCCTTGCGGTACTTCGATACCCATGCCCGCGGTGACGTACTCTCGCGCGTGACCAATGACATCGACAATGTCGCGCAGAGCTTGCAGCAGACGCTCAGCCAGTTGGTCATGTCGGTGATGACCGTCCTGGGCATTCTGGTGATGATGCTGTGGATCTCGCCGCTACTCGCCCTGATTGCGGTGGCAACTGTTCCGCTGTCGATCATGGTCACGGCGTTCATCGCGAAGCGTTCGCAGAAGCACTTCGTCGCGCAGTGGAAGAGCACTGGCGGAATCAATGCACAGGTCGAGGAAGCCTTCAGTGGCCACGAGTTGGTCAAGGTATTCGGCCGCCAGCACGAGGTCGAGGAGCGCTTCCGCAAGCAGAACGAGGATCTGTACGAGTCGAGCTTCAAGGCGCAGTTCATCTCCGGTCTGGTCATGCCGGCCGTGATGTTCCTCGGCAACCTCAATTACGTTGCCATCGCAGTGGTGGGTGGTATGCGCGTCGCATCCGGAACGATGACGCTCGGCGACGTGCAGGCGTTCATCCAGTACTCGCGTCAGTTCACCCAGCCGCTCACGCAGATCGCGTCGATGACAAATCTGCTGCAGTCCGGTGTCGCTTCGGCCGAGCGTGTTTTTGCGCTGCTCGACCAAGACGAGCAGTCGGAGGACCCGAAGGGCGCGAAGTCGCCCACGGTTGACAAGGGCCGCGTCAAGTTCGAGAACGTCACCTTCAGTTACAAGCCGGAACAGCCGCTGATCGAGGACTTGTCCCTGACCGCCGAGCCCGGCCAGATGGTTGCGATCGTCGGCCCCACAGGGGCAGGCAAGACCACCCTCGTCAACCTCATCCTGCGGTTCTACGAACTCAATTCCGGCCGAATCACTTTGGACGGTATCGATATCGCCGACATGACGCGAGACGATCTACGTTCACGCATCGGCATGGTTCTGCAGGACGCGTGGCTGTTCGGTGGAACCATCCGCGAGAACATCGCGTACGGCAAGCCTGGTGCCACCGATGAGGAGATTCGTCGTGCGGCCGAGATGAGCTACGTCGACAAGTTCGTGCACTCTCTGCCTGAGGGTTACGACACGGTCATCGACGAGGAAGGCAGCAACGTCAGTGCCGGCGAGAAGCAGCTCATCACCATCGCCCGCGCCTTCATTTCGCAGCCGTCTATTCTGATCCTCGACGAGGCGACCAGTTCGGTGGACACACGCACCGAACTGCTGGTCCAGAGCGCCACCGCGGTTCTGCGCAGTGACCGCACCAGCTTTGTCATCGCGCACCGTCTTTCGACAATTCGTGATGCGAACCTGATCGTGGTGATGGAGGAAGGCCGGATCGTGGAGCAGGGGAGCCATGAGGCTCTGCTCGAATCCCGCGGCGCGTACTTCCGTCTGTACAACAGCCAATTCGTGGGCGCGGAGATCTGATGCCTCAGTAGACTGGAGCAGACTTGGTCCGCTGGGTGGACCACATTCTGTGTACTGGAGGCGCTCGGCGATGCATTCGTTGCTGGGGAAAGCGCGCCTGATACTCGATTCCTTCGATGCGGATTCGGGTGCGCTGTCGCTGACCGAACTTGCGAATCGGAGTGGTGTTGCGAAGGCGACGGTGCATCGAATAGCCGGTGAACTGGTGTCTCTTGGTCTACTGGAACGGGTCGGAACCAAGTACAGGTTGGGGTTACGGCTCTTCGAACTGGGGCAGTTGGTTCCTCGTCAACGTATTCTGCGCGAGGTGTCCTTGACGTATGTGCAGGATCTTCACGCGGCGACCCGGGAGACGGTTCACCTCGCGATTCGCGACGGCCTCGATGTTCTGTACATCGACAAGATCTCCGGTCATCACGGGGTGGACCTGCCGTCGCGGGTGGCTGGCCGGCTGCCGATGTATGCCACGGCAACCGGCAAAGCGATACTCGCGTACTCACCGGATTCAGTTTTTCGAGCGGTGACAGGCAACGGATTTGTCGAGTTCACCGATCGGACGGTGAACTCGGAAGACGGGTTACGTAGGCAACTCGACGCTGTTCGTTCGCAGCAGTTGGCGGTCGAGACCGAAGAGGTTCGCCTGGGAACATCGAGTATCGCTGCCCCGATCTTCGGTGGACTTGGTGAAGCAGTTGCCGCGATCGGTGTGTCGAGTCCGCGGCATCGAATGGATACCGAGCGTTTTGCCGAACCGTTGCGCGCGGCGGCCGAAGGGATCAGCCGGAAGGTATCGGTTCTCGAACGCTCGGCATAACCGTTTTATCGACGCACGCAGAGCAGCGCGATCACGCCGAGAACCGAAGCCCCGGTCATGGAGATGGCCACGGCAAGACTGGTGTTGCCGAGAAGGCCGACGATGGGCGCAACCACAGCGGCAGCGCCGAACTGCGCAAATCCGATCAGCGCGGCTGCTGAGCCTGCGGCTTCTCCGTGACGGGACAGTGCAACCGCCGGTGCGTTGGGCATGACAAAACCCGTTGCGCAGAGCATCAGCAGGATGGGGACGGCAAACCCGACGAATCCCCACGAGTCGGTGGCGGCAACAACAACAAATGCAGCGCCGACGGCACTACTGCCCCACATTGCCCAGATCGTGATGGAATTCGGCGACCACCGGCCGAGAAGCACGACGTTGAGCTGGGACGAACCGATCAAAACGACGGCGCCGCCGGCAAAGGCAAATCCGTATGCGGTGGCGCTCAGTCCGAACTGTTCCTGCATCACGTAGGACGACGCGGCGATGTACGACCACAAAACGCCGCGGCCGAGACCGCACACGAGCACCAACACCATGAAGTGGGCATCCTTGCCGAGCGCAATGTAGTTTCGCGCGATGGCGCCGATGCCCTTGCCCGACCGATTCTCGGGTGGAAGTGTTTCCGGCAGCGATACTGCCGCGAGTGCGATCATCGCGATGCCCAGGGTGAAGAGAGCGAGAAAGACTCCGCGCCACTGTGTTACGGACATCAGTGCCCCGCCGATGGAGGGGGCCAGGATGGGCGCTACGCCCATGACCAACATCAGCCGCGAAAGTACAACTGCCGCATCGTGTCCGGTGAATAGATCACGAACGATTGCCATCGCGATCACGCCCGTCGCGGCGGCGCCGAAACCTTGAAGGGTTCGCAGCGCAGTGAGGACTTCGATGGACGGAGCAAAGAAGCAGGCCAACGACGCGCCGACGTGAATTACTGTGCCCACGAGCAGGGGACGTCGACGTCCGTAGATGTCGGACAGTGGGCCGATGAGCAACTGGCCGAAAGCCAGACCCAGCAGTGTGCCCGTGAGGGTCAGCTGAACCATCGTGTCCGACGTGCCGAATTCCTGCGTGATCTGTGGTAGCGCAGGAAGATACATGTCGACGGTGAACGGCCCGAGGGCGGTGAGAATTCCGAGAAGCAGTACCAATCGGATCCGTGCACCGCCCGTCGGGGCGATCACCGTTCGTTCAGTTGTGCTGTTGGTCAAGGAAACCCGAAACTACGCTGTAGTAGTCGTATGGTCGTTCTTCCTGAAGATGATGCGACGCCTTGTCCATGATGTAGAGATGGCCATGGGGAATCATCCGCGCCAGCATGAGCGGGTAGTCCGGGGTGAGGAATGCGTCGTGCATGCCCCAGGCGAAGAGCGTCGGCGCCTGGATCTGGCCGAGTTCAGCTGTGAGATCCTGCCAATCGCCACGAGGTGAGTCCGCCGAGGCAGCCAGGGCCATTTCTTCGGGGTCGAGACTTTGCTCGTATCGCATCTGGAGGGTTTCGGCGGGCAACTTCGATCCGTCGAACCATTCGAGACTGGTGATCAAGGTGCGGAGTTTTTCGAGGGTGGGGCCGGTGCCGCCGTAGTAGACGTCGCGGGCGTTGCGACCACGACGGCCGTCCTCGGGGAGCGGCGCGAGTGGTCCGTAGAAGACGGGCATGCTGCCCGTGATCACCAGGGAGCGAACGCGTTCCGGGTACTTTGCCGCAAGATTGAGCGCTATGGTGCCGCCCCACGAGTTGCAGACGAAGTCTGCGCGTTCGATTCCGAGCTCGTCGAGCAGGGCAACCATCTTGGCGGCGTGGAAGTCCCACATGGGGCCGGTGATGGTGCACTTGTCGGACCGACCGTATTGCAGAAGATCAACGAGAATCGCTCGTCGATCCGAGGCGAAGAGCGGTGCCACCGGCCCGAAGTCGGACCACGCAGTGCAGCCGGGGCCGCCTCCGTGCAGGAAAATCGTGGGGTCGCCCTCGCCGAGGTCGTAGTAATGGAATGTGACGCCATCTGCTTTGGCGTACAAGCTCTTCGGTTGATCAGCCATGGCTATACCTGACCTCGAGGTGAGCGGTGTGGGAAGTATTGCGGTCCGGCAGGCGAACCCGGTTCGTGGCTGTGAGACTTCCGAATGCCTAGCGTGCTGGCATGAGAACAGAACTCGAGCACGCGCGTGATCGCGCGGAGGCGATGATCGGTACGCGGGAAACGCGAGAGCTGGGACCAGTGCGTCCGGCGGAGTCGGTTGCGTTTGCGGTTGCCGCCGCCGAGACGGACTCCCGGTTTCTCGACCCGGAGCACCCGGCATTTGCCGTCCATCCGATGTATCTGCCTTCGCTTTTGCGAGGACCGCAAGGCGGCTCCGATCGAGAGTACCGAGCAGACGGCATGTTCCGTGACGAAGTGCCGGGCACAGACGGTATCGACGTGCGCTTGATGGCCGGCGGGCAGAGTGTGACGTTCTTGCGACCGGCCCCGCTGGATGAGGCTGTCGTCGTAGGGCGCGTACTCGATACTGCGACGACCAAGGGCCGGGCTCCGGACGAGTTTCTGCTGCTCTCGGTCACCAAGACTTACCGGGGTGCGCAGTCCGGCGCATTTGCCGAGGTCGTCGAGAAGTTCATCGTCCGATGACCGAAACAGTAGTCGTGGGCACGCCGATCGAATCGGTAACCTTGGTCTGCGATCCGGTTCGGATCCTTCGATTCGGGGCGTCGACGCACAATTCGCACCGTATTCACTACGACGCCTCCTATGCACAGACGGAGGGGTTGTCCGCCCCGGTGGTCATGGCCCAGTTGCAGGGCACGCTGTTCTTTCGTGCCGCGTCACACTTTGCCGGTGGATACGAAGGAGTTGTGTCAGTCTCCTGGCAGAATCGTGCGCCCGCGCCCGTCGGAACCACACTCGAGGTGTCGGGTGAAGTGTCCCAAATCGACAGTGACCAACTAACTTTGGCGTTGCGGGAGCATTCGGACAATGGCGTGCTGTGTGCCGTCGGAACCGCTGTGGTGGTCCGGGTCTGCTGAGCGAACCGAATCCATTGGCGTAGACCGCAATCTCACCCAAGATCTGTTTCATTCAAACGTTCAGTGTCGAGAGGACTTCACATGACTGGTGTCGAGGCGTCGGAAGCCACGTTCGCGCTGCCCGAGCGGCCACGAGCGGCCGGTCGGCAGGATTGGACGGCATGGCCGGGTTACAACGCAGCCGGCAGCGGATACCGCGGTTACTGGTACCCGGTCACGTGGTCGAACCACATCACCAAAGACCCCAAGAGCTTCACCATCTGTGGTGAAAAGCTGGCGATCATCCGCGACGCAGGCAAGGCATATGCCCTGCACGATCGGTGCCCGCACCGCGGCGTTCCGTTGTCCGAGGGCGATCAGCAGTTCCCGGGAACCGTCAGCTGCCCGTACCACGGCTGGACGTACCGGCTCACCGACGGCAAGCTGGCCGCGGTCATCACCGACGGTCCGGATTCCAAGATCTGCGGCAAGCTGAACGTCCAGACCTATGCGATCGAGGAGCGACTCGGGATGGTGTGGGTGTACATCCCGATCGCCAACGAGCCGGCGCCGTCCATCGACGACCAGTTGCCGCGTGAGCTGGTGGAGAACAAGGGTATCGTCGGTGGTCGTATTCAGCCCCGAGAAGGCAACTGGCGCTTCGCATGTGAGAACGGTTTCGACGAGGGACATGCGAAGTACCTGCACCGCACCGCATTGTGGCGTCTGTTCAAGCCGATGCCCACGTGGAACATCACGAGCATCGTTCCGGAGGGACGCTGGATCTACCGCGTGCAGGAAGAGGTGTACTGGGAGGCGGAATTCCCGGGCGTGGGAACCTGGACGAACAAGCGGTGGTGGAAGAAGAAGCCGGACGAGACCCAGATTTCGCAGATCGGAAACGTCGGCGCCGGCCTGGATGTCAATCCTGTGATCGCAGCTCAGAACTTCCCCGGTTTTGCTTCACTGTCCATGCCGGGTGTCCTGCGCATCGCGTACCCCAAGTTCATTCATTACGAGTTCTACGTCCCGGTGGACGAAGACAACCACAAGTACGTCGGCCTCATGGTCAACTTCGTCTCCGGCGCAGCAAAATTGGGCTTCTACGCCAAGTATCTCGGCGCGATCCGCTGGCTGTTCCACGGTCAGTTCTCGGGTCAGGATGCGTGGATGGTCGAGGTTACCGACGCGCCGCCGGAGAAGCTGTACCGACCGGACGTGTCGCTGACGACGTGGCGAAATCTGGCAGAGGAAGAGTACGCCGAGAAGATCGCCGACGCGGCCAAGCACACCCCCAAGGCGCCGGTCAGGCCCACCCGAGAGCGACGGACGCCAACGCCCCGCTCGGCCCCTGTCGCCGACGCTCAGATTCCCACCGGCACCAGCGAATAGGAGAGATACATGTTCAAGATTCTGACGGCTGTCGCTATCGGTGCCGCTGTTGCAGTGGCAGTTCCCAAGCTGTGGCAGATGGCCGGCGAGCGCAGCAATACTCAGGTACATCAGGTCAATCCATGACCACTGCGAGGGCCGACGCTCTCGCAGGCCTAGGCGACGAGCGCCGGGAATGGGTCGAGCGAGCCTACGCCCATGTCGATCGTGCGCGATTGCGGGATCTCGCCACTTCGGTGGTGAACATTCCCAGCCCGACGGGTGATGAAGCACCGCTGGCCCGCCACATCACGGCGGTCCTGGCAGCGTCGGGCATCGAGGCCCACACAATGGATCTCGATGATCGGCAAGCGAACTCGTGGGGAAGGCTCCGCGGTGACGGGTCCGGACCGGACCTGTTGCTGTATGCGCCGATCGACACCGTCACGACGGGCGATCCGGCGGAAGACCTGCCGTGGGTGGGAAACGAGTTGCGAGCGGATCTGACGCCGCACGCTCAGTTCGACGAGAACTACGTGATCGGATTGGGTGCGTCGAACCCTAAAGGCCACGCCGTCTGCATCGTCGCGGCGGCCGAAGCAATTGCCGCAGCGGGTATTCCGCTCCGCGGTGACCTGGTACTCGGATTCGGCGCCGGCGGTATGCCGACCAATGCCCGCCCGGGTGTCGGAAACCCCCGACGCAACACCGGCCAGGGCGTCGGCTGCTCGTTCCTCCTGGAACAGGGAGTGTGGGCGGACTGCGCGCTGATCGCCAAGCCCGGCTGGACGGTTTCCTGGGAAGAAGTGGGCCTGGCCTGGTTCGAGATCACGGTGCACGGTCTGCACACCTACGTCGGTTCGCGCCACCGGTTGCCGTACCGCAACGCGATTACCGCCGCCGGCGAGGTGGTCGCCAAGTTGGAGGAATGGTTCCCGAAGTACTCGGCGGCGCATCAGGACGGTTTGGTTGCGCCTCAGGGGATCGTTGCCAACATCCGCGGCGGGTGGGAGCGAACAGCGTCGTTCACCCCCGAGCAGGTGCGCCTTACCGTTGATCTGCGGCTCAGCCCGCGGACGACGCCCACCGCGGCCAAGCGCGAACTCAAAGCCGTCGTGGCGGAGATCGCACAATCGCTGGATCTGCAGATCGACGTCGAACAGGTTCTTGCCATCCCCGGTGAGGGTTCCGACCCTCGAATGTGGTTGCGCCGCGCCGCAGTCCACGCGTGGGAAGCTGCCGAAGGAGAGCCGCATCAGGACTTCTTCGACGCGAGTGGAGCCACCGACGCAAACATCCTGCGCAGCCGCGGGATCCCGACGATTCGGGTGGGTATGCCCAAGGTGGTCGACGCACCGTTCGAGGTGGACTTCGCGATGGGGATGAACACTGTGGATCTGGCTGCGGCGGAGAGATTTACGAAGTATCTGATCCGAGTGGCCCTCGACACCGTCACCCGCTCGCTCGAGGAAGTAGGAATCGACTGATGGCGAAGATAGTTCTGGGTATCGGTGCCTCCCACAGCACCTTGATGAACACCCATTGGGAAGAGACGACGCACAAGGCGGAGGCCGAACGCTTCCGGGACGCGCTGTATATGAGCCGGGAGAAGATCGCGGCGTCGAAACCCGATGTTGTCTTGATTCTCGGCTCCAACCACTTTCGCGGTTTCTGGCTGGATCTGATTCCGGCGTTCACTCTCGGCGTCGGAGAGTGCATTTCCAGTGGCGAGTCAGGAACACCCAAGGGACCGCAACGGGTCGACGTGGAGTTCGCCAGGCACCTTGCAAACGAGCTGATCGAAGGTGGCCGGTTCGATCTTGCCTACTCGGCGCGATTGCAGATCGATCATGGTCAGTCTCACGCGATTCAGTACCTTCTCGACGGTATCGATGTTCCGATAGTTCCGTTGGTGGTCAACGTATTCGCGCCGCCTCTCCCGACGTTCAAGCGATGTGAGGAAGTGGCGAAGGCCCTGCGGGATGCCGTTGCGTCGTACTCGGCGGATACCCGCGTCGTGGTGATCGCGTCCGGCGGATTGTCTCATCGTCTGCCCTGGCCGGACTGGCGTGATCCGCACGGTGAGGACGAGGATTTCATGGTTCAAGCCTGGCTGGACGGCCGGGAGAACTGGTCCGACTACGACGTCCGGCGACGCCAGATCATCCGCGCGGCCGATGCCGCGATCACTCCGGAGTTCGATGACCGAATTCTTGATCTGTTTGCCAGTGGCAAGGCAAGTGAGCTTGCCGAGTTCACGACGCAGCAGATCGAAGACGAGGCGGGCAACGGTGCGCAGGAGTTGCGGACCTGGCTCATGATGGCCGCGATGCTCGACTACGTTCCGGGTGAATGCCTTGCCTACGAAGCGATTCCCGAGTGGCTCACCGGTATGGGTGTCACGATTCTCGATCCAGCTGGAACAGCCAGCGCAACAACATAATCTGCACCTTCAGTAAAGGAAGTTTCTCTGATGACAATCTGGAACGAACTTGCCGGACTCGATTTCGAGTTGACGACCGTCGACGCCGGCGGTGTGCCCACGCGCTCTCTGCAGGCAGGATCCGGTGACGAGGCCGTGATCTTCCTGCACGGCACCAGCGGACACCTCGAGGCATTTGCACGCAATATTGCACCGCACGCCGAGTCTTACCGGGTTCACGCGATCGACATGCTCGGCCATGGTTACACCGGCAAGCCTGACTACCCGTACGAGATTCCGCGCTACGTCGAGCATTTGGTGAACTACCTCGACGCGGTCGGACTGGACCGTGTGCACTTGGTGGGCGAAAGCCTCGGTGGTTGGGTCGCTGCCTACCTGGCCAGCGAGCAGCCCGAACGTGTTCTGTCGCTGCAGTTGCTGGCAGCAGGCGGAACAGTCGCGAACCCGGTAGTCATGGAGCGCATCAAGACGTCGACCGCGAAGGCCGTCCAGAGCGACGACATCGAATTGACCCGCGCACGTATGCAGTTGCTCATGCATGATCCCGCCGATGCAACCGAGGAATTGGTTCAGGCTCGTCACCGGATCTACCATCAGCCTGATTTTGTCGCCAACATCCACAACCTCCTTTCCTTGCAGGAGATGGAGGTTCGCCAGCGGAACCTGCTGCGCCCGGATCGAATGGCACTCATCAAGGTGCCGACTCTTGTGGTCTGGGGTCAGGAAAATCCGTTCGGTGATGTTCCGGAAGCGAAGAAGATGGCCGAGGATATTCCGGGCGCTCAGCTCGAACTCTACTCGGAGTGCGGTCACTGGCCGCAGCACGAGCAGGCAGCGAAGTACAACCCGCTGAGCCTCGAGTTCTTGGCAAAGGCATCAGCCAGCGCGAAGGCAGCTATCTGAGAAGTTCCTGCCAAATATACTGCTGCGTAATGGAGCCGGTCTCTCGATTGGGAGGCCGGCTTCCGCGTTTTCGAAGGTACAGTCATCGTCTTACAGCGAAGGAGTTCTCGTGAAGAAAGTACTTCTGCTGACGGCCGACGCCGACAACGGACTCGGTACCGCAATCCGTGACGCCGTCAGGGGTGAGGCGGAGGTAGTTCGATTACCTGAGCGCACCACGGGGGCGCTCCGTGCGGAGTTGCCGACATGCGACGTCGTGGTGGGGGACTGGAGTGGTGATCTGCCACTGGGCAAGGAGGAAGCAGAGCTCGGCCGGAATGTGCTCCTCGTCCAACAGCCTGGTGCCGGAACCAATTTCATCGATGCCGAAGCCTGGCGCGCTGCCGGAGTTCCGGTGGCGAATACTCCCGGTGCAAACGCGAATTCGGTTGCGGAGTGGGCAGTGCTCGCGGCAGGTGTGTTGTGCCGCTCCATGTTCTGGGCGCACAACGAGGTTACCGATGGTCGATGGCCACAGGAATCCATCCTGACGCGCGATTGCCGCGATCTGGCGCAGCGCCGGGTCGGCGTCGTAGGTGTCGGTTCGATCGGCCGCCGGTGTGCAGAATTGTTTGCCGCCTTCGGTTGCGACGTCTACGTCACCGCGCGTTCGAGACCGCGTGACACTGTGGCTGCGACGTTTGTGTCACTCGACGAGTTACTGCCTCTCGCGGATGTCCTGGTGCTGGCCGTCCCGCTTACGGAATCAACTCGGGGACTGATCAATTCCCATCGAGTTGCGCAGTTGCCCACCGGAGCGATCGTGGTCAATGTGGCGCGCGGCGCTGTCGTCGACGACGCGGCATTGGCGCGTGCCTTGCGTTCCAGGCATGTCGGCGGCGCTGCCCTCGATGTGTTCGACGTTGAACCACTACCGATTTCGAGCCCGCTCCGTGGATTCGATTCGACCCTCCTGAGCCCGCACGTCGCCGGCGGCAGCGCCGGAGCGCGTGCGTCGATCTATTCGATGACGGCGCAGAATGTCGCCAGTGCGCTGCGCTCGCAGACAATTCGGTGGACATTGTGATTCGGTGGACATTGTGATCGAGGGCCGTGTTACCGAAGTATTTCGGTCCGCACGTTCCTCCAGGTGCAGTGTTTCGCCGAGGTAAGTTCCTGTCCCCGGTCCGCACGGTGGACCCGGTTGGTTCTCGGGTGTAGGTACACACAGCTAGGTTTGCTCTCCACGACCCGCAACTGCGGCACAGATCACAAACAAAGGTGTGAGTAGATGGCCTCGCTGTCAAAGTTTGGAAGGACTGCTCTTGTTTCGGCTGCACTGCTGCTGACCGTTGCAACCGGCGCATGCAGCCGCCCGGCGACGCAAAGCACAGCTGATTCCGCCGGAAGTGGACCACTGCGTATCGCAGTCGGAATCGATGCTTCCTACGCTCCGTTCTTCGTAGCGGATCAGGAAGGCATGTTCGACGCTGCCGGTTTGGACGTCGAACTCGTCCAGTTCGGTCGTGGTGGCGAGGCCGTCGACGCACTCTCGACCGGGCAGGTCCAGATCGCCGGTAGCTCCGATACGACAACGATCGCCCAGTTGCGTCAGAATCCGTCGTTGCGCGCGATGTACTCGTACGAGGCGTCGGGTGACTACATCAAGGTCGTGCTGCGTAACGGTGTCGACTCACCGGCTGCGATCAAGAAGATGGGCATCGTCCCGGGTCTCAGCCAGATTTCGACGGACAAGTACCTCGCTGCCAACTCCATTGCCCCCGGTTCGGTCGAGATGATCTCGGCGACCCCGACGGACATGCCCGCACTGCTCAGTCGCGGCGACATCGACGGGTTTGTCCTGTGGGAGCCGTGGCCGGCAACCGCCCTGGATCAGGGAACCGGCCACGTGGTGGCAGTAACCGGAGACTACGGCTGGTTCTATCATCATTGGGCGATCACGACGGCTCCGTGGTTGTCGGCCAACGAAGAGACAGCGCGAACCGTCGCGAAGGTGCTCGACGAGGCAACGCGCAAGGTCGAGTCGGATCCGGGCGTGGCAGCGTCCGCGACCAAGGCGGCTGTGAACGTCAGCGAGGATCAGACTATTGCCGCGGTGGACGAGATCGACTTCGCCGTGGTGAATCTCGAAGCTGCGGATGTCGAGTCGGCTCAGTCGATCGTAGATTTCTACAAGTCGATCGGTGTTCTCAGCGACCAGCCGGATCTCGAATCGGCAATGCTTCTGGATTGGTACAAGGATGGTGCACAGTGAGTATCGCAACAAGTGGTTCAACGACCAGCTCGACGAATAGCGCGGGGACAGCCGGCCCCGGCAAGAAGAACACCGGTGTTGCCATCGACGTGGTCGACCTCGGAATCAGCTTCGGCGCGGCGGAGATCGTCGCCGGAATCGACATGCACGTGCAGCCAGGAGAATTCGTATGTCTGCTTGGTCCGAGCGGCTGCGGAAAGTCAACTCTGCTCTCCTCGATGGCCGGGTTCGTGGAGCCCAGTGCGGGGGAGATCATCTGCGACGGCGATGTCATCGACGGCAGTAACCGGCACGCAGGCATGGTGTTTCAGAGCTCCGAAGCATTGTTCGAATGGATGACCGTGAGCCAGAACGTGGCGTACGGACCGAGGATGCGTGGTGCTAGCCGGAGCGAACAGGCGAGTATCGCGGCCGAGTACCTTGCGATGGTCGGCCTGCCCCACGCGGGTGCGAAGTTCCCCTCGCAGCTGTCCGGTGGTATGCGACAACGTGTTCAGATTGCACGAGTTCTCGCCAACCAACCGTCGTTGGTTCTCATGGACGAGCCGTTCGGTGCGTTGGATGCGCAGACTCGGCAGGTTCTGCAGACTGAACTCGACCGCATCTGGCGACATACTCGTTGCACCGTGGTCTTCGTGACCCACGACATCGACGAAGCGCTGACGTTGGCTGACCGCGTGGTGGTCATGTCGGCCGGCCCGCGGGCCCGGATCAAAAGCGTCTACGAAGTCGATGCGGCTCGTCCGAGAGACCGTAACGATCCAGAGGTGATCCAACTCTACGAGAAGCTTCGGGACGACATCCGGGCAGAAGTGGTTGCGTCCCTGCGTAACCAAGGCATCGAGGAGGATGAGCTGTGACGGCTGTAGTGACCGGCGGTTCAGCCGGCGTACGAACAGTGAAGGTGACGCAGACACAGAAGCGTTCATCGGCGCGACGGTCCAAGATTGTCAAAGCGACGCTGATGTATGCGGCCTCAGCGGCAATCGGTTTGGGCATCTGGTCGTTCTTGGCGTGGTGGTACGGGCCGACCACCATTGCATCACCGGCCGAAGTATGGTCGGCGGCACAGGAACTGTGGGAGAGCGGCGTTCTGTGGTCGTCGATCACCGCATCGGGCCAGCGCATCCTCATCGGCTGGTTCCTGGGTGTCGTAATCGGTGCTCCCGTCGGAATTCTGATGGGCCGCATTGCCATTGTGCGACAGCTCCTCGATCCGTGCATCGAGTTCTTCCGGTTCATTCCGCCTATTGCGTTTGTCACTCTCGCCGTCGTGTGGTTCGGCATCGGTGAGACGTCGAAGGTTGTGCTGATCTTCTACACCTCGGTATTCATCGTCACGGTCAGCACGATTGCCGCAACTGTCGCGATCAGCGAGAACAAACTGCAGGCAGCGGCAAATCTTGGTGCCAACAAACTTCAGATCATGAAGACGGTGGTCCTGCCCTCGTCGATCCCCGGCATCGTCACGGGCGCTCGCCTGGCGATGGGCAACAGCTTCCTCACCATCGTGTCGGCGGAGATCGTCGCCGCCGACCAGGGTATCGGTTCGATGATCTGGCAGGCTCGAAACTATGGCCGGATCGACTGGACATTCGTCGGCATCATCGTCCTGGGCATCATGGGCTTCATCTTCGACCGGATTCTCCGCATTCTGTCCTCGCGGTACCTCGCCCGTTACGGCGTCAAATAGTCAGGAGCGCAGCATGAATCACCCGCTGAGCATTGCCGAGCAGGCCGGAATTCCGGGACCGCCCGAGTTTGCCGATATCGAGAGTGAGCGGCGTCGTCGCAAGACCGCTGTCATCGGCGGGTATCGGATTCTGTCGAAATTCGGTTTGGACGAGGGAATCTCGGGACATATCACCGCCCGAGACCCAGAAGATCCGGAGACTTTCTGGACTGCGCCGTTCGGGCGGCACTTCTCCCAGGTTCAGCCGGAGGAATTGCTGCATGTGGCGTCGGACGGCACGGTCATTTCCGGAGACGGACCGCTCAACCGAGCAGCGTTTGTCATCCACAGCAAGGTTCACGAGGCTCGTCCCGACGTCATCGGAGCTGTTCACGCTCACGGTTTGAACGGTAAGGCGTTCTCCTCGCTGCACACCCGCCTCATTCCGATCACTCAGGACGCGTGCGCCTTTCACGAGGATCACTCGATCTACGAGGAATATCACGGGGTGGCGCTGGACGAAGAGGAGGGGATTCGCATCGCGGATGCCCTCGGATCGAACAAGGCCGTGATCCTCACCAACCACGGCCATCTGACCGTCGGAACGTCCGTGGAGAGCGCAGTGTGGTGGTATGTGTCGATGGAGCGGTCGATGCAGGCGGAGTTGACGGCGCGAGCCGCCGGTGATCCGGTTGTCCTGCACGAGAAGATCGCGGCGCAGACCTACGAGGCAGTCGGCACCGAGAAGGTGGGGTGGTTTGCGTACTCGACCATCATCCAGATGATCGCAGCAGACGAACCCGAGGTATTCGCGTACTGAATTCTTGCGAGCATTGGGCTCGTCGACCGAGAGGTCGGCGGGCCCTTTTCATGTTGTCCCGCAACTGTTACCGAGGTCTGTTGAGCGGACCGGTTTCATTTGCGGGAGTCCGACGGCGCAATACCGTATCGAGTGTGAAAACAACGTCTCCCACGGCGACCGACAACGAGATCGGCGTCGATATTCTGATCATTGGTGCCGGCCCCGCCGGGCTATACGGCGCGTACTACGCAGGCTTCCGCGGCCTCTCGGTTGCCGTGATCGATGCCCTTGTGGAACCGGGGGGACAGGTCAGTGCGATGTACCCGGAGAAGGCGATCCTCGACATCGCGGGATTCCCTTCGGTCAAGGGACGCAACCTCATCGAGGGTTTGATGGCGCAGGCCGCCCCGTTCGATCCGGTATACCTTCTGGGCATGCAGGCTCGTGAGCTGTCGCATGACGACGACGGCCGGGTGCGGATCATCACCAGCTCGGGCCAGGTAGTGGTGGCCGGCGCGGTTGTCATCACCGGCGGCATCGGAACCTTCACCCCGCGGCCGTTGGCGAAGGGTTTGGAGTTCATGGATCGGGGGCTGAGTTACTTCGTCCCGGATTTGTCGGCGCACACCGGGAAAGATGTTGTCATCGTCGGTGGCGGCGACAGCGCATTCGACTGGGCCGTTCACCTGGAACCGATTGCCAAGTCCGTCACCCTGGTTCACCGGCGAGATCGTTTCCGCGCGCACAAGTCCACAGTTGCCAAGGTGCGGGAAAGCAGTGTCCAGGTTCTCGTCAACGCCGATGTCTCGGCGGTACGTGGAAACGGGTGGATCGGCGAGGTCGACATCACCCACAAACAAGACAAGAGCACGTCCACCCTGCCAGCTCAATCCGTCATCGCGGCATTGGGATTCACGGCCGACCTCGGTCCGATGATGGAGTGGGGAATCGATATCGAAAATCGCCACATCGCGGTGAATACACGGATGGAGACGAATGTTTCGCGTGTGTACGCCGCCGGGGACATCACGGATTATCCCGGCAAGGTCCGGTTGATTGCCGTCGGTTTCGGTGAAGCCGCGACTGCGGTGAACAACGCTGCGGCAGCGCTGGATCCGGAAGCGGAGATCTTCCCCGGACACTCCACCGAACAGGAGGGTTAGGCCATGGCATTTGTCATCGGTGAAGCATGCATCGACTACACGGACCGATCGTGCATGGAAGAATGCCCCGTGGATTGCATCTACGAGGGTGATCGCAAGCTCTACATCAACCCGAACGAATGCATCGACTGCGGCGCTTGCGAATTGGCCTGCCCGGTGGAGGCGATCACCGTCGACCGGAAAGCGGACCCGGATTTCAAGGAAGACAACAAGCGCTTCTTCCTCGAGATCTTGCCTACCCGTAGCGAGCCTGTCGGAAATCCGGGTGGTTCGGCAAAGATCGACATCGTCGGCGTCGATACTCCGATGGTTGCGGCGTTCTGATGGCTGGCGGCCTGCAACTCGGATACGTGGATTCGTCTTTCGGGCAATTGCATTACGCGCAGCAAGGTTCGGGTGAGGCGATTCTCCTTCTTCATCAGGCGCCCCGGTCGTGGGACGAGTTCCGCGAGCTCATTCCACTCCTTGCCGACGACTTCCGCGTTGTCGCGATGGACATGCCGGGGTACGGCAACAGTGCTCCGGTGCCCGGCCCGCAGACCATCGAGACCTATGCGCGAGGCGCGTGGGAATTGCTCGACACCCTGGGCGTCGATCGAGTCACGGTCATCGGTCACCACACCGGTGCGGCAGTGGCGCTCGAGATGGCGGCATCACGCCCCGAGAGGGTGCACGCTGCCGTGCTCTCGTCGTGCCCGTGGACCGACCGCAACTACCGCGAGGGGCACTCGGGACCCGGTGGGATCGACTGCGTCGACCGGGCCGCAGACGGTAGCCATCTCACCAGGCTGTGGGAGATGCGTCGCCCCTACTACCCCGAACCAGGCACCGCACTGCTCGACAGGTTCATCCGAGACGCGCTTGCCTACGGGGTAGATCCGGCGGAGGGGCACAAAGCCTGCGCCCGCTACGTCATGGAGGCGAGAGTCGGTTCGGTGACTGCGCCGGTTTTGCTGATCGGCGCGCAGAAGGATCCCTTCTCGATGCCTAACATTGCGCCGTTGCGTGCACACCTGACGGGTGCGGCAGTGGTGGAAACGGAGATCGTCGAATCGGGGACCGTCGCACTCGTCGAGGAGCACGCTCCGCAGATTGCATCCGCCGTCCGCATGTTTCTGGAGAATTACGCAGGTAGGCGCCCCGTGTAAACTCTGCGGGACGGGTTCACTGAGCGGACCGTGTGGCGTGCGTCTCATCGTGTCGTCACCATAGTGTCAGTCTCGAAGCACCTGCAGCTAACGAGGGCCCCGACCGATCTCGGTCGTTGTGGCACTCGGTCTCGGCAGGCTGTCACAGATCGTTCAGGAGGACACTCATGGCCGCTCCACAACAATCCGTCGGGTTCGGATCCGTACTACCCATCGCGTCGGAAACGACCGCTGCATCGCAGCCTGCAGGTGAACTGTCCTCGGTCCTGGGCAAGGCTCGAATGATCTTGGACGCTTTCGACACCGACCACAGTGACCTGTCTCTGACGGAGCTCACCCGGCGCAGTGGGGTCGCGAAAGCGACGGTTCACCGGTTGGCCGGCGAGCTGGTCGAGTGGGGATTGCTCGAGCGCGCGGGTACCAAGTACCGGCTCGGCCTGCGATTGTTCGAGCTGGGCCAATTGGTGCCGCGTCAGCGGATTCTGCGCGACGCGGCGCTGCCGTACATGGAGGACCTACTGCTGGCGACGCAGGAGACGGTTCACTTTGCGGTTCGTGACGGCATCGACGTCCTCTACATCGAGAAGATCATCGGACACCGCGGGCTCAATCAGCAGTCGCGGGTGGCCGGTCGGCTCCCGCTGTACTGCACCGCCACCGGCAAGATCATCCTTGCCTTCTCCCCGCAATCGGTCTTCGACGAGGTAGTCGAGCAGGGTTTCACCGCCTTGACCAGTCGAACGACGATGTCCGTCAGCGTGCTGCGCCAGCAAACCGAGCGGATGCGTAAGGAACAACTCGCGGTGGAGGTCGAGGAGACACGGCTCGGGTACATGAGCGTCGCAGTGCCGGTGTTCAGCGGCCCGCGCACTCTGGCCGGCGCGTTGTCTGTGACAGCGCCGACGGCTCGCCTCAACGTCAGCCGCATCACCGGGGCCCTGCGCACTGCCGGCGCCGGAATCACCCGAAAACTTCATGCCATGAAGTGCACACATTCGCCGAGCGACCCGCTGGCTCTGCGCACGATCTGCAGTCCGGTGATGTGTTCGTTCAACGGTTGCGGCAAGTAGCGAGGCGCGGTCTATCGCCGGGCGCGGAACACGCTCTTCTCGCAGTCCCAGGTGTGTGGGCCGACGCCCCTCTCACGTAGCACTGCTTTCTGTACCTTGCCGGTTTCGGTGAGTGGCAACGTGTCCACGACGTCGATGTACCGGGGAAGTGCAAAGTACGGCAGCTGTTGCTGGGAGAACTCCAGAATCGAAATGGGGTCGAAAGATACTCCGGGGCGCAGTATTACAGTTGCCATGACGTCGTCCTCGGCCAGATCCGACGGTACCGGGAAGACGGCAACCTGACCGACCGACGGATGCAACGCCAGAACGGTTTCCACTTCGGCCCCGGAAATATTTTCACCGCGGCGCCGAATCACGTCTTTGATGCGATCGACAAATCGGAACCAGCCGTCTGCTTCCCGAATCACCCTGTCACCGGTCTGTATCCAACTCTCCGTCGCCGGAATCTCCTCGCCCAGATAGCCCAGTGAACAGGCGCCGGGGATCGTGCTGCGGACCACCAGTTCGCCGGGCTCCCCGTCTGCGGCAGCAGTACCGTCGTTGACGACTGCGGCGTCGTAGCCACTCATCACCCGCCCCATGTACCCGGCCCGCCGATCTCCCGGAAGTGTGCCGATCACGAGATTGGTTTCGGTACTTCCGAATCCGTCCACGAGTTCTACACCGAATCTCTGGGCAAACGGTTCGATCAGATGAGCCGGCGTTGCGGGGGCAAGTGCCACGTGGACGCTGTGCTGTCGGTCTTGCGGCGATGGGTCCGCGTTCATCAACATGGCCACCATCGCACCCAGCAGGTAGTCGACAGTTGCGCCGATCTCGCGAACTTCGCGCCAATGATTGCGGACCGAAAAGCGTTGTCCCAGGAAAAAAGTAGACCCGGCCCAAAGGGACTGAACAAAGGCATTGAGAGCATTGGTGTGAAACAGCGGCAGGCAGTTGTACAGCACATCGTCCCCGGTGAGCCCGAGTGAGGCGCCGACGCCTTTGCCCCACTGCAGGAACTGCGCGTGCGGGCATCGGACGCCTCGGGGCAGACCGGTGGTGCCGGAGGTGAAGAGTATCGCGGCCAGGTCGAGCGGATCGAGGGTCTCGGGCTCACAGCCCGGATGCGAACCGGCAGTGGGGACGCACTGTTCACCCATGACCCACACGGTGCCGTCGAATCCGGCTACAGCGCCTGAGTATTCGGGTGAAACCAGGATCCGTTGTACACCAGCCTGTTCGAGTGCGCTGGCAACACTGTAGGCTCGGAGGGCCGTATTGAGTGGGACGACAACCGCACCGATCCACGCGCATCCGAGAACAAGGTCTGCCAGTTCGATCCTGTTGCCGGACAGTGCCGCCACGCGCTCCCCACGGCCGACACCGTGATTACGGAGATCCGCCCCCATCGACGCTGCACGATCCCGCAATTCGCGGTAGGTGACCGTGATCCCGTCGACGACGAGCGCCGGGTGCTCCGGACGCTCCAAAGCTCGCCTCCGGATCAAATCCGGAAGCGAGCGCGGAATGGCATGTGCGTCGTGGGGCATGGGTAATTGTATCCCTCAGGGTACGACGACGGCCCGGCCGGCAACCTTGCCCTCACCCATCAACTGCAGTGCCGTTGCGATGTCATCCAGCGGAAACTCCTGCACTGCAACGGAAATATTGCCTTCGATGAGCAGCCGGATCATTTCAGGTGCCAGTTCGGCTTGCCGGGCAGTCTTGCGAATCATGTTGACGGGCAGGATCCGGACATCGCTGAGCAACCAGTTCGGCAAGTCCAGGGTGAGGCTCTTACCCAAGGTATATCCGATCAGGGCAACCCGGCCACCGGGGATAACACTCGCCAGAAGGTGCGGCAAGCCGTCGCCGCCAAGCGTGTCGATCACGGCGTCGACGGAAGGCTCGGATCCCAGCACCCCGGCAAGTTCGTCGCCTTGCCCGACGACGGGACGCACACCCTCCGGAAGCAAGGCAGCCTGATCTTCGCGCGGTACAACACCGATTACCTCGGACGCTCCGGCAAGCAGAGCGAACTGTGCTGCCATCGATCCGACAGCGCCGGATGCTCCGGCGACAACAACTCGTTCGCCGGGAGCGACGGCTGCAATGTCGTTGACGGCAACATAGCCGGTTGTGCTGGGCAGGAAGAAGGTTGCGGCGACGGCCGGCGACAGTGCGGGATCAAAGGGTGTGAACGCCTTGTCTGCCGCTACCAGATACTCAGCCCAGCAACCGTTCTTGAACAGGCCGACTCCGCCGCCTCGGACCAGAAGGCGGGTGCCAGGCTCATAGGTGTCGGATTCGATTACCGTCGCCGCTCCGTCTGTTCCACCGATATGTGGCAGGTTCGGCTTGACTCCGAAGTTTCCGCTCGCGACGGTGATGTCGAGATGGCCGAGCGCGGCAGCGTCGATGCGCACGAGCGTCTGACCGGATTCACGTGTGGGAATGTCGATGTCGTCGATGACCGGTGAAGTGCCGAACTGATGGAGTCGGGCCGCGCGCATTGTGTCTCCTAGGAGCGATCTGTGAATGGATGTACTGAATATGAGTGCGGTCAGGACAGGATCGACTGGTCGCGAAGTCCGGCGATCAGTTCGTCGCTGTATCCGAGCACCGACTCGAGGACGTCGTCGGTGTCCGCGCCCAGCACCGGCGCAGCGCGTCGGATCGAGCCGGGTTCGGAGTTCCGGCGAACGGGGATGCCTTCGTGGAGGAATGTTCCGGCGAGGGGATGTTCCTGTGCCGAATAGAAACTGCGTGCCCGAAGATGTGGATCGCTCTCGACCAGGTCGCGTCCGTCCTGGACGGTGCCGGCCGCGATACCCGCCGATTGCAAGCGTTCCATGACGGTTTCGGGTGACAGAGTCCTGGTCCAGTCGGCGATGGCGTCGTCGATACGTTGGTGATCGGCTTGGCGGCTTTCTGCACTCGCGAAGTCAGGATTGCCGATCCATTTCTCTGCTTCGATGATGCGGCACAATGCATTCCATTCCGTGGTATCGCGAACGGCAATCGAGCACCACCGGTCGCTGCCGAGGCACGGGTACACGCCGTGTGGTGTCAGTTCGTGATGGCTGTTGCCGATCGGATCGGGGGACTGTGACCGGGCGGCTCGGAGAACGCTGGTACCCATGTGCGCTGCCATGGCTTCGAGTTGTGACAGGTCTACGTGCTGTCCCCGGCCGGTCCGGTCGCGGTAGTCGAGGGCTGCCAGCATCGCGACGCCGGCTTGCAGTCCGGCGACGATGTCGCCATGGCCGTAGATGACTCCGACAACGTCATCGGCGTTCCAGCCGGTCAGTGCGGTCAAACCGGTACTTGCCGAAACGATGTCGGCATACGACACCCAGTCCTTGCGAGGACCGGTGTGACCCATCCCGGACATCGACACGTAGATGATGTCCGGGTTGAGCTCCCGGAGTTGTTCGTAGCCGAGCCCCATCTTGTCCATGACCGACGAGCTGAAATTCTCGACCACGACGTCGGAGTTCCTGATCAGGTCGCGCAGTACCGAAAGGCCCTCTGCGGATCGGGTATCGAGTGTGATGCTGCGCTTGTTGCGGTTGACGTCGTTGAAGTACCCGCTGGTGTTCGGATTGTCGTGCGGTCCTCGCGAGAGATGCATGAACGGTGCAAAGCGAGTCGGGTCCGGGCGTCCGATCGATTCGACCTTGATGACATCGGCACCGTGGTCGGCAAGGATTCTGGTGCCGTACGGGCCCGCCAACACCCACGTGAGATCCAGGACGCGGACACCTTCGAGGCTGGGCGTGCTGCCACCGCTGAACTCGTGGGTTTCGTTCACTGCCACAGGCGAGGTGGCCTTCAAGAGTTCCTGATGCTGGCCCAACCGGGCAGCCTCGAGCGTTCCGATGCGCCGGCCTTCGGGGAAAGCGAAGCCGAACCCGAGATCGCGGTAGGTACCTTGATCTCCGGTCACGTCGGTGAAGAAGTCCCGGTCGTTGAGTTGCGGGTTACGCAGCAGTTCTTCGGGCCGGTCGACCGCTGCCCACGGCAACTTGCGTGACTGCGCGCTGACCGCGAATTCTTCCTTCGGCCACTTCGCGATGAAGGCGGACAGAACGTCGAAAATGTGTTCCTGATGCGTCTTTCGGTAGACCGCGTCGGACCACTCCGGTTGATCGAGATCGTCCTGAGCATCGTTGTCGATCAGCCAGGCCAACATGCCGTCCCACATGCGGGGGCTACCGCCGAGGCCGCCACCGACATAACCGTCGGCGGCCTGGAACAGTCCGTGCGGAACGAGCGGATGTACCCGGCCCGGACGCGGTGGTACGCGGTCCTCGTGAATGTAGGCAAGAGTGCCCGCTTCCAGCGCGGCGGCAACACATTCCTGAGCGCTGATCTCCAGCAACGGGTTGTGGCCCTTGGATCGCGAACGCAGTCCGAGAAGCACGCCGATTGCGGCATTGATTCCGGCGAGCTGCTCAGCCTGGAGTTCGGGGAGCAGCAGTGGAGGGTGCTCGGGATCGCCGACCTGGGCCATCATCCCGCCGAGTGCCGCGACGGTCAGATTTGTTGCCTTCCAGTCACTTCGCGGTCCGGTTGCGCCGAAGGGTGTCACTCGTACGTGAACGAGAGATCCTCGGTTGTCGCGTAGAGCGCCGGTCGCGCTGCCGTCGAGCAGGACGTCGGCACTGCGCAGCAGTGCTTCGAAAGCGAGGCGATCGTTGCTGTCGTCGATATCGAGGACAACGGACTTCTTGCCCGCATGCCAATGCAAGTACGAATCACCCTGGGACTCGGTGCGACTGGGGTCACCGGTGGGTGGTTCTACCAGAATGACCTCGAAACCCAGCCCGACCAGGATGCGCCCGGCGAATCGCGCAAACGGACTGGAAATCTCTACGACCCGTACCGGGGGATGCACCACAACTACTCCGTTTCAATCGAAAGATATCGCCGAACCGACTGGTGTCGAACGTAGTTCTGCGGGCCGGTGGGCGACATGATTTCGGTCTGCCCACCGGACCCGTTCTCACTCTCCGCTCAGGCGGCGTTCTGCTCGAACCATCCCGAGAGGAGGACAGCGGACGGATCGATGTCCGCGGAGATCTTGCCCTGCTCGCGGAAGAATGCAACAAGTTCGTTTGCGCGCTCCACGTCGTCCTCGGTGAATCCGCGTCCACCGAAATCGATTTGGGTCACCCGGTCTGCGGCCTCGGCCGGGTCCATCTGGATAGACGCGGCAATTGCGGTTGCAGCCCGATCCGGATCCGAGTTCACGATTGCCGACGCTTCCGAGATCACCTTGAACACCTTGCCTGCGGTTTCTTCGTTCGCGGACAACCAGTTGTCCGAAGCGATGATCCATTGGGCGTACTTGGCGCCGAAGTCGCCGGTCGTGGCAACAACGCGCCCGCCGGTATTGACACTCTGCGTCACCCAGGGGTCGAAGGACAGGAAGCCGTCGATGTCACCGCGCGCCAGCAAAGCAGGCTGTTCGGGCGGGCTTGTGCTCACGAGTGTGACCGTCGTGGGGTCGATGCCGAGACTGGCCAGGTACTGGTTCGTGAAGTAGAGGCCGATGCCGGGGAAGACGCCCATGGTCTTGATCGACTTCGGCTCGACGCCATTCCTCAGTACAACCTGGAAGTATCGGTCGGATTCCTGAAATACGCCCAGCGCCCGCAGGCTCGGATTGGCGGCCATGACGGACAGTGCCGTCGAGTCGGCATTGCCGGAGAGTTCCGAAGTTCCGGCTACGACGTTCTGGGCGCCCGCCGCCCCGCCTTCCGTCTGGATGACCTGGACGTCGAGGCCGGCGGCCTCGAACATGCCCTCGTGGTCGGCCAGGAAAATCGGGGCGTACGACGGGTCTACACCCACCGCGATCCGTACCAGGCCACCACTTTCCGCGGAGTTGTCGGTAGCGGGCCGGGTGCATCCGCTGACCGCGATCGTCAGGGCGGCGAGAGAAGCGACTGCGCCCACCCATTTCTTCTGAAATTTGTTGAGCATGATGGCCTCTCGGTAAATGGGAGCTGTCAGCGTCCCGTGAAGGTGGGGGACCGCTTGTCGAGGAATGACTGAAGTCCCTCAGCAGCGTCGTCCGTCTTGATCAGGTCGAGCACTGCCTCGAATTCGAGATCCAGCGCTTGATCGAGCGGCAACGACATGCCCTCGTCGACAATGCGTTTGATCATTCCGATGGTGGCAGTGGGTTTCGTCGCGAGTTCGCGTGCGAGGTCAGCGCAATGCGCATCGAGGTCGGCGTCCGCAACGACGGTGTCGACCAGGCCGATATCGAGTGCATGCTCGGCGCTGAGGCGCTTGCCTTCGATCATGAGCACTTTGGCTCGGTGAGCGCCGATGAGGCGTGGAAGTCGCTGGCTGCCACCGGCACCCGGAAAAAGCCCAAGTCCGATCTCGGGGAAGCCGATGGTCGCCGACTGCGCCATGATGCGGAAGTCGCAGGCCAACGTCAGTTCTGCTCCGCCGCCGAGTGCGTGCCCGTTGATCTTCGCGACGACAGGTTTGGGAGCCGACTCGAGGATCCGCTGTACGTCGACCCACGGGCGCATCGCGCGCTGAGTTTCTTCCGTCAGCTCGCGCATCACGGTGATGTCCGCACCGGCGACGAAGAACCGTCCAGTGCCCGTCACGACAATGACGCGGACGGTCTGGTCCGACGCGAGTACCGGCAGTATCTCCAGAAGCTCGGCGATCATGCTGGGGTTGAATGCGTTGGCTGGAGGTTTGTCGATAGTCACGGTGGCAATCGAGTCTGTGACGTCGACGGTGACGAAGTTGTAGGTCTGGCCGGTCTGTCTCGTCAAGTGAGCTCCTGTCAGCGGGTTGGCGGGGTAAACCGGTCGAGCCGGGGGATGTGTAGTGGGAAGTATGGTGGGGACCCTCACGCGGCGGTACCGCTCGGGTTCGGTCAGTAGACCAATGCGGATGCTGATCGCGTAGGAACTTTCTTCGCTGTGATCACGGCGATATTTGCTCCTGTGACAGGATTGAGCCCGTGACTTCTGCAGTACCGACACCGCCCGTGCCCGCCGTCGACAAGCGTCCCGAGTCGATTTTCACCATGGGGACCAGGCTCGAGGACCGGCTCGGACGAACCGGCACCATCCACACACCGCACGGCGATATCGCGACTCCGTCGTTCGTGGCCGTCGGAACCAAGGCCACGGTCAAGGCCGTGCTGCCGGAGTCCATGAAGGAACTCGGTGCGCAGTCGTTGCTCGCTAATGCGTACCACCTGTACCTGCAGCCGGGACCCGACATCGTCGACGAGGCCGGCGGGCTGGGCAAGTTCATGAACTGGGACGGGCCCACCTTCACCGACAGCGGTGGCTTCCAGGTGATGTCCCTTGGCGTCGGGTTCAAGAAGGTGCTCGCGATGGAAGCCGTCGGCGTGCAGTCCGACGACGTCATCGCAAAGGGCAAGGAGCGTCTCGCGACGGTCGACGACGAGGGCGTGACGTTCAAATCGCACCTCGACGGCAGCAAGCATCGGTTCACCCCCGAGGTGTCGATGCAGATTCAGCATCAGCTGGGTGCCGACATCATGTTCGCGTTCGACGAGCTCACCACGTTGCTTAACACCCGCGGCTATCAGGAGCGATCGGTCGAGCGCACGCAGGCCTGGGCGATCCGCTGCATCAACGAGCACGAGAAGCTCACTGTCGAACGCGCCGACAAGCCCTATCAGGCTCTCTTCGGCGTGATCCAAGGCGCGCAGTACGAAGATCTGCGTCGTCAAGCCTGCCGTGGCCTCGAGTCGATCGAAGGCGAGAACGGATATGGTTTCGACGGCTACGGCATCGGCGGCGCCCTCGAGAAGCAGAACCTCGGCACAATTGTGCGTTGGTGTAACGAGGAACTACCCGAGACCAAGCCGCGTCATATGCTCGGCATCAGTGAACCGGACGACTTCTTCGTCGCAATCGAGAACGGCGCGGACACTTTCGACTGCGTCAATCCGTCGCGTGTTGCTCGCAATGCCGCGATCTACATCCGCTCCGGCCGGTTCAACATCAATACCAGCCGATTCCGTCGTGACTTCACGCCTATCGACGACGAGTGCGACTGCTACACCTGCGCCAATTACACCCGCGCGTACATCCATCACCTGTTCAAGGCGAAGGAAATGCTCGCGTCGACGCTGTGCACGATCCACAACGAGCGATTCACCGTGAAGTTGGTCGACGATATCCGAGCCAGCATCGAAGGCGGATACTTCCACGACTTCAAAGCGGACATGCTCGGAAAGTTCTATGCGGCGAAGACGCCGGCACCTCAGACGTAGGTCGGTTCGCGCTTCTTCACGTAGGCGATGACGCGGTAGGTGATCGGCATGACCAGAACCTCGACAAGCGTCTTCCACAGGAAGCCGACCAGCACGTAGTTGATGAAGTCTTCCCACGTGCTGATGCCGATGACACCGGCTGCGATGGAACAGAAGATGAGGGTGTCGGCGAATTCGCCGACGACGGTCGAGCCGATGAGCCGCGCCCACAGGTGCTTCTCCTGCATGCGCTTTTTCATCATGACCAGGACCAGGGAGTTCAGCAGCTGGCCGACGAGGTAGGCGGCCAATCCTGCGACCAGCAGCCGGGGAATGACGCCGACCACGGTTTCGAGGGCGGCCTGGTTCTCGTAGAACTCTGCCGACGGGAGTTGCACTGCAATCCAGAAGCACGCAGCGGCAAGAATCAGTGCGCCGAAGCCCAGGTAGATCGCGCGTCGGGTCGCTTTGAAGCCGTACACCTCGCTGAGTACGTCACCGAGGACGTAGGCAAGCGGGAACAAGAAGAATCCACCATCGGTGATGATGGGCAGAATCTGCAAGGGACCGAGCGAGAAGTCGGAATCCGCAAAGAAGGCGACCCCCTTTGTCGCCGCCACGTTCGAGATCAGCAGCGTTGCGGTGAAGAGCGCGACGATTGTCGGGTAATAACCCCGGCTGACGTGCGCAAATTTGGCTTCGTGGGTCGATTCGTCTTGCTGATCCTGAGCTGTCACGTCCGTCATCCAAGCACCACAAGGCGCTCGGATGCGAGTTGGCGACCGTCCAGTTGCGCAGAACACACCGAAGGCCCTGCGGTTTCACGTGGAACCGCAGGGCCTTCGGTGATGCAAACGAACTGATCAGGCAGCTACATGGCCGCCGGTCAGCACGCGGTATGCGTAGGTACTGGCGATCAGCGCGACGGGCGCCGTCACGAGAAGACCGATTCCGCACAGCAGTGCGCCGATGATGTTGATACCGATCAGAGCGAGCGCCAGCAGGATCAACGTTCCGACGTTCGACGAGGTCAACGCGTAGCTCGATTTGATGCCCGAAATCGCATCCTGATTCTTGTCCACGATGAAGGTCAGCGTGTAGTAGAGCAGGAACGCCGCGATGATGCCGGGAATGATGCACAGAACCAAACCGACATAGGTGGCGACGGCGACAAGGAAACCGCCGAGAACAACTGCACCGATGTTCGTGAATTGGAAGAAGGTGCCGAAAGCCGGCTTGATTCCGTCCAATTCGCTCAACGCTCCACGAAGGAATGCGGCTTGGATGATGTAGCCGACGATTGCGGTGACCAATCCACCCACGATCGACAGCGCGCTGAATTCGGTATTGGTGTAGTCGAAGCCGTTGAAAGCACCTTGGATGAGTCCGGCGATCAGAAAAGCGATGATCGAGATCCCGATCCAGACCAGTGCGTTGTCTTTGAACTTGTTCCAGCCGTAGGTAATTGCCGCACCCACAGAAAGCTGGGGGGCGCCGAAGCCTGCGCCGTAGTCATTCGGGGGCGGAGGCGGGAAGTTGCCACCACCGGGAGGAGGCGGGTACCCACCGGGAGGCGGGTAGTTTCCGCCGGGAGGG
>NZ_JASDCV010000020.1:0-40590 GCF_030407755.1 Rhodococcus sp. APC 3903
GGTGCACTGTAATGGCTGTTCTCAGTGCTGAACGTATCAAGATCACCACGACCAAGTCGCCGCTGTGGTGCACGATCACAATCATCGTCCTAGGGTTGGGCGTCGCCTGGATGATCGGGCGTTCGTCGAGTTCGAGCATTCAGGCGTACAACGACGAAGCCGCATCAGGAACTCCTGATTTCGAGAAGTTCCTCCCCACGTTCAATGAAGCGGGACTGGGAGTTTCCGGCTTCGGCGTCATGGTCCTGATGATCATGGCGGCCCTCGCGATTACCAGCGAATACCGCTTCGGCATCATCCGCACCACCTTCCAGGCAATCCCGAGCCGGGCTTCGGTCCTGATCGCCAAAGCCGGCCTGATCGGCGCCTTCGGCGCGGCGCTGTCTTTCGTTCTCATGCTCGGCGCGGTATTCATCACCAAAGCTGCTGCAGGCTCTGAAGGTTCCACCAATCTGGCACTCGACAACGCCGATGCCTGGCGCGCCGTCTACGGCGTACCGATCTTCGCCTTCCTCTGCGTTGTCCTTGCCATCGCCGTCGGAGCACTCCTCCGGCAATCTGCCGGCGCTATTGCATTGCTCCTGCTCTGGCCGCTGCTCATCGAGAGCCTGTTCGGCATGTTCGGATCCTTCGGTAGAAACGTCACACCGTTCCTCCCGTTCGCCAACGCCGACCACTTCCTCTCTTCGGGTTCGAGCACCAATTTCCATTGGGGCCCTTGGGGAAGCCTGTTCTACTTCGCAGCATTTGTGCTGGTGGTTTTCGGAATCAGCATCGCCGTCGTCAACAAGCGCGACGCCTGACCTAACACCAAGACTGGCCGTACCGGAGATGTTCCGGTGCGGCCAGTTTCTTGTTGCCACAACCGCGGTCCACAGAAGTTAGGATAGGCTCACTTCCATCTGATTCGGCAACGAACTGAGGCAACGGACAGCGATGCAGACTCTGACAACCCAGACTATTTCCACTCCGGGCACCGAAATGCGTGTGTGGCGCACGCCGGCGCTCGATCGGAAATGCATCGTCTTCCTGCATGGCGCCGGAGTTGATCATCGAATGTTCGACGACCAGGTCGCGGAACTCGCGGGCGCCTATTCCCTGGTGCTGCCCGACCTACGCGGTCAAGGGCTGTCGATTCTCGAGGAAGGCCACCGCGCCACTCTCGACACTGTGATCGACGACGTGAAGGTCATGCTCGACTCGCTCGGAATCGATCGTGCAAGCATCGTCGGACACTCGTTCGGCGGAAACATCGCGCAGGAGTTCACCCATCGTCACGCGAATCGAGTAGACAAGCTCGTCATGATCGGCAGCCCTGGCCAGCACCGGGAAATGAGTGGAACCGCTGCCTCGGCGATCAAAATCGGCACGCATTTGTATCGACGGATTCCGTGGGGTCCCTTTGCCTTTTACAGTGGCCGGTGGTCGAGTCGAAATCCCGCAACTCGCAGATACGTTGCAGACTGCATGCTGGCCGCCGGACGGCAGACCTGGCTGGATCTGGGAACAAGCGGGTTCGCGTCACTCTGCCCGGTGGATACGGCACCCCGAAAGGAGACCCTCCTGATGCGGGGAGAGGTCGACATGCCGCGCCAACTCGATCGAATCTACGACGCCCTGAGCGACCAGCTACCGGACCTGATTCGCCGGGTGGTGATCACCGGCGTCGGACATCAATGCACACAGGACAATCCGGAAGAGGTCAACCGCGCGCTGGTCGAGTTCTTGGCAGACTGACCTCACGTGTCAGCGTTCCAGGTGCGCGGCAAGCTCTTTCATCCAATCGAGGAATGCCGGCGGGCCGTCGAACTGGACGCCGTCGACAGCAGCCACTTCCGGTGCAATGTCATCGCCCTTGACCACCAACGCTTCTCCACCCGAGGCAAGGACAGCAGCAAAGGCAGGTAGGTCACCACGGTCGTCGCCCGCGTACGCGACGACGTCGACGCCTGCGGTGGCGATCGCGCGAAGGAGGCCTGTCCCCTTGTCCTCCTCAACGGGTGGACGCAATTCTTCGACCAACTTGCCGGGCTCACGCCGCAACCCGGTCCGGCTCGCGATTTCTGTCGTCGCTGCTTCCACCAGGCGCTGCGCGACCGCTCGATCCGCGGCCCGACGCCAATGCACAGCCACCGCAAGGCCTTTGCTCTCGACGTGGATGCCAGGAACTGACTGAGAGTCGAACAGGCGACGCAGTTCGGCTTCTGCTTCGGCGACGGCATCACTGAACGCAGCGACGGCCGGAAGCACTTCGATTCCGTTCTCCGTCCAGGTCTCGACGCCGTAGGAACCCATGAGAACAACCGAATCCAGACTCAGTCGTTCTCGCAAGAACGACGCCGGCCGTCCCGAGAGCAAGCCCACCACGCCGAAGTGCCTCGACAAAGTCGCGAGCACCTCCTCGGCACCGGGCAGGAGCGCACTGGCCGACGGATCGTCGACGATAGGTGCAAGCACACCGTCGAAATCCATCACCAGTCCACAGCGAGCTGGATCGGACGTGAGTCGGAGGATGACGTCCGAAGCGGTTCGCATGGTTCGAGTGTGCCAAATCGATCGCACCCGCAATACCAACACCGGATCAGAATGTAATCTCTGCCACTTCGTCCAGGTTGTCCGGAAAGCGCAGGGTGAGCCGTGTCCACTCCCCTCCGGCGCCGCTTCTCTCCGATACAGTTCTCACGACGCTTACCAACTGGGGGGTAACGATGAGCGAATTGACTGTCGTCACTGACGACATCCGAAGGTACGGCTCGACGTCGGCCGAAGCTGCAGGACACATCGCGCAGGCCGCCGCCGTCGATCTGGGCGCCAACATCGCGGCAGTCGCACCAGCCGTCGGTCCTGTCGGCATCGAGTTTCTCGCGGCATTCGCGCGCGCCCAGGCAACTCACACCAAAGATGTTGCAGCACTGGCGACCTTCTACGCCGGCAACGCAGCAACGGCGAGTGCAGCCGCTCAGGCCTACGACACCACAGATCTTTCAACCGCGTCAGATCTGGCCGGCATCGCTGGATCGACGGACGTGACCGCGTGAACAGCGATCGCGTGAACAGCGATCGCATCGACACCGATCGCATGAACACCGAAGACGACTCGACGACGGTCCTCGAATTCCTTCAAGGTGGTGCTCCGGCCCCGGCATTGCCGAACAACACGGTCGAATCGATGCTCGCCGGCATACCGGTTCCGGCATTACCCGGAATCGAAGATCTGTTCGCGCCGTTGATCGAACTCGGGAAGAGCCTCGGCACCGGCACTTTTGCCGGCATCGATCCCGTCGGCATCTTCAACCAGGCGTCCACTCTCATCGACCAAGCCATGGGACTGTCCCAAAGCGCGGTCGCCGAGGTGGGCCAGACCTGGAACAGCACCGGCAGCGAAGCCGCGACCGAACTGTCGCGATCCGCCCAGAACAGCGGCGCAGAATTGAGCGAACGCGGAACCGCGATATCGAAAACCGCTGCTGCCGCCGCGGAATCGGTGCAGCGAGGCAACGCGAATCTCGCGGCGATCGCGCAGTCCTTCGCGACCACGGTTGCAGCTGCTGCACCGATCGCGTGGACACCACCAGGACAGGCGATGCTGATTGCCTCCGCAGCCGAACACATGCAGGCAGCCGTCGCGGCGGTGACACAGACTCGCGGGGAAATGCTCGGGCACACCGCTGCCATGAACGCCCTTGCCGGGTCGATCCCCGTGCCGACTCCACCGATCGGTGAGGCTCTCGCCAACCTTGCCACTCCGGAGGCGCTCGCCGACGCCGCCCGTCAGATCGCCCAACCTCTGGCGGCATCAGCCGCGTCGGCATCGCCGCTGTCTGGATCGCAGCTGTCTGGATCGCAGCTGTCTGGATCGCAGCTGTCTGGATCGACCGATGCCGGCGACGCACCGTTATCCGCGCACTCAGGAACCGATGCCGTTCGGACCGCGGCAGCGCAGGCAGGCGCCGGACTTCCGACCGGCGTCGACAAGCTGTGGGGCGCAGGCAATTCATCGACGTCACTCGCAGCCGGCGGGTCGCCGTCGCCGTCGCCCAGTGCGACAGCGAGCTCCGGCGGAGCATGGGTGGGTGGAAGCGGCACTACCGGTGGAACGATGAGAGGCGCAGCGGGAGTTGCTGCAGTTCAACCGGTTCCGGTAGCAACGCCCGGCCTGGGTGCACCATCTTCGGCGGTCGGCAGTAGCGACATATCGCCGGACGGCATGATGGGCGGCGGTCCTCGCGGAACGCGGGACGACGAGTCGTCACGCACGACTCCGGGGTATCTCGTCAGCGCCGGTGACGAAAACTCGATGGTCGACGATCTACCGATGGTGTCACCGCCCGTGCTCGGTGCCGAGAATCCCGATCAGTACCTGTTCCGAGATCTCTGATCGGGACTCCCCGGCCGGGGCGGCATTACAACCTCAAACGAAGCCCAACTCCCGTACCGCCGCACGCTCCTGCTCCAATTCGCTGACGGACAGGTCAATCCGTTCGCGTGAGAAGTCGTCGATCGCGAGATCCGGAACGATAGCGAATTCACCATCGGCACAGGTCACCGGGAAGGACGAGATCAATCCTTCGGGCACCCCGTAGGAACCGTCCGAACAGACGGCCATGGATACCCAGTCGTCCTCGGCCGTTCCGATCACCCAGTCACGGACGTGGTCGATCGACGCGCTGGCCGCACTTGCCGCAGAGGACGATCCACGCGCAGCAATGATGGCGGTGCCTCGCACCTGCACAGTCGGGATGAAATCGTTCCCCACCCAGTCTCGGTCGTTGATCACCGCGAGCGCAGGCTCACCCGCGACGGTCGCGTGGGACAGGTCCGGGTACTGCGTCGCCGAATGGTTTCCCCAGACGGACACCTTGCGCACCGACGACGCACGAACGCCGGTCTTCTTCACCACCTGCGCAATCGCTCGGTTGTGGTCGAGGCGCGTCAGCGCACTGAACCGAGTATCGGGTACATCCGGCGCGTTGTTCATCGCGATGAGAGCGTTGGTGTTGGCCGGGTTTCCGACGACCAGCACCTTGACGTCCGAGGCTGCGTTGTTGTTGATCGCCTTCCCATGCGCTGTGAAAATAGCGCCGTTCGCGCTCAGCAAGTCGGCGCGCTCCATCCCCTTGCTCCGCGGACGTGCACCGACCAGCATCCCGACGTTCGCGCCGGAGAAGGCGACATCGGGATCGTCGGTGATGTCGATGGAGCTCAGCAAGGGGAATGCGCCGTCTTCGAGCTCCATCGCGACGCCTTCGGCAGCGGACACGGCGGCGGGAATCTCGAGCAGTCGAAGTTTGATCGGTACGTCAGCGCCGAGCATCTCCCCCGCAGCTATGCGGAAAAGCATGCCGTAGGCGATCTGACCCGACGCTCCGGTCACCGTGACGGTTACGGGCGCAATACTCATTGCCGACTCCTCACCTGCCGTTTTCACGACTGTCCGTTCTACAACGCTGTAAGAACGGTTTCCACGCTAGTCGAGTAATCCGGCCACTTCGTGGTCCGTCAGTGTGGTTCTCGGCACTCGTCCCTCCGCCGTCACGAGTTCGACGGCGCGGTAGAGCGGACGCTCGGCTAGTCCGGCGCCGCGGGCTTCGGCACGCAACTGTTCGATCAGCACCGAGGACAACGCGGCAGCCGGTACCAACTCACTGGCCGCCAGGGCGTCGGCGAGCTTGCGGAGTGCAAGGATCTCCAATTCGCGCCCGCCCCCTGCCGTGTAGAGCGCGAGCGGTATTCGCACGGTGGACCGACCGTCACCGAGTGTCAGGCTGACCTCGCTGATCCGGCCGGATCGCACCGTCAACGCCGCCGTGAGCACCTCGGCCACGTCGACGTCGTTGGTGCGAAAACCAGCTTGTGCTCGAATCCTGTTGCCATACAGGGTGATATGCCGGCGCAGCGTCATCAGAATCGCCAGTGACGTCGGAACCGCGATGACGGCACCGACGATCACTCCGACCGTCATCGTCGAGAACACACTGACGATCAACCCGACGACCACACCGAAGACCACCACAACAACGGCGAACTTCTTCAGCCGCGGCGCGATCAACGCCACGGGAACCAGATCGAGCGAAACCGGTTCAGCCTCAGTGCTCAACGAGATCCCCGAGCTTGTCGACAACTTGGTCGAGCGGCACCGTCTCCTGCTCACCTGTCGCCAATTGTTTGACAACGACAACGCCCTCTTCGAGCTCGCGCTCGCCGAGAACCAACGCGACTGCGGCGCCCGAGCGATCGGCCGCTTTCATCGAGCCCTTGACGCCACGATTTCCGTACGCCAGGTCGACGCGAATCCCATTGGCACGCAACTGGTGTGCGATCTTCACCAGTGCCGCCTTCGCCTCGGCTCCCATCGGTACACAGAAGACGTCGACACGTGCCGGTGGCGCAACCGACTTACCCTCGGCCTCGAGCGCGAGAACCGTGCGGTCGACGCCGATTCCGAACCCGATCCCCGAGAGCGGCTGTCCGCCCAGCTGTTCCATCAGTCCGTCGTAACGACCACCACCACCGATTCCGGACTGCGCGCCCAGTCCGTCGTGCACGAATTCGAAGGTCGTCTTGGTGTAGTAGTCGAGGCCGCGGACCATGCGCGGGTTGACGACGTAGGGAACTCCCAAGGCGTCGAGGTGCGCTAGTACCTCGTCGAAGTGCGCCTTGCAGCTCTCCGAGAGGTGATCGAGCATGAGCGGTGCGCCGGCCGTCATCTCGCGTACATCTGGGCGCTTGTCGTCGAGCACCCGAAGCGGGTTGATCTCGGCGCGTCGACGTGTGTCTTCGTCGAGCGGAAGTGCAAAGAGAAACTCCTGCAGCAGTTCGCGGTACTGCGGTCGGCAGGTGTCATCGCCGAGAGAGGTGATTTCGAGGCGGAAGCCGTCGAGCCCCAACGACCGGAATCCGGCGTCGGCGATCGCGATGACCTCAGCGTCGAGCGCGGGGTCGTCGATCCCGATGGCCTCGACGCCGACCTGCTGCAACTGGCGGTAGCGACCGGCCTGCGGGCGCTCGTAGCGGAAGAACGGGCCCGCGTAGCTGACCTTGACCGGCAACTGTCCACGATCGAGGCTGTGCTCGATGACGGCACGCATGACGCCGGCGGTTCCCTCGGGACGCAACGTCACCGAACGGTCACCGCGATCGGCGAACGTGTACATCTCTTTGCTGACGACGTCGGTCGACTCACCGACACCGCGCGCGAACAGGCCGGTGTCCTCGAAGATCGGCAATTCGATGTGGCCGTACCCGGCCAACCTGGCGGCGCGCGTCAAACCGTCACGAACGGCGACGAATTCGGCTGACTGCGGCGGAACGTAGTCCGGAATTCCCTTGGGTGCAGAGAAGGTGCTGGCTTTACTCACGAGAGGTACTTTTCCTTATTTCTGTGCGCTGAGTCCAACGAGAAACGGGTTCGAGCTTCGCTCGGCGCCGATCGAACTGTTGCCACCGTGCCCGGGCAGGACCACTGTCTCGTCACCGAGTACCAGTAGCTTGCGGGCGATCGAAGCGAGCAACTGCTCGTGATTTCCGCCTGGCAGGTCGCTGCGCCCGATGGAACCCTGGAACAGGGTGTCACCGGTGAACGCCAAGTCCACGGGCCCGCTCTCGGTGTTCGCCTGGGTGCGGAACACCACCGATCCCTGCGTGTGCCCGGGTGTGTGGTCCACCACGAACGTCATTCCGGCCTCGGTGATCTTGTCTCCGTCGCTCAGTTCGATCACCTCGTCCGGCTCCACGAACGTCATGCCCTGAATGAATTCCTTCATCGTCGGGCCGATCCCCCGTGCCGGATCGCTGAGCATGTAGCAATCCTCGGGATGGATGTAGGCGGGCACGGAGTACCGCTCACAGACCTCGCGGGCCGACCACACATGATCGAGGTGACCGTGGGTCAGAAGTACTGCATTGACCGACATGTCCTTGGAGTCGAGATATTCGAAGAGCGGCTCGGCTGCATCCTGACCCGGATCGACGACTACGCATTCGCACGCGTCGTCCTGAGCGAGTATGTAGCAGTTGGTTTGGAACATCCCGGCCGGAAAACCAGTGACGAGCACGGGGGCAACTCCTCTTCGAAGGGTGGAAACGAACAACACGCTGTCGGTTACAGCCTAAGCTGCTGCCCCGCCAGTAAGTTCTCAGGTTGCAATGGGAGACTCTGACGACGAGTAGAGCCGCTTGCCGAAGCCGACCCCAGGGTGTCGCTCGGCGGGCCGACCACGATCCACCCGCGATACGGAGGACTACAGCAGTGCCGAGTAACGAGCAACGCCGCGAGGCGGCGAAACGCAAGCTCGAGCGTCAGCTCGAACGTCGCGCAGAACGTGCCCGCAAGCGCAAGCAGATGACGATAGCCGGAACTGCGCTCGGCGTGGTCGTCGTAGTCGGTGTCGTCGGTGGACTCATCTGGTTCAGCAATCGCAGTGACGACGACGCGAACACCACCAACACTGCTGCCGACGATTCGAGCCTCACGCCGCAGACCGCGGGTGCAATGCCGGCCGGTCTGTCGACGCCGCTGGCCGACACGGTTTCCTGCTCGTACCCGGCTGACGGCGCTACCGCGTCCAAGGCCAACAACCCTCCTCGTACCGACGGGATTCCCACCACCGCGCCGGACGCGACGCCGAGCATCAGCGTCGAGACCTCGCAGGGAAACATCGGGCTCACGCTCGACGGAACGAAGTCTCCGTGCACGGTCAACAGCTTCGTGAGCTTGGCGCAGCAGGATTACTTCAACGACACCACCTGCCACCGCATGACGACGAGCCCCTCGCTCCAGGTGCTGCAGTGCGGTGACCCGTCGGGCACCGGCTCCGGCGGACCGGGCTACGGATTCGACAACGAGTTCCCCACCACGGCGTACGCCACCACCGACCCGGCAGCGCAAGAGCCAGTCACCTACGCGCGCGGCACGGTTGCGATGGCCAACACCGGGACACCCGGTAGCAACGGCAGCCAGTTCTTCCTCGTCTACGGCGACTCACAACTCCCGCCGCAGTACACGGTTTTCGGCACGATCGACGAGACCGGTCTCGCCACTTTGGACAAGGTCGCGGCCGGCGGATCGACACCAGAGGGTGACGGCAAGCCGAATCTGACCACCGACATCAAGACAGTAAGGCTCGACTGATGCGACGTAATCCTGTGATGCGCTTTCCTGTAGTTATTGCCGCTGCAAGCGCCGCAGCGCTGCTTCTGGCTGGTTGTTCCAGTGATTCCGGTAGCTCGGACTCGCCGTCCAGCACCTCCAAGGCGAAGACGACAACGGCTGCCATGCCGCCGCTCGACATGTCACAGTTCGACGCACTCCCGCCTGTCCCGACTCCGGCGTCGGCGACTGTCGACTGCTCGTACCCGAGCGCGGCGGGCGCTGCAAAGACCGTCAATCCGCCGAACTCCACGGGCGTGTCCACCGAGGGAACCGTCAACGTCGCGCTCACGACTACGGCCGGCCCGATCGGGATGGAACTGAACCGGGCAGAAGCCCCATGCACGGTCAACAGCATCGTGAGCTTGACCGAGCAGAAGTATTTCGACGACACCCCGTGCCATCGACTGGTCACCACACCCGGTCTTCAGATCCTGCAGTGCGGCGATCCCTCGGGCAAGGGCACGGGCGGACCGGGCTACGGATTCGACAACGAGTACCCGACCACTGCGTACTCCGCTAACGATCCGGCGCTCTCCTTGCCTGCCGTCTACCCCCGCGGCACGCTCGCAATGGCCAACTCGGGTGCACCGGGCAGCAACGGCAGCCAGTTCTTCCTCGTCTACGAGGATTCGGTCTTGCCGCCCAACTACACGGTCTTCGGAAAGATCGACGACGCCGGCCTGGCGACGATCGAGAAGATCGCAGCCGACGGCGACGACGGAGGCATGGGCGCAACCGGTGGCGGCGCACCCAACACCCCAATCACCATCGAGACTGCAGTAGTCGCCTAACCGACTGTGCGCCTTTATTAACCGCCCGCGGTTAATAAAGGCGCACAGCAGTTTACGAAGCAGAGGTCACGCGGTAGACGTCGTAGACGCCTTCCACATTGCGAACCACGTTGAGCACATGACCCAAGTGCTTCGGGTCGCCCATCTCGAAGGTGAACTTGCTGATCGCCACTCGGTCACCTGAGGTGGTGACCGAGGCCGACAGAATGTTAACTTTCTCGTCGGCCAACGCCTTGGTGACGTCGGAAAGCAACCGATGACGATCGAGCGCCTCGATCTGGATCGCGACCAGGAACACCGACGTCGCTGAGGGCGCCCATTCGACGTCGATGATTCGCTCGGACTGATCGTGGAGCGAGTTGGCGTTGGTGCAGTCGGTACGGTGCACGCTGACCGCCCCGCCGCGCGTGACGAAGCCCAGAATCGAATCGCCCGGAACCGGCGTGCAACACTTTGCGAGTTTTGCCACCGTGCCGGGTGCTCCGGGAACCAGAATTCCGGAGTCGCCCGTGCTGCGGGTGCGCACCGGCATGGTCGACGGCGTCGAACGCTCGGCCAGTTCCTCCTCGACGGCGCCGACGCCGCCCAGATGAGCAACCAGTCGCTGCACGACGTGGTGCGCCGACACCTGGCTCTCGCCTACAGCCGTGTACAACGCCGAGACGTCGGGATAGCGAAGTTCATGCGCGATCGTGCTCATCGATTCGGCATTCATCAACCGCTGCAACGGAAGTCCCACACGGCGGACTTCCTTCGCGATCTGATCCTTGCCGGACTCGAGCGCCTCTTCGCGGCGTTCCTTCGCGAACCACTGACGGATCTTCGCCTTGGCACGCGGCGAGACGACAAACGTCTGCCAATCTCGGCTCGGCCCGGCGGTGGCAGCCTTCGACGTGAAGACCTCCACCACTTCGCCGTTTTCGAGAGTTCGTTCCAGCGCGACCAACCGGCCGTTGACCCTGGCACCGATGCATCGGTGCCCGACCTCGGTGTGCACCGCATACGCGAAATCGACGGGAGTCGATCCGGCAGGCAACGTGATCACGTCACCCTTTGGCGTGAAGACGAAGATCTCCTTGACCGCGAGGTCGTAACGCAACGATTCGAGGAACTCCCCCGGATCGGCCGCTTCACGTTGCCAGTCGAGTAGCTGACGCATCCACGCCATGTCGTCGACCTCGGCGATGTCGCCCGCGTGCTTGCCCTTGGTCTCCTTGTACCGCCAGTGCGCGGCGATACCGAACTCCGCGGTCCGGTGCATGTCCTGGGTCCGGATCTGGACCTCCAGGGGCTTGCCTTCCGGTCCCACGACGGTGGTGTGCAGCGACTGGTAGACGCCGTAGCGCGGCTGTGCGATGTAGTCCTTGAAGCGTCCGGCCATCGGCTGCCACAGTGAGTGGACAACGCCGACCGCGGCGTAACAGTCACGCACTTCTTCACACAGGATGCGGACGCCGACCAGATCGTGGATGTCGTCGAAATCGCGGCCCTTGACGATCATCTTCTGATAGATCGACCAGTAATGCTTGGGCCTGCCTTCGACGATGGCGTTGATCCGCGAGGCGGACAGGGTCGAGTTGATCTCGGCGCGAACCTTGGCCAGATAGGTGTCACGAGAAGGCGCGCGATCGGCGACCAGTCGAACGATCTCGTCATACTTCTTCGGGTGCAAGATGGCGAATGAGAGGTCCTCGAGTTCCCACTTGACGGTCGCCATTCCAAGTCGATGTGCAAGTGGCGCAATGACTTCGAGAGTCTCTCGCGCCTTACGTGCCTGCTTTTCTGGCGGCAGGAATCGCATCGTGCGCATGTTGTGCAGACGATCCGCGACCTTGATCACGAGCACGCGCGGGTCCCGCGCCATCGCGATGATCATCTTGCGGATGGTTTCGCCCTCGGCGGCTGTGCCCAGAACGACCTTGTCGAGTTTGGTGACGCCGTCGACGAGGTGAGCGACCTCGTCACCGAAGTCCTTGGTCAACTCTTCGAGTGAGTACCCGGTGTCCTCGACGGTGTCGTGCAGCAGGGCTGCGACGAGGGTGGTGGTGTCCATACCCAACTCGGCCAGAATGCTTGCGACGGCCAACGGATGCGTGATGTACGGATCGCCGGACTTGCGACGCTGGCTCGAATGTCTGTCCTCGGCGACGTCGTACGCACGCTGGAGCAGCGCGAGGTCGGCCTTCGGATACAGCTCACGGTGGAGGCTGACCAACGGCTCGAGCACCGGGCGGATGGTGGCGTTGCGCTGACCGGTGATGCGCCGAGCAAGCCGAGCGCGCACCCTACGGGAGGCGGAAGCGGGCACGGCCAGGTTCTGCCCACCCCGATTGCCGGCAGTTTGCGCAGATCCCGAATCGTCGGGCACCGCGGACTTCGATGGTGTCGTCTCCGGAGCCGGATGTGCACCCGTCTCCTGCGACACTGCACCCGAGTTCTGTGATCGATCAAGATTCGACGTCATGTCGCCACCTCCTACCACCGAGTTGGTTGAGGCAACCGCCCTGCATCGGGTAATTGCCCTGGAGGTCTAACTCGACCCCCAGGAGACAACTTTAATACTCAGACCTTCACCAGGGATGTCAGTGGGTACTTCAAGAAGCGATCTCGACCGCGCAGTTCCTCGATCTCGAGCACCACTGCGACGCCGACGACGTTCGCTCCACCCAACTCAACCAACTGTACAGCCGCCTCGAGTGTCCCTCCGGTAGCCAGAACGTCGTCGATCAACAGAACATTCCGCCCGGTGAGATCGAAGCCGTTTGCGGGGATCTCGAGAGTCGAGGATCCGTACTCGAGGCTGTACGAACGAGAGAGTACCGGCGGCGGCAGTTTGCCGACCTTCCGCACGGCCACCACCCCAGCACCCATCTTCGCAGCCGCGCCGGCACCGAGCAGGAACCCGCGAGCATCGACGGCGGCAATCGTGTCGGCGTCCGGAGCACAGGCGACAAGGGCGTCGAGCACGGCCCCGAACCCCTCGGCGTCGGCGAACACCGGAGTCAGATCGGCGAACCGAACCCCGGGCCCGGGAAAGTTGTCCGCCCAGCGGGTCAGCCGAACAACGGCGTCTCCGGCAGCCCGGTGGATTGCGATCAATTCTTCAGGCGTGTGCAAGGCAACACCATTCGAGACGCTCATCTGCGTAATACCCATCTGTCCATGTTCCAGCCGGTAGCGGCCCGAGTCGGATTGACCAACACTGCCGACATGCCTGGAGCTACAGCGACAGTTCGTAGTTGATTGAACAGTGGAATCGTAGGCACCTGGGTCCACAGGATGTTCTCCGCCTCCACCGAGAGCCCCAATTGCGCACTGGTGCTCGCATCCACGTTCAACTGATCGATGATCTGATCGATCCGTGCATTTCCGTACGTACCGAGGTTTGCGCCGTTGCCCGATCGCAACGCTCCGCGCGCGTCGATCATGCTCGCTGTTCCGCCTGCCCCGACTTTGCCTGCCATGCCGGAAAGCACAGCGTCGACTCCCCCGGACTGCAGACTCGCAGGATCGAAGCTGTCGGTACTCGCGTCCTCGATCGTAATTCCCGCCGGAGCACACGCGGCTTTCGCTTCAGAGACGATCTGCGCCCGCACCGGGTCCGGTGCGAGGTACCCGACCCGGACGGTCAACTGGTCGAGATCGGCTTCCGACAACGACGTCTTCGCGGCATCGACGTCGGCATTGGCGTACCGGTCACCGTCGACCGCAGCGGCGTCGCTGTACACGAGTGAATCCGGCGCCATCAGTCGCGAATCGACCACGCCGGAACCCAGACCAGCCTGCGGCGCATTCTCCGTCTGCCCGAACTTCTCGAACAGAGTTGTCCGCGGAACACAATGCGCGAACGCTCGACGGGCGGCTTCGTCGCCCAGCGAACCAGACGTCGCGAGAACGAACTGCTCGATCGACCGCGACGGAATCTGTTGGAGGTCGAACCCGGACGGAGTACCGAGCTCGCCGGCCGACCCGGAAGCGACGTCGACGACCTCGATCGAGTTCTTGTCGAGATCCTCGGTCAGATTCACACCACGTGGCCAGACGACGATGCGATCGGTCGCGGGCTTGTTGCCCCACCACCGCTCGTTCGCGACCAGCACCAGGCCGTCGTCGGCGCTGTACGAGTCGATTCGATACGGACCAGCGGAAGGCAGTACGGAGGTGTCCACCTGACCTGGAGTCAGGTTCCACCCGGTGTTCCAGAAGTCGGCGATCTTCGACAACGCGTCGGTGTCACCGGCATTCACCGCGCTCACCACGTCGCCGACTCCGGCGCGCTGCGTCACGATGTGTGAAGGCATCAATGCAGTCGCACCGAACAACGACCGCCAATCGGTGAACGATCGCCCGGGCTTGAAGAAGACAGTCGCGTCCTTCGACCCGCTCTGGCAGTCGATCCGGTCGATGTCCGCGTAACCGAGATTGTTCGCCGTGTCGAACATGGGCTTCGCAGCACCATCGACGTCTTTGGTGAACTTGCCACTCGACGCCGCCCAGGTGAGGACCAGATCGTCACAGGACATCGGAATCCCGTCGGAGTACACCGACGCCGGATTGAGCTTGTACGAGACCGTGAGCACGTCACCGGGCAACTCCGACGCCGTTCCGATGTCGGTGTCCGACACAGGTGCTCCGGCCGGGCCGGTGAACGTGAAGCCGGGAAGCACCCGGCCGAACGCGGCCATCGCCCCGGACACCGATCCAGCTGTCGTGTTGGCGTTGTACGTGGAGATGGAGTTGTCGATGGCATATCCGATGGACGGAACCTGCTCGGCGCTTTCCGAGCAGGCCGCCAACGAACCGGCAGCCACAGCGGTGGCCGCAACGAACGCCATCGATCGAACCAGTGTGCGTGTTCTTGGGAGCATGTTCAGTGCCCCTTCTTGTTTCGCTTTCCGGTCGGCCGCACACCCGGCTGCGGAGCAACCGGCGCACGGCGTGCAACTGGTGCGCCGACGGCAACCGTCTGCGTACCCTTCTCGGCCAGCGTAGCCCGGCGCGAGAGCACCTTACGAGTGTGCGCGGCAACGGGTCCCCAGCGTTCCTTCATCGACACCAGGAGCGGCGTCGCGAAGAAGATCGAGGAGTACGCACCCACGATGATGCCGACGAGCTGAACCAGCGCAAGGTCCTTGAGCGTGCCGACGCCGAGCATCCAGACCGCGACAACCATCAGAGCGATCACCGGGAGCACACTGATGACGGTCGTGTTGATCGATCGCATCAAGGTCTGATTCACCGCGAGGTTGGCCTGCTCGCCGTACGTCCGGCGCGTCAGATGCAGAACACCGCGTGTGTTCTCTTCGACCTTGTCGAACACCACCACTGTGTCGTACAGCGAGAAGCCGAGAATGGTGAGCAAACCGATCACCGTCGCGGGCGTCACCTCGAAACCGACGAGCGAGTAGACGCCGGCAGTGACGATGATGTCGAAGAACAACGCGACAATCGCGGCTACCGCCATGTCCCGCTCGAAGCGGATGGCGATGTAGATACTCACGATCACCAGGAACACAATCAGCGCGATCAGCGCCTTCTTGGTGATCTGGCCGCCCCAGGTTTCACTCACGTCCGCAAAACTGATGGCCTGCGCCGACGGGTTCCCGTTCTTGTCCTTGGGCTGGAACTCGTCGAAGAGCGCCGACTGCAGATCGTTGATCTGCGTCGCGTTCAACGTCTCCGACCGAATCTGTACGGTGGCGCTGGCACCCGAGCCGACCGTCTGCACGCTGACCGGCTCGAACCCGAGTGTGTCGGAGTAGACGGTTTCCACCTCCGACGTCTCGACTCCACCCTCGGCCGGGAACTGAATGCGCGATCCGCCCTCGAAATCGATACCGAAGGTGAAGCCGCGCAGGATGATGCTGAGCAGCGCAATGGCGACCAGAGCGCCGGTCAGTCCGTAGTAGACACGACGCCTGCCGACGACCTCGAACGCACCCGTTCCCGTGTACAGCCGCGAGAGCCAACTGTGCTTGGGCATCGCGCCCTGATCGACGCCGGAGTCGGTGATCTCCGACCGGGCTGCGGCGTCGGCGGACTCGGCCGAGGAACTGTTGTTGGACCCCACCGGGGAGTTGTTGGACTCGCTCATGCTCGTGTCTCCTTAGCCGACGCAGCGGCGGCAACCTTACGTTCGCGGGCAACCTCTTGCACTGCGCCGAGACCGTTGACGCTGGGCTTGGACCAGAACGCCGAACGGGACGCCATACTGACCAGTGGCCACGTCACGAGGAACACGACAATCACGTCGAGGATGGTGGTCAGACCCAAGGTGAAGGCGAAGCCTCGCACCTGTCCGACCGCCAGCACGTACAGAACTGCAGCGGCGATGAAGCTCACCGCGTTGCCGGAAAGAATTGTTCGGCGCGCTCGCGCCCAACCGCGTGGCACCGCGGAGCGGAAGCTACGGCCCTCACGCATTTCGTCCTTGATGCGTTCGAAGAACACGACGAACGAGTCGGCGGTCATACCGATACCGATGATCAGACCAGCCATGCCGGCCAAGTCGAGTGTGAAGCCGATGTATCTGCCGAGCAGAACCATGATCGCGTAGACCATGACTCCGGAGAGGATCAGCGACAACGCCGTCAGGACGCCGAGCATCCGGTAGTAGACGAGGCAGTACAGCAGCACGAGAACGAGACCGACCGCGCCGGCAATCAATGCCGCCTGCAGTGAGGCCAGTCCGAGCGTTGCCGAGACCGTCTCGGCCTCGGAGGCTGCGAACGACAGCGGAAGCGAACCGTACTTCAGAGTGTTGGCAAGTTCTTTGGCGCTCTCCGCAGTGAAACTGCCCGTGATCGAGGTCGCGCTACCCGCAGGCGTTGCACCTTGAATCGTGGGGGCGCTGACGACCTTCGAGTCGAGCGTGAACGCTGCCTGCTTGCCGATGTTGGCTGAGGTGAACTCGGCCCAGGTGTTGCTGCCGGTCGTCTTGAACGAGAGGCTGATCTCGTGGCGCGACTGCTGCGAGTTGAAGACCGAAGACGCGTCGGCAATCTCCTGGCCGTCGATGATCGAAGGACCGAGAAGATAGATGTTCAGTCCGTCTTGCGAGCACGCGACCAGCGGAAGAGTCGGGTCGTCGTTTCCACGGAGCGGATCCGCGACGGAGCAGTCGAGGTTCGCCACTGCTTGCTGCTGCACCGTCGGATCGCTGCTCTGTCGGAGGGCGCGCGCTGCGGCGATTTCCGCTGCTGCTGCGTCGCCTTCGTCGGTGCCGTCACTCGATGCGTCCGCGGGGGGAGCCGGTGTTGTCGTCTCCGGCGCCGGGGTTGCCTCCGGAGTGGTCGGGTCCTGAGCCAGGAACGGGCGGTTCTGCGGCGTCGGGGTCCCGTCGGCCGGCGCCTCGGGAGCCGGAGCATCAGTGGCCGGAGTTTCAGCCGCTGGCACCTCTGGGGTAGCTGTCCGGTTCGCGTCACGGGTGGCGACGTCGATCGAACCCGTCACCGGGCGGATGTACAGACGGGCGGTCTGGCCGAGCGAGCGAGCCTGCGCACTGTCGTCGCCGGGAACGGTGATGACGAGGTTGTCACCGTCGACGACGACCTCGGAGCCGGAAACGCCGAGACCGTTGACGCGGGTCTCGATGATTTCCTGAGCCTGCTTGAGACTGTCCTGACTGGGAGCGCTGCCGTCCGGGGTACGAGCGGTCAACGTGACGCGCGTTCCACCCTGCAGGTCGATGCCGAGTTTCGGCGTGGCCGACTTGTCTCCAGTGAAGAACACCAGGGCATACAGTGCCACCACCAGGACCCCGAAAAGGGCCAGGTAGCGGACCGGATGCACCGTTCCGGTGGAAGGTGCCACGATCTTTAAGTCTCCTCAGTAGGTGCAGAGCTTCAGTAAATGCAGGCTCGGGCGGTCGACGACCACCCGAGCTGCGGCGTTCGAACTGCAACGATTGATCAACGGGATGAACTGAGCTGCTGGTGAAAGAACTACTCCGATGAAAGAACTACTACAGACCAACCGATCTGGACGTGTGTCCGAGTTCACAACTCTAGAACACGTGCCAGGTCGACGAAGTCAGGACTCCTTGGTGAGCCGGATTTCGGTGTCAGCAGCTGATTCTTCGATCTCGGAAACCGAGTCGTCGTCGTACTCGTCGGTTTCGGTCGTCTCGACAACGCGCTCACGGATGACCAGACGCGACCAGGTGGTGATGACACCGTCGGCGATCTCGAGGTCCACGGTGTCGTCGTCCAGAGAAGCAATCGTGGCATAGAGCCCGGCCGTGGTCTGCACTCGATCGCCGACCTGCAGCGAGTCCTGCATCTCGGAAGTGGCAGCCAAAGCCTTCTTCTGCTTGCGCATGCCCAGGAACATGGGCACCAGCAGTGCGAGGATCAAGAGTGGGAAAAGCAAACTCGACATGTGTTGATCAACCTCGGTTGTGTTGCACGTTTTACGCCGCGATGGTCCCGGATGGACCTACGCAATACACCAGTGTGCCATTAGTTGCTGAGGATTCCTGACAGATCGGCCGTTCAAGTAGGCCTTTCCAGTCGAAATTCACTCTCCGTTCGGATCGAACAACGTGGCCTGCGGTTCGTTGACGCGAACCTCGATACCGCCCGCTGCGGCATCCGGCGGCGGTGTCATTCCGAGTTGAGTCCAGGCAGCGGCGGTAGCCACGCGTCCTCGCGGCGTCCGGGCGATCATCCCGGCCCGAACCAGGAACGGCTCGCACACTTCTTCCACCGTCGACGGTTCCTCGCCGACGGCCACCGCAAGCGTCGACACGCCGACGGGTCCGCCGCCGAACGACCGCACCAACGCACTCAGTACGGATCGGTCGAGACGGTCCAAGCCCAACTGGTCCACGTCGTAAACAGCCAAGGCCGCCTGAGCGACGTCCATCGTGACGATTCCGTCGGCGCGAACCTCGGCGAAGTCACGAACCCGGCGCAGCAATCGGTTCGCGATACGCGGCGTCCCTCGCGAGCGTCGTGCGATTTCGGCGCCAGCGTCAACTTCGAGGTTGACTCCCAGAATTCCGGCCGAACGCATCAGAATCTGTTGCAGCTCTTCGGGTTCGTAGAAATCCATGTGAGCGGTGAACCCGAAGCGGTCGCGCAACGGACCGGTCAACGCACCTGACCGCGTAGTCGCACCGACCAGCGTGAACGGTGCAACCTCCAGAGGAATCGACGTGGCACCCGGCCCCTTACCGACGACGACGTCGACACGGAAGTCTTCCATCGCCAGGTACAACATCTCCTCGGCCGGACGAGCGATTCGGTGAATCTCGTCGATAAACAGCACGTCACCTTCGACGAGGTTGCTCAGCATCGCGGCCAGGTCTCCGGCGCGTTCGAGCGCCGGTCCGGACGTCAACCGCAGAGAAGAGCCCAACTCCCCCGCGATGATCATCGCCATCGACGTCTTGCCGAGTCCGGGGGGACCGGACATCAGGATGTGATCAGGTGTGCTGCCGCGAAGTTTTGCTCCGGTGAGCACGAGCTGCAGTTGTTCGCGAACACGGGGTTGCCCGATGAAGTCGTCGAGACTCTTGGGGCGCAAACTCGCTTCGACATCGCCGTCTCCCGCCACCAATTCGGCAGAGACCTGCGACTCGTCGTCGAAATCGTCGATCGGGTCGAAGTTCATCGAGTCTTACCGAGCAGCGACAGAGCAGAACGCAGTGCTACCGACGTTGTGGCCTCGGGCGATTCCGCCAGGACCGAATCCGTGGCTTGCTCGGCCTGCTTGATCGGGAAGCCCAGACCTTCGAGAGCCTCGACGATCTGATCACGGATCGAACTGCCGACGACGGCACCGGAAGCCGCGCCGGCCGGCGTCGCGACGGCGTCGACCTTGTCCCGCAGTTCGACGACCATGCGCTCGGCGCCGCGTTTCCCGATACCGGGGACCCTCGTCAACGCCGTCAGGTTGCCTTCCGAGAGTGCCCGCCGCAATGCGTCCGGTTCGAGCACTGCAAGAGTTGCCATCGCCAGGCGCGGTCCGACTCCGGAAACCGTCTGCAAGAGGCTGAACAGGTCCTTCGACTCGGTATCGGAAAAACCGTAGAGCGTCATCGAGTCTTCGCGAACGATCATCGTCGTGAACAGTCGCGCTTCGCTTCCCCGATGCAGTGCACCGAGAGTCACCGGGGTGGCATTGACCCGATAGCCGACACCTGACGCTTCGATGACCGCATGGTCGAGCGCAATATCGAGCACCTCGCCGCGTACCGACGCGATCATCGTGAACCTGCCTTCTTCATCTCGGCCAATTTTGCCTGATACTTACGCATTTGTTCAGCGGCCATCGCCTCGGCGCGGGCCATTCGCTCGATCATCGGTGCTCGCCAGCAGTGACAGATCGCGAGCGCCAGAGCGTCAGCGGCGTCAGCCGGTTTCGGCGCCGTCTTCAAGTTCAGGATTCGCGTCACCATCGCGGTGACCTGCGCCTTGTCGGCGTTACCGCTGCCGGTAACGGCGGCCTTCACCTCGCTGGGCGTGTGGAAACACACCGGGATGCCGCGTCTGGCCGCAGCGAGCGCGACAACTCCGCCTGCTTGCGCCGTCCCCATCGCCGTACTGACGTTGTGCTGCGCGAATACACGCTCGATCGCGACGACCTCCGGCTTGTACTGCTCGATCCACAGCTCCGCCGCATCGGAGATTCGCAGTAGCCGAGACCCGAGGTCCATCTCGGGCGGGGTCCGCACCACGTCGACAGCAATGGGGCGCACTTTCCTGCCGTTGCTCCCGTCGACCACACCCAACCCGCAGCGAGTCAAGCCTGGGTCCACTCCGAGCACGCGCACTTTGTCACACCTCTCCATACCGAACAGCTGTTCGATAGCTTAGCGGTGCGCGGGCGTACTGCCCCGCATCAACACGCAACCCGGCCGAGACGCGGACGTCAGGGCCGGGTTGAGTTGAAAAGCAATCAGTCTTCGAGAGCCGCGAGAACCTCGTCGGACAGATCGATGTTGGTGTACACGTTCTGCACGTCGTCAGAGTCTTCGAGCGCGTCGACGAGCTTGAAGATCTTGCGTGCGCCGTCGACATCCAAGGGAACCTCGACGGAAGCGCGGAAATCGGCTTCAGCGGAGTCGTAATCGATGCCGGCTTCCTGAAGTGCCGAACGTACGGCAACCAGATCCTGTGGCTCACTGACGATTTCGAAGGTTTCACCGAGATCGGTGACCTCCTCGGCACCGGCGTCGAGCACAGCCATCAGGACGTCGTCCTCCGACTGGCCGTTCTTCTCGAGCGTGACGACACCCTTGCGAGCAAACAGGTAGGAGACAGAACCCGGGTCAGCGAGGTTGCCACCGTTACGGGTCATCGCGGTGCGAACTTCACCGGCTGCGCGGTTGCGGTTGTCGGTGAGGCACTCGATCAGAACGGCGACGCCGTTGGGTCCGTAGCCCTCGTACATGATGGTCTGCCAGTCTGCGCCGCCCGCTTCTTCACCGGCGCCGCGCTTGCGCGCACGCTCGATGTTGTCATTGGGAACAGACGTCTTCTTCGCCTTCTGGATGGCGTCGTACAAGGTGGGGTTGCCCGTGGGATCGCCACCGCCGGTTCGTGCCGCCACCTCGATGTTCTTGATCAGCTTCGCGAAGGATTTGCCACGACGTGCGTCGATCACAGCCTTCTTGTGCTTGGTGGTGGCCCATTTTGAGTGGCCGCTCATGCGATTCAAGCCCCTTTCCTGCTGCGTTGCGCACGCCGAATGCGCGTCTTTCAGCTCTGCCGATGTTACCCGTCCCACGTCACAACTCGCTGCATCCCCCGACACGAATTAGTCAAACCGCGCATTGTTTGCATAGAATGCAAACATGTTGGTCCGAATAGATCACGCCTCCACAACTCCACTAGCGGAGCAGATTGCAGCCGGGGTTCGTGGCTCGGTCATCCGCGGTGAGATCGGACCAGGTGACCGCCTGCCGTCCGCTCGCGCTCTCGCCGAGTCGATCGACGTCAATCTCCACACGGTTCTTCGTGCGTACGCAACACTCCGCGACGAAGGCCTGATCGACCTCCGACGCGGACGTGGCGCCGTCATTCGCGCCGAATTCGACTCGGGAAGAACAGCTCTCAACGAATCTGCGCGCGAGTTCGTACGGCAGGCCCGAAATCTCGGACTCGACACTGCGCACATGCTCGACCTCATTAAGGAGACCAGCACACAATGACGACCAGCAAGATCCGACTCTGGACAGCAGCTTCGCTGACTCTGATCCCGACCCTGATTCTGGTTCTCGCACGCTTCGCGTGGGGTGACCGCCTTCCCGAAACCGTCGCGAGCCATTGGTCCGGATCGACCCCGGACGGGTTCAGCACCACGACGACGTTTTTCGCCATCGCGCTGGCGATTTCACTGGTAGCAGTCGTTTGCGCGTGTGTCGTCGCGGCCCGTTCGAGCGACAACGCGCCCTTGTTTCTCGCCGTAACCTCGATCTCGAGTGCGACACTGGCGACGATCTGGATTCTGAGCGTCGCCCTGACGATCGACGCCGGGTCGCCGGAAAACGCGCGTATCGGCTGGTGGATTCTTGCGCCGATCGCGGCGGTACTCGTAGGAGTTCTGGCATACGCGCTGCCTGACCAGCAACGAAGCGGCCCGGAGACGCCACTGCCGACCCCGACGCTCGACACTCCGCTGACGGCCTCCGAACGTGCAGTGTGGGTCGGGCAGGTCCGCAGCGTCTGGCCGTGGATCGTTACCGCCGGCCTCGTAGTTCTCGTGATCGCTACTGCCGCGTACTCGGATTGGTGGGTTGCCGTGATCCTGGGTGTGTCCACCCTCGCCGTCACAGCATTCGCGTCGGTCACCGTTCGCGTCGACCGTCATGGTGTCGGCATCAGTTCCTGGGGCGTTCGATGGAAGAAGATCCCCATCTCGAAGGTGAAGTCCGCATCAGTCGACGCGATACGTCCGGCCGAATGGGGTGGATGGGGTTACCGAATGACACCGCGCGGAACAGCCGTCACGCTCCGCTCGGGTGAGGCCATCGTGGTCACTCTCGAGAACGGACGACTGTTCGCCGTAACCGTCGATCACCCGGAAGACGGTGTGAAGCTGATCAATTCGTTGGTTCAGGCTGGTTGATTCACGAACAACGTCAATTTACGAACAACGTCAATTCACGAACAACGTCAATTCACGAACAACACGGCAGCGGCATTGCCGGCGAGGTAGAAGCCGGCAATGCCGAACACCCAACCCATCGCGCTGTCGCCGTGGCGTGAGATGAACGAGTCCACCCCGCTCAGCGGCTTGTCCAGTCGGTCGCCGGCCACGATCCGCCCGCACAACAGAAGCACTGCCGGAGTGGCCATGATCAGGCAGTATCCGGCAAGTATCGACGCAGATGTGACTGCGGACAGCCCAGCAGCGGTGATCATCGCGATCGCCGCCAAGTAGGGCAGCATCGTCACCAACTCGGCGGTCCCGGCAGCAATTGCCAGAAGTACAACACTTCTCGCGGAACTGCCCGAGCCGAGCACCCGCTCTCGCCAAACATGAGTTCGATCGGCCTGACCGGATGTGCGCCTCTTCTCGGAATCGAATCGAAAACTCCACGCGAACAACGCGATACCCAGAATCAACTGCGCACCGCGGGCGGCGGGGGTTTCGAGCAGCGGGGCGACGACAGGCATACCTGCCCGTGCCGTCGTCCAGACTGCCACCCCGACAACAAAATAGAACGTCGTGATGACCACCAGATACGTCAGCAGCCTGCGAACCTGCGGTCGTCCCGGCATCAACAACATCCAGACCGGGACGACCAAAGTTCCGATGCTCGTACTGTCCAGCAGGGCGAGCCCGCCCAGCGTGGTGAGCAGGACGAGTTCCACGTCAGTCGTTTCGGCGCTCGGGTATCGCTGTCTCCCTCGTTCGGACTGCATTCACGATGTCGAAGGCACCGATGATCGCGAGGATCACGCCGAGTGGTCCGCCGCGAAACCAGAAGAACTCGGCGTCACGCGCGAACAGCCACAGACAGCCGCCACCGACGACCAAGAGAATGCCGATCATCAACTCGAAGCGAATTTTCATACGTCGAGCCTGTCTTCTCTATCGAATCCGCACATCAGCCATCGGAACAACGCCGACCTCATCATTTGGTATGACAAGTCAGGCGCCCCGATGTGCTCTGATAAGTCTGTGGTGACCAGAAGTCGGAGTGTCGGCAAGTGGAACGATCCGCTCATCGCCTTCGGCCTGTTCGCGATCGGGGTACTCCTCTACCTGGTCGGCCTGTACCAAATGTGGACCGATGTCGGAGGTGTCGCCGACGTTCCCGCCGGGGTTCGGATCGGGATGCTGGCTCTGCTGTGTGCGATCGACTCGTTCCGGCGGGTGCGTCCGGCAACGGCCTTGGCGGCGGGGGCCGTCATCGTCGCGGTCGACGCCGCCCTGGGACCCACTCTGCCGATGTGGCTGGTCCTCTCGGATCTCACCTACGCCGCAGTTCTGTACGGGACGGCGCGGCTGGGCCGAGTGGTGTGTTCTCTGACCGCGGTGACGGTTGCCGCGCTCACCGCACTCGTCTACCTGTCCACCCAGGACGTCCGCGCTGCGGCTGGGGCAGGCGTCGTGACCGCTCTGTTCTTCGGTACACCGGTGTGGTGGGCACTGGTCATCCGTCGACAAGTCGAACTGACCGAGGCCGAACGCGAGCGTTCCAGAGTCCACGAAGCACTCGCCACTCTGGACCGCGAGGCCGCAGTCGCTCACGAACGAGCAACCATGGCGCGCGATCTGCACGACGTCATCGCAAGCCACCTCTCCGCCATCGCAATCCATTCGGAGGCGGCACTGTCCACCTCAGCTCTCTCCGGTGAACGGGGCCAACCAGACGACGGCTTGAGGGAGATGATCGGAGCGATCAGATCGAGCAGTCTCGCGGGCCTTTCCGAGATGCGGTCGATGATCGAACTGCTCCACGCCGGGGACGACGAGACCCCGGACCCGCGTTCCTCTCCCCCGCGGCTGACCGAGTTGCCCGTCGTCCTGGACGCAGTTCGGGCAGCCGGTGGCACCGTTCACGTTGCGATCGACATCGATGCTGCCGACCTGCCGAGCGTGGTCGATCACACGGCGTATCGGATCACCCAGGAAGCGTTGACCAATGCGCTCAAGCATGCACCTGGTGCGCCTATCTCGATGTCGATCTCTCTCCAGCACAATGCATTACAGGTCGAGATCCGAAACCCCGTCGGTCCCGACACATCCCATCCGCGGGCAGGAACGCGCGGACTTGCAAACATGCGTCACCGCGCCGAACTGCTGGGCGGTTCACTCGACGCACTTCCGGTCGACGGAGAATGGACGGTATGCGCGCAGCTACCGGTCCCCGCACCGAACGGAACGGATCGGTGATCACCGTCGCCCTGGTCGACGACCACGCCGCGATCCGCTCCGGCCTGGCGATGATCCTGCGGCAGCACGACGACATCGATGTCGTTGCAGAAGCCGGTGACGGAGCGTCGGCGATCACCGTCACCCGCACGCATCAACCCGACGTCGTACTCATGGACGTCCGGATGCCAGGCACCGACGGCATCGAGGCGACGCGTCAGATCATCGGGACGACCCGCAGCCGGGTTCTGGTGTTGACCACCTTCGACCTCGACGAATACGTCTTCGCGGCCCTGCGCGCCGGCGCGTCGGGATTCCTGCTCAAGACTGCGACCGCGGACGAACTGACCAACGCTATCCGCAACGTCGCGGCCGGAGATGCAGTGCTCGCTCCTCGCGCGGCGCGTGCACTGATCGGCGAATTCGTTCAGCGTGCACCCAAACCCACCGAACCGCTGGGATTGAGCGAGCTCACCGACCGTGAACGCGAGGTGCTCGCGCTGTTGGGGACGGGTATGTCCAATGCCGAACTGTCGCGTGAACTCGGTGTCGGTGCTCCGACGGTGAAGTCGCATGTGTCGCGAGTTCTGTCGAAGTTGCACCTCACCTCACGCGTCCAGGCGGCGATCCTTGCCCGCGAACTGGAGCTGTAGGTTCGGCCGAGGCTGACTACTCCAGTTATCCGCGAACCAGATCGACGAACATCTCGTGTACTCGACGGTCACCGGTTACCTCGGGATGGAAAGAAGTGGCGATCACCGAGCCCTGCCGAACCGCAACGATCCGGCCCGCGGCCTCCCCCGCGGCGGCGGGAACCTGCGCAAGGACCTCAACGCCCGGTCCAACTCGCTCCACCCACGGCGCGCGGATGAAGACGGCGCGGATGGGATCTCCGATGATGCCCTCGAACTCCAGGTCGGACTCGAAAGAATCGACCTGTCTGCCGAAAGCGTTGCGGCGCACCGTCATGTCGATGGCGCCGAGATGTTCGGCGTCCGGCCGGGTGTCGAGTACCTCGCTCGCCAGCAGAATCATGCCGGCACACGAACCGTAGGCCGGCAGCCCGCCGCGAAGACGCTCACGCAGCGGATCCAACAGTTCGAACACCTGCAGAAGCCGGCTCATGGTGGTGGATTCGCCACCCGGAATCACGATTCCGTCTACCTTGTCCAGCTCCTCCGGCCGACGGACACCCACGGCATCCGCACCCGAATCATCAAGTGCAGCAAGGTGTTCACGAACATCACCCTGGAGGGCGAGTACACCGATCAACGGACGCGTCATCACACAGTTCCTGTCTTGTTCTCACGGCTGTCGGGTTCGCGTTCCAGACGCGTCAAACCCTCCTGAACCACCGCTGCCACCATGTTGCCATCGCGATCGTAGATACGCCCTTGAGTGAGCGCGCGACCGAAACCTGCCGACGGCGATGTCTGGTCGTAGAGCAACCACTCGTCGGCCCGGAACGGACGCAGGAACCACATCGCGTGATCGAGCGAAGCAGTCTGCGTCTTCACGCCCCGGTGCGGGACTTTCGAAGTTCCGAGCAGGGTCATGTCACTGAGGTACGCAAGCGTGCAGATGTGCAGCAGCGGACGATCCGGCAGAGCCTCGCGGTAGCGCATCCACACGCGCTGTTGTGCGGCGAGATCCGGCGCTGACGCACTCTGCTCGGCCGGCACAATTCTGATGTCCCAGTTCTTCCACTCTTGGTAGAACTGGGATTCCGCCAACTTGGGGACGGTCTGCGCGTCCTGCAAGTCCTCCGGCGCCGGAACGGAAGGCATCCGATCCTGATGCTCGATACCTTCGTCCTCGACGTGGAACGAGGCCGACATCGTGAAGATCGTCTTGCCGTCCTGGACTGCGTTCACCCGGCGGGTGCAGAACGAGCGCCCGTCGCGGATGCGGTCCACCAGGTAGACCGTCGGAATCTTCGGGTTGCCCGGGCGCAGGAAGTATCCGTGCAACGAGTGCACGTGGTAGCTCTCGTCGACGGTACTCACGGCAGAAACCAACGACTGCCCGGCAACCTGCCCGCCGAACGTCCGTTGAAGTGCGGTGGGATGGACCGCACCACGGAAGATGTCCTTCTCCAGGTGTTCGAGCGCGAGGATCTCCTCGATACCAACCATGAGTCCTCCGGAAATAGACCGCCGCGGTGGGCGCGATGACGGTTCACAATATCGCCTCGGCGAGCGGGCACGGCACCATGGTGGGCGTGAGCACATTCATCCCGTCCACTCCCCTCGCCCTGGCCGAGCAGATCGCAACGCTGACCGGATCATTTCCGTCGGTGGCGGTAGTAGCGATCGACGGACCTGATTGTGCGCAGCCGTCTCGGCTCGCGGAACTGGTCGGGGCCGCCGTCGAGTCGCACAGCAGGCCGAGTGCTGTTGTGTCACTGCACGATTACGTGCGGCCGGCTTCGCTGCGATACGAGTTCGGTCACGAGGATGCGCTGAGTTACCGCACCATCTGGTTCGACTATCCGGCACTCGATCGTGAAGTGATCACCGCTGCCCGCACCAAACGAGCGTTCTTGCCGAAACTCTGGGACGAACCCACCGATCGATCGGCTCGCTCGACCCGCGTCCCCGTCCATGAACGCGCGGTCATCGTGATCGCCGGTCCGATGTTGCTCGGGCGTGGGCTGGAGTTCGACGTCAGCGTCCGCCTGGACATGAGCGAAGCTGCCATGCGACGGCACACTCCGGAGGCGGATCTGTGGACCGTCGACGCACTCCTCGAACACCGCTCAGAGATGTCCGAGGAGGTCGATTTCGAGGTCAGGTACGACCATCCGGCCCGGCCTGCGGTGCGGTCTCGCCCCTGAAGGTCTCGCTGCGATTGATCTCACTTCAGGCGACCTCACTTCGGCCGACCTCACTTCGGGCGATACAGCCTGGTCAGGCCTTCCTGGACGACTGCAGCAACCATATTTCCTCGGCTGTCGAAGATTCGTCCCTGCGTCAATGCGCGACCGAAGCCCGCTGACGGCGACGTCTGGTCGTACAACAGCCACTCGTCGGCCCGGAATGGCCGCAGGAACCACATGGCGTGATCGAGCGAGGCGCTTTGCATGGCGACGTCCATGTGAGGGCCTCGGGAAGATCCGAGCAGCGTCATGTCGCTCATGTACGCAAGCGTGCACACGTGAAATACCGGGTCGTCCGGGAGAGCCTCGCGGGAACGGAACCATACTTGCTGCTGTGCGGCAGCGCCTGGACGTTTGTTGATGTCGGCCTTCGGCACCATCCGGAGGTCCCAATCGGACCACTCGCGAGCCAACCACGCAGTCTCGGGATCTTCCGAATCCTGGGCGATCGCCAAGGTCTCGGGGTCAGGGACCGGTGGCATCTCGTCCTGGTGCTCGATGCCTTCGTCTTGGACGTGGAAGGATGCCGACATCGTGAAAATGGCTTGCCCGTCTTGAATTCCGGTGACCAAGCGGGTCGCGAACGATCGACCGTCCCGAACACGATCAACCAGAAAAACGGTCGGCTCCATCGGATTGCCCGGACGCAGGAAGTATCCATGCAACGAATGAACTGAATAGGCCGGATCGACCGTGCGTACCGCCGACACCAATGCCTGGCCGGCGACCTGGCCGCCGAAAGTGCGGGTCAGGGTGGTCTCCGCGATGATTCCTCGAAAGATGTCACGCTCGAGGCGTTCCAACTCCAGAATTTCTTCGATCCTCGCCATCGATGCTCCACATCTTCCCGTGTACCGACGTCTACCGACCTTCACACAATGCCTGACGCACCCCCGGCCACCAAAGTGGGCATCCGAAAACACTGAGCGACGGGGCGCATCGACTCAGAATGGCGGTGGATCGTCTCCGCCGTCGAAGGTCCTCCTCTGTGCCTTCTTCATCCGCCGGTGCATCCGTATCCGCTGACGCCGGCGTTCACCCCGCACACGAGAGGCCTTGTTCTCCAGACGTGTGCGCCGACGCCGACCACCCTCGGGCAGTACAGGCTCGAGCATTCCCGCCAGCAGACCTGACGGCCTGGTTCGGTAGCAATGTCCGGTCGGCGAGGTCAGCATGACACTCCGGTCCGGGTTCGAGATGTGCAGCCACTGACCGGAATGCTTGAGGCGGTGATGGTTTCGACAATACGCACTCAGATTCGACGCCACGGTCTTTCCACCACGAGCGGGATTGCGATGATCAAAGGGCTCAGTGTGATCAAGATCTGAATTCCATGCAGCGACATCGCAGTGCAACCACTGGCAGCTTCCTGCGATCACCCGCACCCAGGTGTCGAGGACAGTGCCTGGGCGGTAGACCGACGCCGAAGGAACAACGGGCGGAGGTACTGGCTCGCCCTCACCGGAAGACTCGAGCGCGGCATCGACTGGTACTTTCACCTTCCGAATCAGCGCACCCGCGGCGATGTCACGCGCATGCTCTGCACTGATCACTCCATAACCGTCAAGGTGAGCGGGTTCGTCTGCACCTGGTGCGTCACCGCCCTGAAGTGTTGATTCCAGCATGACCACGTGAACCAACGGCCGACGCACCACGACAATCCCGCTTCGATCTTGTGGGCAATCGTCCAGGCCGCAATCACACGGCAGAATCGTCGACCCGGATACCAACGCTCCCAATGCGTCAGCTCGTCGTTGCTCGTACTTACGGGAATCGTGTCGACACACCGACATTGCCAACTCCCGCAACCGACGGTCGAAAGCCCGTGCTTCCTCCGCCGGAATACTCCCCAATATCCGCGCCATTCCGTCCTCGGCAGCGCTCACACCCACGAACCGATCAGCCAGGGCGCGGCGTCGACGTTCGCGTATCCCCTCGGGATCCACCACGGCGACGATCCGGTCGATAGCCGCTGTCAATCGGCGACCGGTCAAGCCAGTACCGCCAGGCATCGGTGGCGCCGAGATCTTTTCGAGGAGTTGCCGTTCCACCTCGTCGATCAAATCGTCGGCTACGTTGGCCGTAGCGGAGTCGATCAATCCGACTCGATACAGATCCAGTTCTCCGCGCGCCATGGCGGCACGCGTGCGATGGAGGCGAGTCTTGAGAGAAAAGCCGAGACCGATCAACTTTCCCGCTGCGGCACGGCCCATGGTCAATGCCGCGCCGAGCTCGGCCTCAGCCAGTTCGTGAGCGGTAGACGACCAAGCACCGTTATCAGTGTGGTCAGCGCTGCGACGCTCGAAAAACTCGGCAATGGCAGCCAGTTTCCGTTCCACGAGCATCGATTCGCGCGCATGCAGATCGGCGATGAGATCGATGAGGGCGCAGTCGGATTCGGCACCAGGCAGCTGCGCTGCGGTACCCGAACTTCCTACTCCGTCATCGAACATTCCTCAACATTATTCGAATATACGTTCGATATCCATGATTTCCAGGAATCAGTCCGAACAATCCCGATTGACCGAAAATTGTTGCGGAGCAACCTTTGCGGCCACTCGTGTTCCGGCAACGGATTCCCCTACTGAACCAGGGCGTTGATAATGCGGGCAGCTTCGGCCGGGTAGATAGGGCGGTCGGACCCACCACTCAAAACCCAGTGGACTGGACTACCTTCGTCGAGGACTCGGAGTTGCACGTCGAGCGGAAACGCATCGATGTCAGCTGAGTCGACTGCAAAGACATGGACAATCTCATGCCCAGGTCGCCCCTCGAACTCGAAGATGTTCTCGACGACCTCGAGCAACTCGACGCTTCCCAACGTGACGCCGAGTTCCTCCGCGAACTCGCGTCGCAACGCTGCCTCGGCCGTCTCACCGAACTCGATACCGCCACCGATCAATCGATGAAAGTTCTCCCCCGTGACAGAGTCCGTGCCGTCGAGCATGAGTACGTGACCGGAACGGACAGGTATCCCCAGTGAGATGTTACGAATTGACGACATACGACACAGTTTAGGTGGCCAACTCGAACACCATTTGAATCCGACGACGGCGAATATCACCAAAAGTGATGGGGTGGGCGCAAATACGACTTGGACTTGCCGAGACTCCCGATGACAGACTCGAACACCATTCCCGGACAAAAGAACCCATTGAGGAACCGATGAACGACGCAAGTACCTGGACCGCACGACTCGCCGCACTCGACCTGACCCTCCCGCCTGTTGCCACCCCCGCAGGCTCATACCTTCCCGCCGTTCAGACGGGGTCATACGTCTACACGTCGGGGCAATTGCCGCTCGTCGAGGGCACTACGACGTGCATCGGCAAGTTGGGCGAGGGCGTCTCCGTCGAAGACGCCGCCCAGGCGGCGCGGTTGTGCACTCTCAACGGACTCGCGGCCGTTGATGCCTTGGTCGGTCTCGACCGCATCGTTCGGGTCGTCAAGGTCGTTGGATTTGTTGCTTCGGGATCCGGATTCTCGCAGCAACCCCAGGTGATCAACGGTGCGTCCGACCTGCTGGCCGAGATCTTCGGTACCGCTGGACAGCACGCCCGCTCTGCGATCGGCGTGGCCGAACTCCCCCGAAACAGTGCCGTCGAGGTCGAGTTCGTGTTCGAGGTATCGGACAGCATCTGACGGTCCGCCACACCCCGAAGGGGCGGCGGTTGCCAATGCAACCGCCGCCCCTTCTTGTGTAAAGACTTTCAGGCACTGAGCCCGGTCGTCGAACCTGCTGTCACCAACCGCGCTCTGCGAGGCGGTGTCCGACGGGCAGGTCGTCGACGTTGATGCCGACCATTGCCTCGCCGAGTCCGCGCGAGACCTTGGCGAGCACGTCCGGGTCGTCGTAGAACGTGGTGGCCTTGACGATTGCCTCGGCGCGCTGCTTCGGGTTGCCGGACTTGAAGATGCCCGATCCGACGAACACGCCTTCGGCGCCGAGCTGCATCATCATCGCAGCGTCTGCCGGGGTGGCGATGCCGCCGGCGGTGAACATGGTGACAGGCAGCTTGCCTGCCTTGGCGACCTCGACGACCAGTTCGTACGGGGCCTGCAGTTCCTTGGCGGCTACGTACAGTTCGTCCTCGCTCAGCGAGGTCAACCGGCGGATCTCGCCGCGGATGGTGCGCATGTGTGTGGTGGCGTTGGAGACGTCTCCGGTGCCGGCTTCACCCTTCGAGCGGATCATGGCCGCGCCTTCGTTGATGCGACGGAGCGCTTCACCGAGGTTGGTGGCGCCACACACGAAGGGAGCGGTGAACTTCCACTTGTCGATGTGGTTGGCGTAATCGGCCGGGGTCAGGACCTCGGACTCGTCGATGTAGTCGACGCCGAGGCTCTGCAGGATCTGAGCTTCCACGAAGTGACCGATGCGTGCCTTCGCCATGACGGGGATGCTGACGGTGGAGATGATGCTGTCGATCATGTCCGGGTCACTCATGCGCGAGACGCCGCCCTGTGCGCGAATGTCTGCGGGGACCCGCTCGAGTGCCATGACGGCGACGGCGCCTGCGTCTTCGGCGATCTTGGCCTGCTCAGCGGTGACCACGTCCATGATCACACCGCCCTTGAGCATTTCAGCCATGCCGCGCTTGACGCGGGCGGTGCCGATGGCGGTGGTGGGGGCAGAGTCGGGGGTGCTCACAGCAAACTCCTGCAGTAGTGGCGTGACGAAAGAAACAAGGCACGGCGAACACACGGGTTCATTCGCTCGGAGGCCTCTGGCCAGAACTCTAGGACGAACCGGCCTTCGATTCCGTATCCAATTTGCCATTGCTGGCCTTAAACGGCCGCGAGCACTGAACGACCGAACGATCAGCGGATGGAACGCACTTCCGGATCCTCGGAACCGTCCGCAATCGTCACGGCCTCCACCAGGAGGTTTGCCAGATCCAACGGGTAGACGGGCTCACCGGACTTGGCCAGTCGGCGGATCTCGTCGGCGCTGCACCAGCGATGGCCGGTGATGGCACGCTGTTCCAATTCCGTGTGGCCTTGGAAGACCGGCTCGAAGCCGTGAGTGCGCGTAGCGAAGAACAGCTCTTCCGAACGGATCAGCTCACCGTCGAACGGGAAGATCGCCACCCGACGCCAAAGCGGACCTCGCAGATTCTCCGGCGCTACCTTGAACCCCGTTTCCTCCTCGATCTCACGAACAGCGGCCGCTCGCAGATGTTCGCCGCGTTCGAGCCCGCCACCGACGGTGAACCAGAAGTAAGTGTTCGGGATTTTGGGATCGTGGCCGCGCAACAGCAGCACCCGATCGTCCTCGTCCAGCATCACCACGCGGGCGGAGGTCCGTGACGTATCCACGGTGATGCCCTCGGGCACCGCCGCCGCGGTCGTGCGCTCCGATATCTCGAAGTACTGAGGTAGCGGTGCCGTTCCCCCGAGGTGCAGCCAGCGAACAAGTCGACGCGTACGCAACGCGAGAGTGTCTCGCACCGCGTCGTTGTGGAACCGCCGGGCGATCAGCACGCGCGCCTCGGCATCGGCCAACTCGGCCACCAGTTGAGGTCGCAGCGACGTCGTGCCGTAGGCAGCGAGAGCATTGGACAGCCGGTTCTCGGCAAGCTCGCGATCCTGACGATCCGCACGTTCGGCGGCGTCCGCCAAGGTGACGAATCTGCGGGCGTCGTCGGCGCTCATGTCCACAGCCGCCGCGCGGACAACCGCGGCACGACGGGACAGAGCCGCATCGAGCGCCAACCAAGACTGATCCGAACGCACATGCAGTCGATCGAGTCGGTTCGCCGTCCCGTACGCCCACAGTCCGACGACCAGGACGACGGCAGCGACGAGCCCGAGAATGAAGATCGTCAGAGCGGAGAAGGTCATGAACCCACCACGCGTACGCCGGTGCCGCCAACCGTGACGGTCTCGTAGACACGCAGGATCTGTTCGGCCACCACCGGCCAGTCGTATTCGGCAACAACACTTGTCGCGGTGTTGACCAGCGCGCGTCGTCGATCCGGGTCACCGAGAACGGAATCGATTGCCTCGGCCAAGGCATCGGAGTTCCCGATGGGGACCAGCAAGCCGGCCTGACCGTCGCGAAGAACACGGCGGAAAGCGTCCAACTCACTGGCCACGACGGCAGTGCCAGCCGCCATGGCCTCGACCAGCACGATCCCGAAGCTCTCACCGCCGAGATTGGGCGCGCAGTAGACGTCCGCACTGCGAAGCGCCGACGCTTTCTCCTCGTCACTGACCTGCCCGAGCAGGCGGAGATGCTTGAAGTACTTGCCCGCCTCTTTGCGGAGTTTCTCCTCGTCGCCGCGTCCGACCACGATCACTTCGAGATCCGGGTGACGCTCGACCAACTCCGGCAACGCACCGAGTAGTACGGCCATCCCCTTGCGCGGTTCGTCGTAGCGACCGAGGAACAGAATGGTTCCACCTTCGCGCGGGTAGCCGGGCAACAGATCGGCCTCGGCAAACGCTGCGACATCGACGCCGTTGGGAATTTCGACCGCATCGGATCCGAGGGACTCGACCTGCCAACGACGCGCCAACTCCGAGACTGCGATCCGGCCACTGATCTTCTCGAGATACGGAGCCAAGACACCCTGAAAAGTGCTCAGCACCAACGACTTCGTGGTTGACGTGTGGAAGGTGGCGACGATCGGGCCTTCCGCGATACGCAACGCGAGCATGGACAGACTCGGCGCATTGGGTTCGTGGATATGTAGAACGTCGAAGTCACCTTCCGCGATGAACTTGCGGAGGCGGTTGTTCGCCGTCGGGCCGAAAGACAACCGCGCAACAGAACCGTTGTAGGGAATCGCGACGGCTTTACCTGCGGAAACCACAAAATCCGGCAACTCGTCGTCATCGGACGACGGCGCAAGCACACTCACTTTGTGACCACGTTCGATCAGCACCTCGGCCAGATCCACCACGTGCGCCTGCACACCACCGGGGACGTCGAAGGAGTACGGGCAGATCATGCCGATCTTCATTCACCCTCCATGCGGGCGAGCCGCGATTCGGAGAGGTCGGAGCGCCACAGCGGCTGAAGCATGTGCCAGTCAGCGGGGTGCGCTGCGATGTTGACCGCGAAACGGTCGGCAAGTGCCTGCGTGGCCGGGCCGACTCCGCCGGATACGTCGATCGGCGGGTCGATCTTGAAACCCCAACCGTCGGGAGTGAACCAGCAGTGGACCGGAAGTAGCGGCGCGCCGGTATCGATCGCGAGCTTCGCCGGGCCGGCGGGCATGCGAGTGGGTTCTCCGAAGAATGTGACGGGCACACCCTTCTTCGCCAGATCGCGCTCCCCCAGCAGGCACACGATCTTGTTCTCGCGCAGATGCTTGGAGAGTTCGACGAACGGTGGATGCTCCCCGCCGCTGAGCGGAAAGATCTCGAAACCGAGACTCTCGCGGTATTCGACAAACCGTTCGTACAGGGATTCGGGCTTGAGCCGCTCGGCAACGGAGGTCAACCCACCCCATTGCTGAACACACCACACGCCGGCCATGTCCCAATTACCGCTGTGGGGCAGCGCCAATACCGCGCCATGACCTGCTGCCATTGCCTTTTCCAGATGTTCCTGGCCCTCGACCAGCGCATGCAGCGCTTTACCGGTCGCGACCAGATCCATCGACGGAAGACGGAACGCCTCACGCCAATACCGGGCGTACGAGCGCATCGAATCCTTGATCAACTGATCCGGAACTTCCGCCGGCGTCGTGCCCAGAACTCTCGCGAGGTTCTTCCTGAGTTGTTCGGGTCCGCCCTTGCGTACCGCGAAATCCGCTCCGGCGTCGAACAGCTTGACCGCCACCGATTCCGGCAGGCTTCTCACCAACCGCCAACCCGCGGCATATCCCAGATCGGTTGCGCGCTCGGAAAAACTCACTGCTCTGCCTCACCTTCAGGCTTGGGATCGCCCTCGGTGCCCGCCGCGCCTTCGACCGTCGATGCCGCCGGGGCGATCGGCAGAAGTTCCCGGGCGCCAGGCGAATTGCGCACCGCGAGCACTCGTTGGAAGACCGTCACGATACTTCCGGCGGCAAGTACCCACATCGCGATGTGAATCGCCCACGGTAGACCCATACCTGTCAGGCCAGATCCGACCAACACGATGATCAGTCGGTCCGGGCGCTCGATCCACCCGCCGTCCGCAGTCAGCCCGCTCGCCTCCGCGCGCGCCTTCGCGTACGAGATGACCTGCGAGGTGACGAGGCAGATGAGCGTCGCGACGAGCAGCCACTTGCTGTTCTCGTGGTAGACCGCCCACCAGGCCAGGCCGGCAAAAATCGCGCCGTCGGCCACGCGGTCGCAGGTCGCGTCCAGTACCGCCCCGTACCGCGTTCCGCCGCCGCGAGCACGAGCCATTGCGCCGTCGAGCATGTCGAACATGACGAAGAACCAGATGAACAAGGTTCCCCAGAACAGATGTCCGGACGGAAACAGCGTCACCGCACCGGCGACGCTTGCCACCGTGCCGATCACCGTCACCGAGTCCGGCGTCAGACCGGTCTTGACCAGCGCCTTCCCCATAGGTGCCGTCACCTTGGACACCGATGCGCGCCCGAAGAAGCTCAACACCGCAGGAACCCTCCCCGTCGTGAGTTCCGGTTCGGAACTCGTTGCAGCAATGCATCCTGCCATGAAGCCGGATGCATCAACCTATTGTTGCCAGGCACCGGCGAGTAGTCCCCTGGTCTCCCGCAGCAATTGCGGCATCACCTTGACCCCACCGAGCACGGTGATGAAGTTGGCGTCGCCGCCCCAACGTGGCACTACGTGTTGGTGAAGGTGCTCGGACAGCGAACCGCCCGCGGCAGCACCGAGATTCAGACCGACGTTGAATCCGTGCGGATTCGACACGCTCTTGATCACCCGCAACGCACGCTGGGTGAACGCCATCAACTCGGCGCTCTCCTCCGGCGTGAGGTCTTCGAGGGCCGCGACCTTGCGGTACGGCACCACCATCAGGTGACCCGGGTTGTACGGGTACAAGTTCAAGACCGCGTAGACGTGTTCACCGCGGGCGACGATCAACCCTTCCTCGTCCGACATTTTCGGAATGTCGATGAACGGTTCACCCGTCGTACCCGGGGTGTTGGGCGCCTCGGTGATGTACGACATCCGATGTGGCGACCAAATACGCTGCAAATGATCAGGATCGCCGACGCCGTGGTCGATCAGCGAACCCGGACCATCGTCACCGGGGGCGCTCACTGCGCCACGCTTGGCTGCACCAGTTCGGCTGTCGGCGAGGCATTCTCGCGGCGGCCGATCCACTCGGTGATGATCCGGACGGCGTCGTCGACGGGAATTCCGTTGATCTGGGTGCCGTCACGGAAACGGAAGCTGACCGCGCCGGCTTCCACGTCACGCTCGCCCGCGAGGAGCATGAACGGGACCTTTTGCGTGGTGTGGTTACGGATCTTCTTCTGCATCCGGTCATCACTGAAATCGACCTCGGCGCGAACACCGGCTGCCTTGAGCTTCTTCGTGACGTCGAACAGGTGATCGGCGAAGGCCTCGGCCACCGGAATTCCGACGACCTGTACCGGCGCCAGCCACGCCGGGAACGCGCCCGCGTAGTGCTCGGTCAGGACACCGAAGAACCGCTCGATCGAGCCGAACAGCGCGCGGTGGATCATGACCGGACGAGTCTTGACGCCGTCGTTGCCGGTGTATTCGAGTTCGAACCGCTCGGGCAGGTTGAAGTCGAGCTGAATGGTCGACATCTGCCAGGTGCGGCCGAGTGCGTCCTTGACCTGAACGGAGATCTTGGGACCGTAGAACGCGGCTCCACCCGGATCCGGCACCAGAGTCAGGCCAGAAGCTTCGCCGACCTCGGCGAGCGTTGCGGTCGCCTCTTCCCAGACGTCGTCGCTACCGACGAACTTGTCCGGGTTCTTGGTGGACAGTTCGAGGTAGAAGTCGTCGAGGCCGTAGTCCTTGAGCAGGTTCAGAACGAACTGCAGGGTGGTGGTCAGCTCGTCGCGCATCTGCTCACGGGTGCAGTAGATGTGAGCGTCGTCCTGGGTCATGCCGCGCACACGGGTCAGGCCGTGGATGACGCCGGACTTCTCGTAGCGGTAGACCGAGCCGAATTCGAAGAGCCGCAACGGCAATTCACGGTACGAGCGTCCGCGAGCACGGAAGATCAGGTTGTGCATCGGGCAGTTCATCGGCTTGAGGTAGTAGTCCTGACCCGGCTTGCGCACGGTGCCGTCCTCGTTCAGTTCCTCGTCGACGTGCATCGCCGGGAACATTCCGTCGCGGTACCAGTCGAGGTGACCGGAAACCTCGTACAGATGCCCCTTGGTGATGTGCGGAGTGTTGACGAACTCGTAGCCCGCCTCGATGTGGCGGCTGCGCGAGTAGTTCTCCATCTCGGTGCGGATGATGCCGCCCTTGGGATGGAACACCGGCAGACCCGAACCGAGCTCGTCGGGGAAGCTGAAGAGGTCCAGTTCGGTACCGAGCTTGCGGTGATCACGACGCTCGGCCTCGGCGAGCAGTTCGAGGTACTCGTCCTGAGCCTCGGTGGACTCCCACGCGGTGCCGTAGACACGCTGAAGATCGGCGTTGTCCTGGTTGCCACGCCAGTAGGCGGCGGAGCTTCGGGTCAACTTGAAGGCCGGAATGTGCTTCGTGGTCGGAATATGCGGGCCGCGGCACAGATCGGACCAGATCTTGTCGCCAGTGCGCGGATCGAGATTGTCGTAGATGGTCAGCTCGTTGCCGCCCACCTCCATGATCTCGGGATCGTCGATACCGGACTTGTCGTCGATCAGTTCGAGCTTGAAAGGCTCGTCGGCCAACTCGACCCGAGCGTCCTCGATCGAATCGACCACTCGACGCGAGAAACGCTGCGATCCCTTGATGATCTGCTTCATACGCTTTTCGAGCTTGGCCAGATCCTCCGGAGTGAACGGGCGGTCCACCGCGAAGTCGTAGTAGAAGCCATCCTTGATCGGCGGACCGATGCCGAGCTTCGCGTCGGGGAATTCCTTCTGGACCGCCTGCGCGAGGACGTGGGCAGCGGAGTGCCGGATGACGCTGCGGCCGTCCTCGGTGGATGCTGCCACCGGCTCGACGTCGACATCGACCTCAGGTGTCCACGACAGATCCTTGAGCGTTCCCTCGCCATCGCGGACAACGACGATCACGTCTGGCCCCTTCGTGGGGTATCCGGCTTCGCGCACTGCAGTCCCGGCGGTCGTCCCCGCGGGCACCCGAAGTGGGGCGGCTGAGTGCTCTGGCGCGGGACTGGTCACGGCGATGTGCTCCTAAAGGTATTGCGACAAGTTAGACAGGCGTCGTACCCACTGCGAGCACGCGCACGATCATGTTATCGGCCCTACCGACATGGTGAGACAACCGAGTGAAGGAAACCGGGCCGCGTTCAGCTCACAGTGGCGACTCGAGCCACGAGTAGTCCAGGCCCACCCATGTCCCGATCAGGCCGAAGGTGCCGAGCACCCACAAAGTCGCCAGGACGATCACTGTGGTGAACAGAACGCCCAACCCCTTGACGAACAGCGACTGCTTGCCGAACCATTCCATGAACCTGTCGTATCGAGCCTTCGCGAAATGAAGGAGTCGATGTGCCCACGCGAACTCCGACGCCAGTATGCCGAGGCCGGCGAAGACGATGAGCCAACCGGGCCCGGGGTACGGAATAGCCACGATGCCTGCTGCGAACACGATCGTGCCCACGACTCCGACGCCGATGCGGTACGCAAGATTGAGGGTGGGCCGCGCGGCGATTCCAGCGCGCCACCGCTCCCAGCGGGACTCTGCGTCTTGGAAGACGGACAGGTCTGAATCGTCGACGGGAGAATCGACCTTTTCGGTACTCAAGTCGGTCACCTTTTCGGTCGCGAAATGTCTCTTCGACCAGGCTACCGAAATCGTCGCCCGGCGACCTGCGTCGACGGTCTGCATGCCGAAACAACCGTGCCCTCGAACAGCTGTGCTCTCAAACGACTGTGCTCTCAAACGACTGAAGGCGTCCCCGATGATCGGGAACGCCTTCAGTGTTTTTCTGTGGTCCCGGCTGGGATCGAACCAGCGACCTTCCGCGTGTGAAGCGGACGCTCTCCCACTGAGCCACGGGACCGTAAGTCATCCGAACGCATGCGCTCGAACGAGTTGGAACATTAACACGGCTGCGCGATGAATACGAATCACCAGGTTGGCATTCGTTTTGCCCCAGGCGACCCCGAAATCTCCGAATTCGAGCTGATTTCAGACCGTATTCATCGCCAAGACGGGCAGTTGCAACGCGCGCGACGGGCCGATTCGACTCCGAACACGCCACTGAGCTGGTGATTTGTGTGTATCCGACACGGTCGGCTAATGTTTCCAACGCACCGAGGAGAGCGAGCAGCTCCCCAAGCAACACGGTGCGATGCGGACGTGGCGCAGCTGGTAGCGCACAACCTTGCCAAGGTTGGGGTCGCGGG
>NZ_JASDCV010000020.1:40689-124835 GCF_030407755.1 Rhodococcus sp. APC 3903
GTAGCGCACAACCTTGCCAAGGTTGGGGTCGCGGGTTCGAATCCCGTCGTCCGCTCCATTTTTCTCCAGAACCCGCGCGATTAGCTCAGCGGGAGAGCGCTTCCCTGACACGGAAGAGGTCACTGGTTCAATCCCAGTATCGCGCACCATTTGAAATTGCAAGAAGCCGGAACCTCAGGGTTCCGGCTTTTTGCGTTCGAGCGCCGAACACATCAACCGCAGTACAGACGCAAGCCCTCTCGGGAATCCACGTCAGTACTGCGGTTGATGTAGCTGATCAGATTGTTGTAACTGATCAGTGAGAGAAGCGGTTCGCTGCCGAAGTCATCGCGCGCAGCGAGGACTCAGTCGACGACTCCGCAATCCCCATCGCCCAGCTCCGACGGCCGTCGCACTCGGTGAAGATGAACGTCGCCGTGCGGTGGCCGATCTGGTGCTGATGGAAAGACAGGATCTCGAGCGAGATTCCCGCGTCGTGCAGCATCGACGTCATGGCCGAGATCGCGCCAGTCGAGGTGGCGGAAGCCTTCTGGATGCGCTCCCCCAGACCGAGAGTCGCTTCGAAAGTCCAACGACCCGGCGCAATCTTCTCGGAGGACCACGCGCCCAAACGGATCGGGCCGCTCATTGCCGCATACGTGGACTCGAACTCGGTCCAAGACATCGCTGAGCATTCGGCACGCAGGCCGGCTGGCAGAGATTTTCCGTGACGCGCCGCGAAAGGATCAGCAGCGGTAGAAGAAGAATCAGAAGCGAAGGCGGAATCAGAAGCGAAGGCGAAGTTGTAAGTCATGATCGTGGTCTTCCTGGAATGAAGTGGAGGACCAACTGGTAGCAAGACGACCCGCAGCGAGGGGTCGGTCCGATTCAGACCCCGCTACGGCGGCTTACTACGAGAATTCGCTTCATGAGAGACGAGGCTAGGCGGCCCGGTTCGAGAATGCAACCCGGACCGCCTCCGCACAGGTCAGACCTGAGCCGATTTATGCTCGGCGATCAGGGCGCGATACCACTCGAACGAGGTCTTCGGTGTGCGCTTCTGGGTGTCGAAATCGACGTGTACCAGGCCGAATCGCTCTTTGTATCCCGCAGCCCATTCGAAGTTGTCGAGGAGTGACCACACAAAATAGCCACGGACGTCGACACCGTCGTCCATGGCCGATCGGAGGGCGCGAAGGTGCGCGTCGTGGTAGTCGATTCGCGCTTCGTCCTCGACGACGCCTGCGGCGTCCGGTGCGTCGTGGAATGAACATCCGCTTTCCGTGATGTAGATCGGCGGCAGTGCGTCACCGAACCGAGCCTGGAACGTCCGCAGGATCTCACCCAGCCCTTCGGGAACGATCGGCCATCCGAAATCGGTTGTGGGATAACCGGTAATCGCGACAGGCGCAAAGGGCAGGCCCGGCGGTAGGTCGACCTCGAGCACACCTTCGGTCCCCTGGCCTTCCACCGGAGCGGCAATCATCGTCGGCTCGTAGTAGTTGATCCCGTACCAGTCGAGCGGCACCCCGATGATTTTCAAGTCCTCGTCGACGGGCCCGCTGAGCAGCTGAGCGAATTCGTCGGCGGGGTACTTCCCGACCAGAACCGGGTCGGCGAACATCCAATTGACGACGTGGTCGTAGATGTCGGCAGCCATCACGTCTTCCGGGGAATCCGAGGCGGCACGCACCGGTGCATGGTTCGAGGCGATTCCGATGTTCGTGCATCCGGTTGCCCGAAGCGCTTCGACAGCGAGGCCGTGCCCGAGCAGCTGGTGATGTGCAGCTTGGAAAGCCTCGAACCCCAAGGCCAGGCCGGGGGCATGAACTCCCAGGGCATGACCGTAGAGCGTGTGCACTACCGGTTCGTTGAGCGGCATCCACATTCCGACGCGATCGGACAACCGTTCGCCGACGACCTGGGCGTACTCCCCCAGCCGGTGCGACGTGTCTCGGTTCATCCAGCCGCCCTGCTCTTGCAGTGCGAGGGGCAGATCCCAGTGAAAGAGAGTGACGGCAGGAGTAATTCCCACCGAACACAGTCGATCGATCAGGCGGTCGTAGAAGTCGAGCCCTTTCGCATTCACGGCCCCCGATCCGGTGGGCAGAATTCGCGACCACGACAGGGACAGCCGATAAGCGTCGAGCCCGAGGTCTTTCATCAACTCGATATCCGATTCCCAGCGGTGATAATGATCGGCAGCAACCGCTCCGGTGTCGCCCCCGACGACTACACCGGGGCGGTCACAGAACTCGTCCCAAATCGACGGTCCGCGACCGTCTTCGGCCACAGCTCCTTCGATTTGGTAGGCCGCGGTGGCGGTTCCCCAGACGAAGGAAGACGGAAATTCTGGTGTCGGCTGCCGAGTCATGTCGGCCAGTTAATCAAAGAACCGTGCAAAACACGCAGCTTTGTTGGACACTCGACCAGTATCAAGATCCAGTACCGTTCGGCCTAACCGAACGAACGAGACAAAGGCCCTGCTTGATGACGGATAACACCCGCACCCTGACGAGGGCTCGGATCGCCACTTCGGTGGCCTTCGGACTTCAAGGATTTCTCCTCGCCGCCATTCTGACGCAGCTGCCGCAGTACAAGGACTTGTTCGAGCTGAGCGAGACACTGGTTGTGGTTGCGGTTGTCACCGTGTCCGTCATCGCCGGGCTCGGCAGCGTGCTCGCCGAGATTCTGGCCGTGAGAACGTCGAGCAAGATGACTCTGCGAACCGGACTCGCCGTCATCGCAGTCTTCGGCGGGGCAACCGGAATTGCGCCCAACGCGGCGATGTTCTTCGTCTTCCTGGCGATCTACGGCATCGGACTCGGCATGGTCGACGCGGCCGCCAACATGCAGGCAGTCTCGATCCAACACGCCAAGGGCCGCTTCATCCTCTCCTCGTTCCATGCTTCCTGGAGCGTCGGAGCGATTGTCGGCGCTCTGTTCATCTCTGCTACCGCAAGCCTCGACATCTCGATCCGCATCACGCAGGTGATCGCGGGAGTTGTTGTCGGACTGATGCTTCTGGCCTTCGGCCCGCAACTGCTCGATCGCTCCGAGTCTCCGGTTGCCGATGCAAACATCACGAGCACCGCGAAATTCACCGTACCCACCCGCGCCTTCGTCCTGCTCGGCGTCGCGATGGCATTGTTCTATGCGGTCGACTTCAGCGTCGGAAACTGGTCGACGCTGTACGTCAAGGACGAACTGCTCGCCGACGCCGGGACGGCCGCCCTTTCCGTGGCGGCGTACCAAATCGCGGCACTGGTCGCACGACTGACCGGCGACTACTGGGTCGGCAAGTTCGGTGAGACCACCGTCGTGCGGATCGGCTCTCTCATCGGCGTGGTCGGCATGACGATCGTTGTCCTCGCGCAATCTCCCGCCGTTGCCATCGCCGGCTTCCTGATCGTCGGCCTCGGCGTACCGGTGATCGCCCCGATTTGCTTCAGCGCGGCCGGACGGATGGCTCCCCCGGATCAGGTCGACGCGGTGATCGCACGCATCAACCTCTTCAACTACGTCGGCACGGTGGTCGGCGGCGGCATCGTCGGCGCGGTCGCTGCCTTCAGTGACCTTCGAATCGGGTTCCTGATTCCGCTGGCGTTCTGCGCGATCTTGATAGTTCTTGCTCCCGCGTTCGCACCGAAACGAGCCACGACGCCGGTCGCCGAGAACGCCGCTTGAGCATCACGCTCGACGAAGGTGGTGTACTTGATCAACCGAATCATGTGCGCGAGAGGTAGAAACTGACGTGACGATCACCGTTGACCGGGCCGGAATCTGGGATTCCGAAGCAATCGCCGACGTGGCAGCGGTGACGTTTCCGCTGGCTTGTCCGCCGGGCGCATCCGACGACGACATCAGTGCCTTCATCGACAACGTTCTCTCGGTCGACAAGTTCTCCGAGTATCTGACGGACCCGACACGAACCGTTCTCAAGGTCATTCGCGACGGCTCGATCGTCGGCTACGCGATGCTCGTCGACGACGAGCCCGCCGACCCGGACGTCAAAGCTGCTGTGACACTTCGCCCGACGACGGAACTGAGCAAGTTGTACGTGCTTCCGGGAAACCACGGAACCGGCGCGGCAGCATCCCTGATGGACGCGGTTGTCGACCATGCACGACGCAGCGGAAGTGCCGGGATCTGGCTGGGTGTCAATCAGGAAAATCTGCGCGCCCAGAAGTTCTACGCCAAACACGGCTTCACCCAGGTCGGCACGAAGACTTTTCTCGTGGGGGCACAACTCCACCACGATTTCGTGATGGAGCGCCCCGTCAGCTGACAGGCCTGCTGATCAGCCGGCCGCGACCTCGAAACGAGAAAGTGCGAGCAGACGCGAGGTCGCGCGCAGGTACTTCTTCTTGTACCCACCGGCAAGCATCTCGGGGGTGAAGATCTCGTCGAGGCGTGCGCCGGAAACGGTGACCGGGATGCTCGCGTCGTACAAGCGGTCGGCAAGAACCACGATGCGCAGTGCAACAGACTGATCCGTTGCCGGGTGAACGCCGTCGATGAAGACCGCCTTCACACCCTCGACCAACTTGTTGTAGCGCGACGGGTGCAGTGTGCTGAGGTGCTTGCACAGCTCGTCGAAGTTGTCGAGCGTGGCGCCGTCGATCGCCTCGGCCCGAGAGACCAATTCCTCCGAGGAGATGGGCTCTGGTGCGGGCGGGAGATCGCGGTGACGGTAGTCGGGGCCGTCGACGCGAATCGTCTCGAAGATCGAGCCGAGCTTCTTGATCTCGCGAAGGAAGTCCTGAGCCGCGAAGCGACCCTCACCGAGCTGGCCGGGAAGCGTGTTCGACGTCGCAACGATGGACACGCCGCGCGCGGAAAGCTCCGAAAGGAGGCGAGAGACGAGCATGGTGTCGCCCGGATCGTCGAGCTCGAACTCGTCGATGCAGAGAACGCTGTGGTCGGCGAGCGCTTCGACCGCTTTGTTGAAGCCGAGAGCGCCGACGACGTGTGTCAGCTCGACGAAGGTTCCGAAGGCCTTCGGCGACGGAACGCTGTGGAAGATCGACGCCAGCAAGTGAGTCTTACCAACACCGAACCCGCCGTCGAGGTACAGGCCGGCGCCGGTCGCCTGGGTCTTCTTGCCGAACAGTCCGCGGCGTCCACCACTACGGATCTTGGTTACGCGCTTGGAGAATTCCTCGGCCTTGGCGACAGCAGCTGCCTGGCTCGGTTCCTTCGGATCAGGAATGTAGGACGCAAAACTCACCTCGTCGAACATTGCGGGAGGCACCATTTGAGCTACCAGTTGATCGGCGGGTACCACCGGGCTGCGATCGACAAGACGTTCATGCATCCATCAAGGGTATCTACGTGATGTGATCTCTCATGTGCACCGTATGGATATTGCGACCTACTTCACACCAGGCCACGAAGACGAACTCCGCGGCTTGTACGCCTATCCGGAGAACCTCTCCCAACCCTGGATGCGCGTGAACTTCGTTTCCAGCATCGACGGGTGCGTCTCCGTCGACGGAGTGAGCCATGGACTGGGCACACCTGCAGACAAGTCGGTATTCGGGATCTTGCGCGAACTTTGTGACGTCGTCGTGGTCGGCGCAGGCACAGCGCGAGCCGAGAACTACGGGGGTGTGCAGATCTCGGACGCAGCCCGGGCGCGACGAAAGGCGGGCGGCCTCGCTCCGGTCCCACAGATCCTCGTCGTCTCGGCGCACGCGTCGATCGACCCTGAAAGCCGGCTCCTGCGAGATACCGAAATTCCGCCGATTCTTGTTGTCGGTAGCGCCGCGGACAGCGCAGCGATTTCAGCGCTGAGGTCGGCCGGAGCGCAGGTGGAGGTGACGGACTCACCGAATGTCAGCAGCGGCGACATCGACAGGGCCTTGTCGGCTCGCAAGCTCCGTCGCGTGCTGTGTGAGGGCGGGCCGTCACTTTTCGGGCAGTTGATCGAGGACAATGCCGTCGACGAACTCTGCATCACCACTTCACCTCAACTGGTGGGGAGCAATGTCGGCCGAATCTCGCTCTCCCCCAATGCAATGCCCACGTCGATGCGTCCCGCTCACATTCTCGGCGATTCGGACGGCACGATCCTCACTCGATGGGTTCGTCAGCAGCCACGTGGGTGAACCTGGCACTCTGGTCGGCATGCGCAGAGTTGCTTTGATGGCCGTCGTCCTCGCGACGTGTTGTGCGTGCGGCGCCGGGCCGTCGCTTCGGCCCGCCGTCGCGGTCGAAGGCCGCACCGACGGCAGCCCTGCCCAGAGCGAGGGACCGTCACCCGATGCGCCGCCGGTTGACCCCGGCGTCCCGACCGACGACATACCGTGGCGAGACTGCACCGGCACGTCACTCGCCGACCAGGCTCTCGCAGCGTCGAGCGCCGGCGTCATCCTCGAATGCGCGGAATTCAGTGCCCCCATCGACGTGACCGGCGCCATCGACGGCAACTTCACTGCCGGCTTGACCCGCGCTCGGACGTCCTCGACGCCTGCCAACGCGTATCCGATCGTGTTCACATCCGGCACCGACCGTTCGTCGGGAAACTCTCTGGCCATGCTCGCTACGTCCGGCTTGACGACGGTGCTCGCGGACCACCCCGTCGTTGCCCTGGATCGACGCGGAATCGACAGGTCCACCGCAATCGACTGCATGACGCCGGAGATTCGGCGCGGCCTTCACGATCTGGGCCAGTTCGACGCGGACTCCACCGGCGACGCCGCCGACGCGGTCGCCGCTCTCGGTCACGATGCAACCATCGCCTGTACCGACTATCTCGATCCTCAAGAACTGAAGTTCGGCGCGGACTCCGCGGCCGAGGACATCGACGCTCTACGTACGCGGTGGGGCGTCGAGACCATCGCTCTGTGGTCGGCAGGGTCCGGCTCGGACATCGCGCTGAGCTACGCGGCAGCCCACCCCGACAACCTCGCGAGGTTGATCCTCGATTCTCCCGCTCCGGTGGCCACCGACGCTGCCACCGAGGCGGAGAGCCGCGTGCAGGGCGAGGAAGCGGCGTTGACCGCATTCGCTCAGCGATGTGTGGCGCTGGGGTGCTCGCTCGGACCTGATCCGAAGAAAGCGGTCACGGACTTGATGGAGCGCGCTCGGGCCGATGAATTCCAGCCGCTGTCCGCCGCTGCGGTGTCGAACGCGATTTCGGCGAGCCTGTGGACTGCCGGAACCAACCGAGAGCAAGAGACCCGCTCGCTCTCAGACGCTCTGTCCGCGCTCGGTACCGGCAACGCTTCGCCGATTCGAGAGCGCGCCGCCCGGGCAGAGAACGAGGTGGACGGTGACGGCCAGTTCATCGGACGATGCACCGACGGCATGCAGTGGCCGGGGATCGGGCGCGTCCGCGAACTGGCGGACACCTGGGGCACCAACTATCCGGTATTCGGTCGAGAAGCCGCGCTCGGTTTGCTCGCATGCGCCAGCTGGCCGTCGACCGCCAACTCGCCCCTGCCGAATCAGTTGAAGCCCGCCGTCCTCGTGCTGAGCGGTCAGGGCGACCCGGCCGTCGGGAACTCCGGACTCTCGACCGTCACCGGCGTCGTGACCAACGCGGGGTCGCGCTTCGCAACCCTGGACTGGCAGGGTGCGGGTCACCCCGCGGCACAATCCACCTGCGCGCAGCAGGCGATGAGGGCATACCTCACCGATGCCTCCCTGCCCAGCAACGGAAGCGTGTGCCCGGCCTGACTCGGGCGCTTGTCCACCACGACCGAAAAGGGGTGCATCCCCCGATCACACCCTGCTCCGGTGTACCGTGCCGAAGTGTTCCTTCGACAGCTCGAGCCGCGTACCGGGCGGACAACCCAACAAGTCGTCAACTTCGTTTTGTGGCCGATCGCCGTGATGACCGTGCTCAATCGTGTCATCGTCACAGCAGTCAACGGCGCCATCACCGATGACTTCCGACCGGTCTACAACGCCGCGCTGGCGTTCTGGAACGGGCGCGATGTCTACACCGCAGATTTCAACTCCGTAGACCCCCATTACCTGTACCCACCATCGGGTTCCTTGTTGATGGCACCCCTGGCGATCCTCGATCCCGAGCGCTCGCGGTGGCTGTTCATCGGTGTCAATGCCGTCGCCATTCTCGTGGCTCTCTACCTGCTGTTGCGCTTGTTCGACCTGACGATCAGTTCCATCGCGGCCCCGATTCTGGTGCTCGGCGCTTTCATGTCGGAGACGGTCACCAACACGTTGGTGTTCACCAACATCAACGGCCTCGTACTGCTCGGCGAAGTTGCCTTCCTCCTGCTGCTGATGCGCAAGAAGGATCTGTGGGCCGGCGCCGCGATCGGTCTCACCATCGCAGTGAAACCCACTCTCGCGCCACTGCTCCTGCTGCCGCTCGTTCGCGGTCAGTGGAAGGTGCTCGTCACCGCCCTGGGCATCCCGTTCATTCTCACGGTCGTGGCATGGCCGCTTGCGTCGGATCCGATGGACTTCGTCCGCCGCACCGTGCCGTACCTGCTCGAATCTCGTGACTACTTCAACAGTTCGATTGTCGGAAACGGCGCTTACTTCGGTCTGCCCGAATGGTTGATCCTGCTGTTGCGCGTCGTGTTGGCCGCCATGGTCGTCGTCTCTCTGTGGCTTCTTTACCGCTATTACCGCAACGACGAACTCTTCTTCCTCACCACCGCGACCGGTGTGATCATGACCGCGTCGTTCCTGCTGCCATCGCTCGGCCAGATGTACTACTCGATGATGCTGTTTCCGCTGTTGATGTCCGTGGTGCTCAAGAACTCGGTCATGCGGAACTGGCCGGCGTGGCTCGCCGTCTACGGCTTCATGACGTTCGACAGCTGGTGGTCGAACCGCTGGCCGACCTTCGGCCGGGCAGCCGAATACACCAAGAGCACCCTCGGCTGGAGCCTTCTGCTGATCGTGATCTTCTGTGTCCTCGGATACCGGTATCTGGTCGCTCGTCGCGAGGGCCGCTTGGATCGCGGAATCGATCCCGCCTACCTCCTCGATCCCCCACTCGATACCGTCTCACCTGCCGACGAAGCCGAAACGGCGACAAAGCATTAGCGTGGAGGCATGAGTTCTTCACACGATGGCATCGACAGCACACCTGAGGTCACGTACACCGAGAGCGAGTGGCGCGAAAAGCTGACTCCGGAGGAGTTCGCCGTCCTGCGCCAAGCCGGCACCGAACGCCCCTTCGTCGGCGAGTACACCGACACCACCACGGAAGGCGTTTACTCCTGCCGTGCGTGCGGAGCCGAACTGTTCCGCAGCACCGAAAAGTTCGAATCGCACTGCGGGTGGCCGTCCTTCTTCGATCCGGCGGATTCGGATGCCGTGATCCTGAAGGAAGACAGCTCACTCGGGATGCGCCGTGTCGAGGTCATCTGCAAGAAGTGCCACAGCCACCTCGGTCACGTCTTCGAGGGCGAGGGATACCCGACGCCGACCGATCAGCGGTACTGCATCAACTCGATCTCGCTGGTTCTCAAGCCCGCTCAGTAGCCAGGTCGTGGGCTACCCCGAGTCACTGGTAGCCCACGATTCGAGACTTCAACTCAGAAGTCCCAGTTCAGCGCAGTCGGGCTCAGACCAGCCGCGTTCAGGTCCTCGTTTCGAGCGACAAGACCGTCCTTGACTGACCCGATCCCACCACCGATCGCGCCGGACGTGATGTCCGTCAACGAGGCATCGCCGCCCGTGACTTCCTTCGTCACGATCGCAGCGGACGCTCCCGACACCGCATCGTCGAAAGCCCCCCGCGCGATCTGCTGCAATCTCGAACCGGTCGGGAGCGGGTTCGGGTCGGGGCCGACACGATCCGGCGTCGTCTTCAACCCTCCGTTCGCAAGTCCCTTGATGAAACCGTCGCGCCCCTCGGTCACGACCTTGCCACCGTCGATCGACTGGCGATGATCCATCGTCATCTGCCCGAGTTGAATGGCGAGGCCGGAGAAGACGGCAGCGGCAGCTTCCACTGCTGCAGCCTCGATCACTCGTATCAACAATTGCTGCAACAGCATTCGGACCGTGAGTGTTGTTGCCACCTCCGCCGCCACGATTCCGGCGGTACTCGCACCCAGTGTCGGGACAGCGGCCGCCACCATGGCGGCAATCTCGAGCGCCAGTGCGCCCAGCGCCGCGAGGATCGACAGTTTGGTGTACTCGATGTCCGTGCCGGTATCGGTGCATGACTGACCCAGTTCGGCCGCGGCAGAGGACAACCGCTCGAAGACCTCCGCAACTCCCCCGGCCTCCGACCAATACCGAGACAACGAGTCGCCGGCTCGACCGTCGATCGATGCCAGTACTGTTTGCAATCCGTAACCACCGGCAGCGGCCGAAGCCTCGATCCGATCAGCCGCGCCTGACCAGGCATCACCCAACCTCCACAGTGCCGTTTCGTCTCCTTGCGGCCAGTCACTGCCCACCGCAACCGACGCAACCGCCTGTAACCAGCCTGGAATCTCGAGTCCCATCAGAGCCCACCCGCCATGTCGTCGGCAAGCGAGGTGTCGATCGATTCGAAACGATCGGTGATCTCGATCAGCGTGGCAGTCAATTCGCGGAGCGCGCCCGCGACCAGTGTCATCCCGCCGACTGCTGACTCCGCACCGGGAACATACGCGTCCGAGAATGCGGTTCCGAACTGGTCAGCGCCCCAGCACCCCTCTTCGGCGCCGGCCACTGTTTCCAGAGCACTCCGTGCCTCGTCGAGATCGGCAGCGACCACCTCGAATGCTGGTGCAGCACTTCCCATCGCGGCCACGTCCACGTCCAGTTCAGACATTGCCGGAGCTCCTCAGAACGGTGCGGTCCCAGTGCTCGTCGCCGCCGACCGCCACCGACGCCGGACGAGGCGCGAGAATCTCACGCAATCCGAGCACACCGGGAACGAGGTCGGGCAAATCGATCCTGGCCGCTTCGGTGAACGGCCTCGACATCTCGGCAATCTGTCGGCGCATGTCCTCCGCCGCAGATGTGGCCGTGGCCAGGATCAGATTTCCCAACGCTACCGGCGAATGCTTGCCGTAAGCGCTCCCGGAGAGGGTGACTCCCACGGTCGCCCCCGAAGCGTCTACGACGACTTCCACACTGCCATCACTCGAGCGCGCGCTCGCCGTTGCTCGTGCGATCTTCTCCTGCATATCCGCCAGCGATCGCGTTCGCTCCAACAGATCAACCTGCATCGAATCGATCTGAGCCCGAAGAACTTCGACCTGTCCCCTCATCGAACCAACATCCGCCCCACTCACGATGGCCCCCACCTCCGATAGATCGTGACACCTGATTCAGGCGCTCACGAGGTTCGACGCGGGAGGTGGCCGATCGGTTCCGTCAGCGCAAACGAAGCACGGGCGGATCGAACGCCTTGACCGGCGGCAGAACACCTTCGAATTTCTCGATCTGCACCAGAACGTGCTGGCCGGTGCACCCGTGCGAAAGCGAAGACGTGCCGACGTCCGGCGTAAGAACGTTGGGATTTCCGTGAACACACAGCGAATCGGGATCGGCAGGATCGAGCGGGTCGTACCACGCCCCGGTCGACAACTGGACGACGTCGCTCCGCAAATCCGAATCGACGATCACACCAGCCAGGCACGCCCCGCGATCGTTGAATACGCGCACCACGTCCCCTGCCGACACGCCGCGCGCGGCCGCTGCATCCGGGTGCATACGAATCGGCTCGCGTCCCTGAATCTTCGATGCCTGGCTCGCAGCGCCGTGATCGAGTTGGCTGTGCAGCCGCGTCTTGGGCTGGTTGGCGATCAAGTGAAGCGGGAATTGCGTGGCCCGTGGTCCACCCAGCCACTCGTCGGGCTCGTACCAGCGCGGATGGCCGGCGCAGTCGTCGTAGCCGAAAGACTCGATGGTCTCGGAGAAGATCTCGATCTTCCCACTCGGAGTCGAGAGCGGATACTTCTCGGGGTCCTCGCGGAAGTCACCGAAGAGCACGAGGTTGTCTTCGGTTCGCATCCGGTAGTGCCCATCCGACCAGAAATCCTCGAACGTCGGTGTGTTGCCGCCGTCTGCATCGACGAACGGCCGCCATTGACCGTAGAGATGCTCGATCCACTCCTGTGAGGATCTCCCCTCGGTGAACTGCTCCCCGAATCCGAGCGCAGAAGCCAGAGCGGCAAACGTGTCGTAGTCGTCTCGCGAGTTCGCGAAAGGTGGAACTACTTGCTGCATCGCGACCAGAAGTGGATCATTTCGTGTGCAGCTCAGGTCATTTCGTTCGAGCGACGTTGTCGACGGGACAACGATGTCGGCGTTGCGGGCCATCGGCGTCCAGTAGGGATCGTGAACGACGATCGTGTCCGGACGCGCAAATGCCCGTCGCAGCCTCGGGAGATCCTGGTGGTGATGAAACGGATTGCCACCGGCCCAGTAGACCAACCGAATATCCGGATAGGTCAGGCGCCTGCCGTCGTAGTCGAACTCCTCGCCGGGCGAGAGCAAGAGATCGGAGATCGCGGCCACCGGAATGAAATCGGGCACCGGATTCACACCTTGTGAGAAGGTCGGCAACGGATACGGCACCGGAGCCAGACCCGGCTCGTTCATCGAACCGTAGCCGTGGCCGAAACCGCCACCCGGAAGCCCGAATTGGCCGAGCATCGCGGCGAGTGTCACGCCCATCCACGGTGCCTGTTCACCGTGTTTGATGCGTTGCAACGACCACGTGACGGTCACCAGCGTCCGGCCGGACGCCATTCTCCGAGCCAGGTCGGTGATGAACTCCGCCGGCACCCCGGAGATCTTCTGCGCCCAGCGCGGATCCTTCGGTACACCGTCGGCACGTCCGAGCAGGTAATCCTCGAAGCGTTCGTAGCCGACGCAGAAGCGGTTCAGGAAATCGCGATCGTGCAGGTCCTCCGACGCCAGGACAAACGCCAGGGCAAGCATGATTGCCACGTCGGTTCCCGGAACGGGTGCGATCCACTCGCAGTCGCCATCGACGTCGTCGCGCAACGGACTGAAGGAGACGATCTTTCCGCCGCGGGCACGAAATGCGTCGAGCGCCCCGCGCGTCGGATGATCGCTCGTACCACCGGCATTGACGCCGGTGTTTTTGATCGGTACTCCCCCGAACGAGACGAGAAGATCGGAGTGCTTGGCGATGACGTCCCACGACGTGGAGCGCGCGAACAACTTCCAGTGTGTTCCGACCACACGCGGCATGATGACACCGGTGGCACCGAGCGAGTAGCTGTGGACCGACTTGGTGTATCCACCCAGCTGATTCAGAAATCGGTGAACTTGGCTCTGCGCGTGATGGAATCGACCGGCGCTGGCCCAGCCGTACGAGCCGCCGAAGATCGCGTTGTTCCCGTGCGTGTCGACCACGCGACGCAACTCGCGGGAGAGGAGTTCGGTCAGTTCGTCCCACGAGACCGAGACGAACTCGTCCGCTCCACGTCGGTCGCTGGGACCAGGCCCGTTCTCGAGCCAACCGCGGCGCACCGCCGGGCCCGAAACGCGAGCCCGACTGCGCACCGAACCGGCGAGGTTCCCGAGCATCGGCGAGGGATTCGAATCACCCTCGTACGGATGCACGGCGGTCACCTCGCCGGCGACCGATTCGGCGGTGAACATTCCCCAATGGGACATGTGTTGACGACGCCGGTTCGGTGCAGTTGTCACAGAAACTACTTTCGAAGTAGATCAGGGTAGGGAAAGGACCAGCTTCTCGATGTCCACGCGCGGCCCGGTGAAGAACGGCACCTCTTCGCGAACGTGCAAGCGAGCTTCGGTGGCACGCAGATCGCGCATCAGATCGACGATACGGATGAGCTCAGGCGCTTCGAACGCGAGAATCCACTCGTAGTCCCCCAGAGCGAAGGCCGGGACCGTGTTGGCGCGAACGTCCTTGTACGAACGAGCAGCCATACCGTGATCGGCGAGCATCTTGCGACGCTCCTCGTCGGGGAGCAGGTACCACTCGTACGAGCGGACGAACGGGTAAACGCAGATGTAGTCGCCCGGATCCTCACCCGCGATGAACGAGGGCACGTGGCTCTTGTTGAACTCCGCGGGGCGATGCACCGCCGAGTTGCTCCAGATGGGAGCACTGGCCTGTCCGAGGACGGTGGTGCGGCGGAAATCCGCGTAAGCGGCCTGCAGTTCCTCGATGCTGGCCGCGTGGGTCCAGATCATGAAGTCCGCGTCGGCGCGCAAGCCGGCGACGTCGTAGATGCCGCGAACCACGACGCCCTTGTCTTCGAGACCCTCGAAGAACAAACGGGCGTCCTTGACCGCAGCTTCCCGATCATCGCCCAGCACACCGGGTTCCACCTGGAACACGGAGAACATGAGGTAACGGATTTCAGAGTTCAGTTTGTCGAAATCAAGGCGTGCCATGGGTCTATCGTGCCACTCGCTCGAATATCCGTGTAGCCGCCGTCGTGCCGACTGCGACACACGTCGGAACCCCGACGCCGTGCAGCCACGACCCGGCCACTTCGAGGCGGTCGAACTGCGTCATCCCGGACTCGATTTCAGCCACGATTTCCGTGTGACCTGGGGAGTACTGGGGAAGACCGCCGTGCCACCGCTGTACGAAGCTCGCTCCTGGCTCCTCGGTGATTCCGGTCACGGTCTCGAGATCGGCGCGCGCAAGTTCGATCAGTTCACCATCCGGCCGGTCGACGATCTCCGATGCGCCGAATCGACCGAACGACACCCGAACGAGATGCTCGCCGCGATCAGCGAGGTGCGTCCACTTTCGGCTCGACAGCGTGAACGCCTTGGCGGTCAGGTCGGCGTCGGTGGCAACCAGGATCCCCGAATTCTGCGGAAGGTCGACCTGACCGGGCAAGCGGAGCGCCACCACCGCGGACGACGCCAGTTCGATCCGCGACGCGATACGCGCAATATCCGCATCGACGCCGGCCAACAGCACCGCTGCGCGCGGCGCCGGAACAGCCAGAATCACCGCGTCGACGCTGCCGAGCGGATCGACGTTCCAACCTTTCCCGTCCCTGCGTAACCCGAAAGCCTCGCCGCGGACGAACGTCGCGTCGGCGGCCTGCCGCAGCGCATCGAGCAAGATGCCGTAACCGTCCCTGAGCGCTCCGAACACTGGTCCGGGTGTAGGTGTCGGCACTGCGGCTGCAACTGCATCCGTGAGGCTCTGAGCGCCCGCATCGAGCGCCGCAGCGAGTGTCGGCAAAGCTGCACGCACTCCGATGGTCTCTGCCAGGCCCGAGTACACCCCGCCGAGAAGCGGATCCACCGATCGGCTGACCACCTGATCACCGAATCGCTGTGAAACCAGTTCGGCAACACTGCAATCGGAACCGCGGGTCCACTCGAACGGAGCGCCTGGTTCGGCAGCTATGCGCGACAGTGTCTGCTCGTCGACTAGATCTCTCACCGACTCGGACGATGCCGGGATTCCCATCAGGGTTCCGGCAGGAAGTCGATTCAGTGAGCCCTGGGACCAGATCAACGGGCTCAACCCCGCTGGGTAAACGATCTGATCGGTCAGTCCCAGCTCGGCGAGAAGCGCAGGGACTTCGGGCCGACGGGCGATGAACGCCTCGGCGCCGATGTCGATCGGGCCACCACCCAGATCAATCGTTCGCAGCTTCCCGCCCAGTCGCGGAGAGTCGTCGACGACCGTGATGTCGGCAACGGAGCCCAGACTGCGCCGAAGCCGGTACGCGGCAACCAGTCCGGAGATTCCGCCTCCGATCACCGCGACCGACGGCCGAGTGGTTGTCACAGCGAGTGCACCAGCTCCACCGCCGAGGTGATCGCCGTGGGATCGGTGTCGGGAAGAACTCCATGGCCGAGGTTGAAGATGTGGCCGATGGCACCGGCTTCGATCGCGCGGTCACCTTCAGCGGCGATCCGGCGCACCTCACGATCGATCACCTCGGGGCCCGCGAACAATACAGCGGGATCGAGATTGCCTTGCAGCGCCTTGCCCGGACCGACACGACCGGCCGCGACGTCGAGCGGAATCCGCCAGTCGACACCCACGACGTCGGCACCTGCCTCCCCCATCGCGCCGAGAAGTTCACCGGTTCCGACACCGAAGTGGATACGCGGAACGCCGGCAGCGGCTACCTCGGCAAACACCCGTTCGGAATGTGGGAGAACAAATTCCCGGTAATCGGCCAGCGAGAGCGCGCCGGCCCACGAGTCGAACAGCTGAACCGCGTCGACACCCGCCTTGAGCTGCGTCTGCAGGAAGCAGATCGTGGTGTCTGCCAGGCTTCCGAGCAACGCGTGCCAGGTCTTCGGATCGGAGTGCATGAGCGCCTTGGTCTTCTCGTGGTTCCGGCTCGGACCACCCTCGACCAGATACGACGCCAAGGTGAACGGCGCTCCGGCAAAGCCGATCAGCGGAGTCGAGCCCAACTCGGTGGTGAGAAGTCGAACGGCCTGCGCGATCGCCCCGACCTCTTCGGGGACCAACCGCGGGAGGGCTGCGACGTCGGCGATGGAGCGAATCGGATTGGCAACCACCGGTCCGACGCCAGCAACGATGTCGAGATCGATTCCCGCAGCCTTGAGCGGAACAACGATGTCCGAGAACAGGATTGCCGCGTCCACATCGTGACGACGCACCGGCTGCATCGTGATCTCACAGACCAGCGCCGGATCGAAACACGACTCCAACATGCCGATCCCCGCGCGGATCTCGCGATACTCCGGCAACGAACGTCCGGCCTGGCGCATGAACCACACCGGCCGTCGACTCGGAGTGCGTCCGGTCGCCGCGGCGAGCAACGGTGCGTCGGGCAAAACTCGCCGAGCGCTGTATTCCGCCGACCCGGTCATGCCTGAATTCATGTTGTCCAACCCGCTCATCAGTCCTCGCGCTCTCCGCCAACGTGTGTCTTCGATCGACTCAATGCTGCCATGTCCCACACTCGGGATCGGACACCCGAGCGGTTCGTGAGCGGCCACACACCCGAACCACACTCGGTCGGCGCGCCTCCACCTACCCGCCCTTATCCCCGACTAACGTCCTGACCTGTGACGACATCCGGATCGACAGCCGACCCGGCCGAGTTCCGTGCCGCCGTGGAGGCGATGACCGCTGCGCGGGTTCGGCCCGAGATAGAGGTCGGTCCCATCCGTCCGCCGCAGCGTCTCGCTCCGTACAGCCACGCAGTGGGAGCCGAGGTTCTGCACCCGGACTCCGACGTCGTGGCCGAACAGTCCGAAGGCGACGCTTTCGGCCGCCTGATCCTGTTGTTCGATCCGGACGGCGACGAGGCATGGAACGGCACCATGCGGTTGGTGGCCTACATCCAGGCCGATCTCGACGAAGCCGTCGCCGCGGATCCACTACTTCCCGAAGTAGCCTGGAGTTGGCTGGTGGACGCACTCGAAGCCGGACCGGAACCTTTTGTGGCCCTGGGCGGTACGGTCACAGCCACAACTTCCGTGCGATACGGCGACATCGCGGGTCCGCCGCGAGCCCACCAACTCGAGTTACGTGCATCCTGGACTGCAACGTCATCAGAATTGGCTCACCATGTCGAGGCTTTCTGTGAAGTTCTCGCGTACGCGGCAGGACTTCCGCCTGCCGGGATAACCACGCTGTCGCGGCAGGGCGACTAACTCCACTACTCGTTTACGCATTCCCCCGGAAAAATACTAGAACCTGTTCTAAAATGAGTCATGCAACGTCTCAGCGGACTCGACGCGACCTTCCTCTACTTGGAAACACCGACCCAGCTATTGCACGTTTGTGGACTCGTACTGCTCGACCCCTCGACCATTCCGGGCGGTTACGACTACCGGAAGCTGCTTCGCGAGTTGGACTCGCGGATGGCCACGATGCCGACCTTCCGGCGCAAACTCAAGGATTCCCGCCTCAATCTCGACTACCCCGTGTGGGTCGACGATCACGATTTCGACATCGAGCGGCACTGCCACCGGACCGCGGTACCTGCTCCGGGCACACACGCGGAACTGGCAGAACTCGCCGGACACATCGCGAGCCAACCGCTGGATCGTTCCCGCCCACTATGGGAGATGTGGGTCATCGAGGGACTTGCCGACGGACAGATCGCCGTCATGTCGAAGATTCATCACAGCGCTGCCGACGGCGTCACCGGCGCGAACATCCTTGCTCAGCTGTGCAGTCTCGAACCGGATTCACCGGCGCTCGTGGATCCCACCGCACAGGGTGCGGGCGACGCGGGAACGCTGGACATCGCCATCGGCGGACTCATGGCCGTCATCGCCCGACCCGCAAGAATTGCCCGTCTGGTCCCCGGCGGAATCGCCATGCTCCCCAAGTGGGTGACGCGTGCACGAAAGGGTGAAGCGATGCCTGCTCCGTTCACCGCGCCGCGGACCTCGTTCAACGGCGCTATCACCGGTCACCGCAACGTCGCCTTCAGCCAGCTCGATCTCGCGAAGGTCAAGGCCGTCAAAGATCGCCACGGCGTCAAGGTCAACGATGTGGTTCTCGCGCTGTGCGCGGGTGCTTTGCGGACCTTCCTCGAGGACCGCGACGAACTGCCGGAGGACTCACTCGTCGCGATGGTCCCCGTATCGGTCCACGGTAAATCCGATCGGCCGGGCACAAACCAGATCTCGGGCATGTTCACGCAGCTGGGCACCCAGATCGGCGATCCGGTCGAGCGTCTGCACGCGATCAGCGATTACAACGCCACCTCGAAGAACCACAACGAGGCTCTGGGTGCGAACATGCTCCAGGACTGGTCCCAGTTCGCATCACCAGCGGTGTTCGGCGCCGCCATGCGGGTGTACTCGTCGCTCAAACTCGCCGAGCGTCACCCCGTCGTGTCCAACCTGGTCGTCTCGAACGTGCCCGGGCCGCCGGTCCCGCTCTACTTCCTCGGCGCCCAGATCAAGGGAATGTTCCCGCTCGGCCCGATCTTTCACGGGGCAGGACTCAACGTGACGGTGATGTCACTCGACGGAAAACTCGACGTCGGCATCGTCAGTTGCTCCGATCTGGCACCCGAATTGGACCAGCTCGCGCAAGGTTTCGGAGCCGCACTCGACGAACTGTTCGACGCTGAGGTGACAACCCCGGCCCCGACTGCGACGTAGAGTCAGTGACCATGTCCGAAGTCACCGATGATGCAACCGAGCCCACCTCCGACGTAGTTCCGCTGCTCGTTCCGCGTGACGGAGTTCCGGACGTCATCACCACTGCCGCCGGTGTCGCCGACGCCGCGGCCGCGCTGGCCTCCGGCCACGGCCCGCTCGCCGTGGACGCCGAGCGGGCATCCGGATTCCGTTATTCGGCACGGGCGTACCTGATCCAGCTCCGACGCGAAGGAGCGGGATCGTTCCTGCTCGACCCGATCCCGACAGCGCAGGACCTGCAGCCGTTGGCCGAGGCGATCAACCCGTTGCAATGGGTGCTGCACTCGGCCGATCAGGATCTCCCCGGCCTCGCCGAACTGGGCCTGACACCGGCCGAGCTGTTCGACACCGAACTGGCCGGTCGACTGGCCGGGTTCGAACGAGTCGGACTCGCCGCGATAGTGGAACGAACCCTGCGGGTGGAACTTCGCAAAGGTCACGGGGCCGCGGACTGGTCGACACGTCCGCTGCCGGACGCCTGGTTGAACTACGCCGCCCTCGACGTCGAAGTGCTTCTCGAACTGCGCGACGCCATGGAAGCCGAACTCGAATCCCAGGGCAAGCTCGAGTGGGCGAAGGAGGAGTTCGAGTACATCCGTCTGGCCGGCCCGCCCAAGCCCAAGCCCGACCGTTGGCGTCGTACATCGCACATCACCTCGCTCAAGACCACTCGGCAGTTGGCGGCAGTACGGGCGCTGTGGCAGGCGCGTGAGGATCTCGCGCGCAAGCGCGACGTGTCGCCGAGCCGGGTTCTCCCTGACTCCGCCATCATCGATGCCGCCCTCAAAGATCCTCAGTCGCTGGATGCGCTCCGTTCGCTTCCCGTGTTCGGCGGACCACGTCAACGCCGGTATTCGCGTGTGTGGATGGACGCACTGGAAGCTGCGCGCAGGCTCCCGGACAGCGAGCTTCCGCCGAAGACCCCGCCGATCGTCGGACCCCCTGCCGCCGGCCGCTGGGCTCGCCAGGACCCGGCGGCGGCCGACCGACTGACGGCGGCTCGGGCCGCACTGTCGGACCTGAGCAAGGAAGTGTCGGTGCCCGTGGAGAATCTGCTCCAACCCGACCTGGTCAGGCGCCTGTGCTGGGACTGGAAGTTGGAACCCGACTCCGACATCGCCGAGGTCGAGAGCGCAATCGAGACCAAGCTCACTTCCGGTGGCGCACGTGGCTGGCAACGCACTTTGACGGTTCCCGTCCTCGCCGAGGCACTGAACTCCGTGGTCCCGGCCGAGCCCGAAGCGGAGGAGCCTGAATCCTGACCTGACCCCGGTGTGAGGTTGGAGCAATTCGGCACGTTAAGTTACCGGTCAGTAATGGGCAGTAGTACGCTCGATACGAGGCCGGACGCCTGGCCGTGATCGCCGAACCAACGTCTCACCGCACTTCGGAGTGGTGGGCAGCTCCATCAGGAGGAATTCGCGTGGCTCCATCCACAAACAACCAACGCAACGTCGTCTTCGTCGACGGCATTCGCACCCCGTTCGGCAAGGCCGGCCCGAAAGGCATGTACGCCGACACGCGCGCAGACGATCTCGTCGTCAAGGCGATTCGTGAGCTGCTTCGCCGTAACCCGCAGCTCGATCCCGCACGGATCGACGAAGTGGCTGTCGCAGCCACCACGCAGACCGGTGACCAGGGCCTGACCATCGGCCGCACCGCTGCGATCCTCGCCGGTCTCCCCGAAACCGTTCCCGGATTCGCCATCGACCGCATGTGCGCCGGCGCGATGACCGCCGTCACCACCACCGCGTCGGGCATCGGCTTCGGCCAGTACGACGTCGTGATCGCCGGTGGCGTCGAGCACATGGGCCACCACCCGATGGGTGAGGGCGCAGACCCCAACCCGCGCTTCCTCGCCGACCGCCTGGTCGACCCGAGCGCCCTCGTGATGGGTAACACCGCCGAGAACCTGCACGACCGGTTCCCGACCATCACCAAGGACCGCACGGACGCCTACGCCGTCAACAGCCAGAACAAGTACGACGCTGCCAAGAAGGCCGGCTTCATCGCCGACACCCTGGTCCCCGTCGCCACCCGCAGTTCTGCGGGCTGGGGTCTGGCCACCGAAGACGAGCCGCCGCGCCCCGGAACCACCGTCGAAGATCTCGCGAAGCTCAAGACGCCGTTCCGCCCGGCCGGACGCATCACCGCCGGTAACGCCGCCGGGCTCAACGACGGTGCCACCGCAGCACTGCTCGCCGGTGAGGACACCGCAGCCGAGCTCGGCCTGCCGGTCGGCATGCGCATGGTGGGCTTCGCCTACCAGGGCGTCGACCCCGCCGTCATGGGTATCGGTCCGGTTCCCGCCACCGAGAAGCTCCTGGCACGCACCGGCCTGAAGATCGAGGACATCGGACTCTTCGAGATCAACGAGGCGTTCGCCGTTCAGGTCCTCGCGTTCCTCGAGCACTACGGAATCGCCGACGACGACCCGCGCGTCAACCAGTGGGGCGGCGCCATCGCGTGTGGCCACCCCCTCGCTTCCTCGGGCGTTCGCCTGATGACGCAGCTCTCCCGCCAGTTCGCGACGCGTCCCGACGTGCGCTACGGCTTGACCACCATGTGCATCGGCCTCGGCATGGGCGGCACCGTAATCTGGGAGAACCCGAACCACGCTGACTACCAGGCAGGGGTTAACTAAATGTCTGATATTGCAACAGCATTCGCCGACGAGGTCGTGACGAACGCCTACACGAAGATCATCTCGGTCCCCGGCATCGAGGGCCCGTTTGCACTGATCACCCTCGACAACGGCTTCGACCACACCAAGCCGTCGTCATTCGGTCCCGGCGGACTCGCAGCATTCGACGCCGCCCTCGACGAAGCCTTTGCAGCCAACCCGGTTGCCATCGCCGTCACCGGCAAGCCGTTCATCTTCGCCGCCGGCGCGGACCTCAAGGGTGTTCCCGCGATCACCTCTCGCGAGCAGGGACTCGAGCTGGGCCGCTTGGGTCACAAGGTGTTCCGACGCCTGCGTGAGTCGTCCGTTCCCACGTTCGCCTTCATCAACGGTGTCGCTCTGGGCGGCGGCCTCGAGGTCGGCCTGCACAGCCGCTACCGCACGGTTGCCGCCAATGCGGGCGCACTGGGTCTTCCGGAAGCATTCCTCGGTCTGGTCCCCGGTTGGGGCGGAACGCAGTTGCTCCCCAACCTCGTCGGCCCGTCGAACGCCGTCACCGTGGTGATCGAGAACTCGCTGAACCAGAACAAGGTGCTCTCCCCCAAGAAGGCACTCGAACTCGGCGTCGTCGACGTCGTTCTCGATTCTGCCGACTTCATCGAGCAGTCCCTCGCCTGGGCGTCGCAGGTCCTCGCCGGCACAGTGACCCCCGCTCGCCCCGAGATCGATCGTGGCCAGGGCTGGGACGACGCGATCGCTCGTGCGAAGGCGATCGTCGACGGCAAGACCAAGGGCAACGCTCCCGGCGCCGTCAAGGCCGTCGAGCTGCTCGAACTGGCTCGCAGTACCGACATCACCGATGCCGCTTCGCTCGACAAGGGCTTCGCGGCCGAGGACGAGGCTCTTGCCGACCTCCTCCTGACCGACGAACTCCGTGCAGGTCTGTACGCCTTCGATCTGGTGAACAAGCGCGCCAAGCGCCCCGCCGGAGCACCCGACCGCTCGCTCGCCCGCAAGGTCAGCGGCGTCGGCATCGTCGGTGCCGGTCTCATGGCCAGCCAGCTCGCGCTGCTCTTCGTCCGCCAGCTCAAGGTGCCGGTCATCCTGACCGACATCGACCAGGAGCGCATCGACAAGGGTGTCGGTTACGTCCACACCGAAATCGAGAAGCTCCAGGGCAAGGGGCGCCTGTCCCCCGACGCTGCGAACCGCCTCAAGGCGCTCGTCTTCGGTTCCCTCGACAAGGCCGCGTTCGCCAAGACCGACTTCGTCATCGAAGCCGTCTTCGAGAACATGGACGTCAAGAAGAAGGTCTTCGCGGAACTCGAGCAGTTCATCGCTCCCGAAACCATCCTCGCCACCAACACCTCCTCGCTCTCCATCACGGAGATGGCGTCCGGCCTCGAGCATCCCGAGCGTGTGGTCGGCTTCCACTTCTTCAACCCGGTTGCCGTTCTTCCTCTCCTCGAGATCATCAAGGGCAGCAAGACCGACGATGCCACTCTCGCAACGGCTTTCGCCACCGCGAAGTCGCTGAAGAAGTCCGCCGTCCTCTGCGGCGACAAGGCAGGCTTCGTCTTCAACCGCCTCGTCACCCGCACCTTGGGTGAGGTCATGTCCGCCGTCGACGAAGGCACCCCCTTCGACGTCGCGGACAACGCCATCGCCGAACTCGGCATGCCCATGTCGCCGTTCACCTTGCTGGCCCTCGTCGGACCCGCAGTGGCTCTGCACACCGGTGAGACCCTGCAGGAGTCGTACCCGGACCGGTTCAAGAGCTCACCTGGACTCGAAGCACTCGTCGAGGCTCGCAAGCCCGGCGTGTGGACCTGGGGCGAGAACGGTCAGGCCGTCGATCCCGAGGTCGCCGCACTGTGGCCGCAGGGCGACAAGGTGTCCACTTCGGAAGAGGTCCTCGAGCGCACACGTCGTGCGTTTGCCGAGGAAATTCAGATCATGCTCGACGAGGGCGTCGTAGCGGCAGCCGAGGACATCGACCTCTGCCTGCTGCTCGGCGGCGGGTTCGGATTCTGGAACGGCGGCATCACGCCGTACCTGGACCGGACCGGTACCTCCGAGGCTGTCAACGGCAAGCGCTTCCTCGCGCCTGGTGTTGCCAGCGTCTGAGTCAGTCGATCGACCCGTCACGGACGGCGTGCCTTCGGGTACGCCGTCCGTGGCGTTTGCGCAGGTTCAGAATAGGGTTCCCACATCGTCTTTCACGATGTTCTCGAGCGCACGCTCCGCGACGGCGGCGATAGTCATCGACGGATTGCACGCAGCGGAGTTCCCCGGCAACAGAGCGCCGTCGAGCACGTACAACCCCCGCTGGCCCAGAACCCGACCATCAAGATCGCACACCGAGTTCATGCAGGCACCGCCGAGGGGATGCCAGGTGGACGGCAGTAACGCGTTGGTGTCGGTGAGCAGTCCTCCTGCCGCGATCTGCTGGGCCGCAGGTCCGATGTGGCCTTGCTGGATCGCAGAGTCGCCATCCCTCGGCCAACGGAGCACCGCCTCGCCTCGCGCTGAGTCGTACACGAACCGACCCCGGTCGCTGCTGACCCCGAATCCGACCATCACCGTGCTGTGAGCGTCGAACGCCACCGGCGGGAACGACGCCTGAATGACGGTGAACGCGTTATGCGGGTCGTCCCAGTTCCGGCTGCCGTAGACGACCGGCCCGCCCTGCGTCGCGCCGAAATTCTCCGCGAGATCCGACCAGATGTAGATCCGGTCGGCATTGGTCCCCCACCCCGCGCCGAGTTCGTCGGGCAAATCCGTGATCCGCCCCGTTGCCGCGGCGCGGACCAGGAGTTTGGTGGTGTTCATGCTGCCGGCAGCCATCACGAGCGCATCCGTCGTCAAAATCTTGTTCTCGAGAATGTTGCCGGAAATGTCGGTCCGGTCCACGTACACACGCCACCGTCCGTCGGCCGCCCGCTCGACATCGGTGACCTGGTGCAGAGTCTCCACATTCACCAATCCGGTCGCTTCCGCTGCCGCAATGTAGGTGACATCCACCGAATGCTTGCCCCCGTTGTTGACACCGAGCGCGCCGTCACCGTTGGTGTACGACGGCTTCATCTCACCCCTCAGTTCGGCCAACGCGTAGTTCCAGTCGATCGGCATCGGAATCTTCGACACGGGTAGACCGGAACGCGTTGCGTTACGCGCGAATACACGTGCCGCCTCGTAGTTGGGGCTGGAAATCAGTTCGTCGGGTGCAGTTTCCACTTGCAACATCCGCGCCACCCGCGGGTAATGGACGCGGTCCATTCGTGCGTAATCGAGCTCCTCCGGAAAGTGCGTGTTGAAGACCGCTTCTTCCGGTTGCAGCGTCATCCCTTGGTACACAAGCGATCCGCCGCCCACCCCGGCTGCGCAGATCGCGGTCATGTTCTCACCGGTCACCGTCTCCAACAAACCCGCGTATGGCTCGAAGATCGCCGGCCTGCCGAACAGAGTCGGGTTGGACTGATGCCAGAGGATACGCTTGTCCGGACTGGCGGGATGCGGAAAAGTTTCGGCATTCGGCCCGGTCTGCCACCGAATCCCTCTCTCCAGCAGGGTGACCGGAACCCCGGCCTCGGCCAAGCGAAGTGCCGTCACCCCTCCGCCGAACCCCGAACCGATAACCACGACACGGTGCACTTCACGTGTCAGCGGAATCCCTGTTGCAGCCTTGGCAGTGCGTGGCGCCATCATCGCGACTCCCACGGCGGCCGTACCGGCCAAGAACGATCTACGTTTCACTCCGGACATGACTGGTGCTCCCTCGAAGAATGTCGCCAGAGAATTCCGGGCACGCCAAAACTAGACACTCTGACGCTCGAGTGTCAAGGTTTTGGCGGAGCAGGCGAGGAACTACGAGGTCGACCGGATTGCGGGCCCGAGCCACCTCGAGAGAAAGGCCCGCAAGGAGTCATCGGAATGGACGAGGTCGCTGTCGAATGCAACAACCGAAAGCCCCAGTCGCACGGCAATTTCCACTATCTCATCCAACTCCGCCTCCGTGGCGAGGCCACGTTCGACCATAGGGGCGAGCATCTGACCAGCGAAAGGTATTGCTCGACTCATCATTTCGAGATCGAAGACAGGGTTTCCCCGCTCGGCGAGGAGCAGAGTCGCGAGCACCGGGTGAGCATGCACGGCAGTTCGCGCGGCAACGATGAATTCGACGACGTAGTCGCACGCCGTGTCAACCGACTCCACCTGTGCCGTGATCTCCCCGAGAACCTCGACAGCGAGACCGCCCATCGCCTGGGAGACGACCTCTTCACGTGTACCGAAAATCGAGTACACCGTCTGGCGCGAGACACCGGCCGCGGTGGCAACTGCGGCAATGTTCACAGCCTCGAATCCGCCACCTTCGATCAGTCCGAGGGCGGCGCCGAGAATCTTCTGCTGTGATCGCACGAGGAAAGTATCGCCCACCGAAACGGCGCCCTGAGAAACGCGGTCCAGATCCGACTCCCACCTGCATAAACGGCACAATCGGTTTCGTTTGGCTGCCGAAATTCAGTAGGTTAGGCTGCCCTTCATGAAAACTTCTGTTCGGGGCTTCACTGCCCTCGGTGCGGCTGCAATCGCGGTCACCGCACTTGTCTCGTGCTCCTCGGATTCAGGCACATCCACGGCATCCCAAGGTACGGACGGATTCCCCGTCAGCATCGAGAACACCTTCGGCACCACGACCATCGACTCGAAGCCCGAGCGCCTCGTCACCCTCGGATGGAACGCGCAGGACATCCTGTACGCACTCGATCTGACTCCGGTCGGACAGCCCAAGTACACCTACGGTGCGGACGACAACGGCGTCATGCCCTGGGCCCAGGACTACTTCGACGCGGACAAGACAACGCTCTTCGACATGCCGGCCAGCGGAGAACCGCCGATCGAGTCCATCGCGTCGTTGACCCCCGACGTCATCCTGGCGCCGTACGAGGGCTTCGAGGAATCCGTCTACAACCAACTGAGCAAGATCGCACCGACGGCCGCTTATCCCGGCGCAGCGTGGCAGACGTCCTGGCAGGACCAGACCCGCATCGTCGGCAAGGCAGTCGGCAAGAGCGAAGAGGCCGAGAAGCTCGTCGACGGCCTCGACGCGACTCTCGCCGATACCGCCGCAGCCCACCCGGAGTTCGCCGGAAAGACATTGGCAGTGGTCAACTTCGACACCGATTCGAGCAACATCAACGTCTATCTGCCCACCGACCCGCGGGTCCAGGTGCTGACGGAACTCGGATTCGTCAACGCGCCGGGCGTAGAGAAGCTCGCCGCGGACAATGCAGGTGGATCGTTCTTCAAGACGATCTCCTACGAGAACATCGCCGACATCGACGCCGACGTGATCGTCGGCTTCACCGACGGCTCCGGTGATCCGTCCGGCATACCCGCAGTCGGTGGACTCGACGCGGTCAAACGCGGATCCACCGCATTCCTCAGCGACACCCGCGTCATCGGCGGACTGAGCAACGTCAACGTCCTGAGCACGCCTTGGGTCCTCGGCCAGATCACACCGACGTTAAGTGAAGCCGCAAAGCGCGCGACCGCCTAGAAACGGGATTTTCACGACACCCTCAAAGCCAACTCCCACGGCATGAACTACACGAGCGGGTTCACTCTGAAGCCTGACGCCACAGGCACGATCCTCGAGATGTACTTCTCCGGTGAATCCGAATCCACTTCACGTATCTCGAAGATCTTCACAGCGGTATTCGGTCGATTGGGCGCGCGGGTGACCCGGAAATTCATGGCAAAGGATCTCGAGGACATCGCAGCAAAAGCCGAGAGTCTCGCGGGTAAGTAACCCGCCCTCACCTGCACCGACATTATTGTGTGCATAATGACTGCAATCAATACCTTGTCTCTGCGTCCGGTTGTTTCGACCTGGGAATGGACTCAGCTGGATAACGGCGCGTGAGTCCCCGCCAAATCTCGTCCGGTGGGCGTAGCGTGCAGAGTGCTCGCGGATGGATCGACGCATCGGGGTGTCGACCGTAGGGCCTTTGAGGGGGCAGGAATGGCATTCAGCGGAACCGCCTCCGGCGGTGGATCCGGCGCTACTCGCGCCGACGTCGGACATGCAGTGCTCTTCGCCGGCGCCGCCGCGCTCGGCGGTTTTCTGTTCGGATACGACACCGCTGTCATCAACGGGGCAGTCGGTGCGATCCGAGACAAGTACGACATCGGCGCCTCGGGCACCGGGCTCACGGTCTCACTGACTCTGCTCGGCGCAGCACTCGGCGCCTGGATCGCAGGCACACTCGCAGATCGCCTCGGCCGCATCCGCGTCATGCAAATAGCCGCGGTGTTGTTCATAATCGGCGCCGTCGGTTCCGCAGTTCCGTTCAGCGTCTACGACCTCACGTTCTGGCGCGTGGTCGGCGGCCTGGCCGTCGGTTTCGCATCGGTCATCGCTCCGGCGTACATCGCGGAGATCTCTCCCGCTGCGATTCGCGGCCGTCTCGGTTCGATGTACCAATTGGCGATCGTTCTCGGAATCGCCGTGTCGCAGTTGGTCAACTACGCACTCCAGGCCGCGGCCGGTGGCGATCGCAATCAGATCGCGGGCCTCGAGGCCTGGCAGTGGATGTTGATGCTCGAAGCCGTTCCCGCAGTTCTGTATCTGATCATGACGACCACGATTCCCGAGTCGCCGCGATTCCTCGTAGCGCAGGGCAAGGACGATCGCGCTCGCAAGATCATCTCCGACCTGGAAGGCGGCGATCACGACGCCGTCACCGAGCGGATGAACGAGATCCGCGACTCGCTCAGCGAGAAGCAAGCCAAAACCACGGTCCGCCAACTCTTCTCGAAGCGGCTCGGCGTCTCCCACCTCGTGTGGGTCGGTATCGCGTTGGCCGCACTGCAGCAGCTGGTCGGTATCAATGTGATCTTCTACTACTCCAGCACCCTGTGGCAGGCAGTGGGATTCGGCGCCGACCGCTCCCTTCTGATCAGCGTCGTGAGCGCCTTGGTCAACATCGTCGGTACGTTTGTCGCCATCGCCGTCATCGACCGGGTCGGTCGAAAACCGCTGTTGTTGGTCGGTTCCGCCGGTATGGCCATCTCACTGGGCACCGCGGCATTCTGTTTCCATTCGGCAACAGTGACCAAGAACGAGATCGGCGAATCTGTGGCCACGCTGACCGGAGCCAACGCGACTATCGCACTTATCGGTGCGAACGCATTCGTGTTCTTCTTCGCTCTGTCCTGGGGCCCGGTGGTCTGGGTGTTGATCTCCGAAATGTTCCCCAATCGCGTGCGTGCTGCAGCAGTAGGAATTGCGACCGCCACCAACTGGGTCGCGAACTTCCTGGTCTCCTGGACGTTCCCGGCACTGGCCGATTGGAATCTGTCGTACACCTACGCCGGCTACGCCGTCATGGCAGCATTGTCACTGTTCGTCGTCCTGCGATTCGTGAAGGAAACGCGAGGCAGCACACTCGAATCCGTCCAGTAGCGAGATCTCACGGTTTCACACCGAAAAGCGGTGGCCCTCGGATTGATCCGAGGGCCACCGCTTTTCGAGATTATCGTGAGACGAGCCGTCAGCCTTGCGCGACTTCGCCCTGAGCCGAAGCCGAGGACGCGTCTTCCTGGACGTGGACGCCGACGCTGCCCATCCCCGCCACCCAGCCGGTGATCTTGCGGGAGAGGTCCTGAGCCGTGAGTCCGAGTTCCTTGTGGATGGCTTCGCGGCTGGCGTGATCGAGGAACTGCTGGGGAACGCCCATGTCGCGGCACGACGTGTGCACTCCGGCGGCACGCATCGCGGCCGAGACCGTCGAACCGATGCCGCCGTGCAGACCGCCGTCTTCGATGGTGACCACGAGGGCGTACTTGTCCGCCATCTTCACCAGCGAATCGGCGACCGGCAGAACCCATCGCGGATCAACGACGGCAACCGAGATGCCCTGCTTGTCGAGCCGCTCGGCAATCTCGAGCGCCAAGGATGCAAACGGGCCCACCGCGACGAGGAGCACGTCGCCGCGCTCACCCTCGCTGGCCTTGAGGACGTCGACCATTCCGTCGAGTCGCTTCACTGCCGGAATCGCTTCGGGTACAGCACCCTTCGGGAACCGTACGACCGTTGGGCCGTCGTCGACGAGAAGCGCCTCGTCCAGTTCTTCCCGCAGTGTGTCTGCGTCACGCGGTGCCGCGACGCGAATCCCCGGGATGATTCCGAGCAGCGAAAGATCCCAGACGCCGTTGTGGCTGGCGCCGTCGACTCCGGTGACCCCGGCGCGGTCGAGCACGACTGTCACCGGTTGTTTGAGTAGCGCGACGTCCATCAACAATTGGTCGAAAGCCCGATTGAGGAAGGTCGAGTAGATAGCAACGACGGGGTGAAGTCCGCCAAGTGCAAGACCGGCGGCCGAGGTCATCGCATGCTGCTCGGCGATACCGACGTCGAAAATCCGATCGGGGAACTTCTCACCGAATGCCGCGAGGCCGGTGGGCCCGGCCATTGCCGCGGTGATGGCGACGATGTCCTCACGACGTGAAGCCTGCTCGATTAATGCGGCCGAGAAGACCGACGTCCAGTCCGGCGCGGACGACTTGGTGCCGCGACCGGTGACGGGATCGATGACACCGGTGGCATGCATCTGGTCGGCCACGTCGTTCTCGGCGTGTGCGTAACCGTTGCCCTTACGAGTGACGGCATGCACGATGACCGGTCCGCCGTAGGCCTTCGCCCGGCGCAACGCCGATTCCATGGCGGCTTCGTCGTGACCGTCGACCGGTCCGAGGTACTTGATACCCAGATCGGTGAACATGACCTGAGGGCTGACCGCGTCCTTGAGACCCGCCTTCATTCCGTGCAGGACGGAGTACGCGGTGCGCCCCACCCAGGGCAGTCTCTTGACCAAGCGTCGGCCACTGTCGAGGGCGCGCTCGTAACTCGGCGCGGTGCGCAGTGCCGAAAGATGGTCGGCGAGGCCGCCGATGGTCGGCGCGTACGAGCGGCCGTTGTCGTTGACGACGATCACCACCGAACGGTCTTTTCCGGCTGCGATGTTGTTGAGGGCTTCCCAACACATTCCGCCGGTCAGGGCGCCGTCACCGACGACGGCGACAACGTGGCGATTCTGGCCCGTGAGCGCGAAGGCCTTCGCGAGGCCGTCGGCATAGGACAACGCGGCGGAAGCGTGAGAGGACTCGACCCAGTCGTGTTCGCTCTCGGCGCGGCACGGATACCCGGACAGTCCGCCCTGCTTACGCAGAGTGTCGAACTGATCCTGACGACCGGTGAGGATCTTGTGCACATAGGCCTGATGGCCCGTGTCGAAGATGATCGCGTCCTGCGGCGAGTCGAAAATTCGGTGCAGTGCGAGGGTCAACTCCACGACGCCCAAGTTGGGCCCGAGGTGACCACCGGTCGCAGCGACCTTCAGCACGAGGAACTCACGAATCTCGTCGGCCAACTCCGTCATCTCGGCGTGGCTCAACTGACGTAGATCGTCAGGACCCTGAATGCGGGCAAGAACACCCAACGAGATCGCTCCCTCCGTGCTTCACAGCTGCACCGGTGCGCGCCGCGGCTGTCTTCGCGACAGTGCTGCCAGTCTACGGAGCGTTCCGGCGAACCGACACGCGGACTCGGCCCGAATCCGGTGTGACTTCGCGTAACAGCGAAATCCCACGGATCGCTCGTGATCGCAATCACAGACAAATGGGATCCGTCGCAATCGACTCGACAACTCTTGTTCCACAAAACGACCGCCATGTCGGCTTAAGGTCGACATATGGGAACTGTGGTCGAAGACCTGATAACGCGAGTGTTCGACGAAGTCCGATCACTCGACGAGGGCGAGTTGGCCGACTACATCCCCGAACTCGCGGCGGTCGCCCCCGATTCGTTCGGAATCTGCATCGCCACCGTCGACGGTTACGTCTACGAGATCGGCGACTCGCGAATCCCGTTCACCATTCAGTCGATCTCGAAACCCTTCACCTACGCCTTGGCTCTCGCCGATCGGGGAAGCGAGGCGGTTGCCGCGAAAATCGACGTCGAACCATCCGGCGAGCCGTTCAACGAAATCAGCCTCGACCCGCTCACCGAACGGCCACGAAACCCCATGATCAATGCCGGGGCGATCACCGCTGCATCACTGGTCGCCGGCCCGAATCCCGAGGCCCGCTTCGAGCGCATCCGCTCGGCGTACTCGAGGTACGCGGGCCGCGAACTGGCATTCAACGAGTCGATCTACACCTCCGAGGCGCGCACCGGTCACCGCAACCGCGCGATCGGACACATGCTGCGATCCTTCGACGTCATCACCGGCAATCCCGACGAGGCCGTCGACCTGTATTTCCGTCAATGCTCGATCGACGTGACCTGCCGCGACCTGAGTCTGATGGCTGCGACGATGGCGAACAACGGTGTCAATCCGCTCACCCACGAGCGCGCGCTGGCTCCCGCGGGCGTCGAACAGGTCCTCAGCGTCATGGCTACGTGCGGAATGTACGACGGCGCCGGCAAGTGGCTGGTAGAGGTCGGATTGCCGGCCAAGAGCGGCGTCGGCGGCGGAGTCCTGGCGGTTCTGCCTGGCCAGATCGGCATCGCGGTGTACTCCCCCAGGCTCGACGTTCACGGAAACAGCGTTCGCGGAGTTGCGTCTGCCCGCGCACTGTCGAAGGAACTCGAACTGCACTTCCTCCACGTGACGCGGGCGTCACGCTCGTCGATCCGGGCCAGATACAGCGTCATCGAAGCACCGTCGCGAGTACGACGCACCCCGACCGAACAGGCTGTGCTCGACGACGTCGGCAAGCGCAGCCGGGTCTACGAACTGCACGGCGATCTCCTCTTCACCGGTGCCGAATCGGCGGTCCGCGAAATCGGCTCGGTGGACGAGGGCCTCGAAGTTGTCGTCATCGACGTCCGCCGTGTCGACGACGCCAGCGACGTCGCAGTACGCATGATCACTGCGCTGCAGGTTCAACTGGCCGAGCAGGCTTGTGCGGTGGCCGTCGTCGATCCGCAAGGACTGCTGGGACAACGAAGTTCGAGCATCGACCCCGCCAGAAGAAGTGGTCGGGTTTTTGCGGATCTCGATTCCGCCATGCAGTGGTGCGAAGACACGTTGCTTGCGGTGCATTGTGAGGCCGAACGGCAGGCGTCGACGATCTCGATCGAGGACCACCCAGTTCTCGATGCTCTGTCAGCGGCACAGATCGAGGGATTCTCGGCAGAGTTGGAGACTCGTACCTATGCCCGCGGCGAGAAGATCGCCCGCCGAGGTGAATCGGCGTCTGGCTTCTACCTGATTCTCAGTGGCCAGGTCAGCACCATGTTCACCGACGCGCACGGGGTCGAGCACCGCATCACGACGCTCTCCGCCGGAATGACGTTCGGCGAGATGACGATGTTCCTCGACACTCCGTTCCTCAACGACATCCGCGCCGATTCCACGGTCACCGTGGCCGTGCTGACTCCGGAGCGATATGCAGAACTGACCGCGCAGGCACCCGAGTTGAAACTTGCGCTGCTCGAACGACTGGCTGCGGGAGCCTACGAGCAATTGGACCTGATGTTGCGGAGTGTCATATCCGCCGGACGAATCGGATAGGAAGTACACATGCCGACCACCGCCCTCACCTCGGAGCCGTCCACTGTCACGGTGACCGGAACTGCCACTGCAACAACTGTTCCCGACATCGTGCGGCTGACGATCGGAGTATCGGTGACGCAGACGGCCGTTTCCGACGCATTCGACGCCGTCGCGCGTCTGTCCACTGCTCTGACCGAGACCCTGCACGCGCGCGGTGTGCGCGGAGCGGACCTCACCACCGCCGGGCTGAGCGTCCATCCGCAGACTCACTGGAGTGACGGAGGCCGCCAGGAGACAACAGGATTCACCGCATCGACAACTTTCCGAGTCGTACTGCGAGAGCTGGAGCCGGAAGCGGCGAACTCCCCCGCCGCCGTCATCGCGGCGTGTGTATCGGTGGGCGGCGACGCGATTCGGCTCGACGGGCTCGAGTTCGACCTCGACGACCGCAGCGATCTGGCGACAAAAGCACGCGAATTGGCATGGACGGCAGCCGAATCGAAAGCCAGACAGTTCGCAGACCTGGCAGACAAAGATCTGGTCGAAGTTCTCGAGGTGCTCGAGGACTTCGACCAGATCGTGCCGATGCGCGGACGTGTCGCGGCGATGAAAGCGGATTCGGCCCCGATAGCCGTCGAACGCGGAGAGATCGAAGAATCGATCTCTGTCCGCGTTCGATGGGCTATGGCGTGACAGAACTGTTCAGAAGACGCGGCCGGCGGTAGACCAGCCGGGCATGCGGATCAGCGAGTGAGGTTCTTCTCTTCGTTCTTCTCTTCGCGCTCTTCTTCGTACTTCTGCTCGGCGTCAGGAGTCGCGATGTCGATCGTGGTGCGCAGCGGACGGTTCGGGATGAAGATGACCGACACGAGCGTGACCACAGCGACGACGGCTGCGACCAGGAAGATCCGTCCTGTTGCGTCGCCGTAGGCGAACCGAACGATCTGCGAGACGAAGTCAGGCATATTGCTCAGGTCGAGGCCGTCCTGGAGGCTCTTTCCAGCTACTGCCTGCTGCTCGGGCGGCAAGGTGGAGACCGAATCGACTGTCAGTGTCTTGACGCGGGTCGCAAGAATCGAACCGAGCACCGACACGCCGATCGCGCCGCCGAACGTGCGGAAGAACGCCACGATACTGCTGGCGGCACCGATGTTCTCGACGCTGACCGTGTTCTGCACCGCGAGCACGATGTTCTGCATCAACATGCCGGTACCCAGACCGACGATGGCGATGAAGATTCCGATGGTCCAGAGGCTGGTGGCGTGGTCGATCGTCGACAGCAGCCCGAAACCGACCAGCAGCAGTACCGCGCCGGCGACGATGAAGGGCTTCCACTGACCGAACTTGGTGATCAGCTGTCCCGAGCCGACGGAGGCGACGAGCATGCCTGCGACCATCGGAATGGTGAGCAATCCGGCTTCGGTGGGATCGAATCCGCGTGCGGTCTGGAAGTACTGCGTCAGGAAGGTCGTCGCGCCGAAGAGGCCGACACCGACTGCGATCGAGGCGATGATCGCGAGAGCAGTTGTGCGCTCGGTGATGATCTTGATCGGCAGGATCGGATCCTTGACCTTGGATTCGACGAACATCGTCAGGCCGAGCAGGGCCAGACCACCGATGACGAAGAAGGCCGACTCCTTCGAGAACCAGGCGTAGTAGTCGTCCTGACCGGCAAACGAAACCCAGATCAGCAGGACGCTGACACCGGCGGTGAGCAAGGTGGCGCCCATCCAGTCGATGGAGACGTTGTCCTTCTTCACGGTCTCGACGTGCAGTGTGCGCTGAAGCAGGAACAGTGCGATGACTGCCAACGGAACACACACGTAGAAGCACCAGCGCCAGCCGGCAGTGTCCACGAGGACGCCGCCGAGGATCGGCCCACCGGACATCGAGACGGCCATTGCCGCACCCATGTATCCGGAGTAGCGACCGCGATCTCGCGGCGGGATGATCGTGCCGATGATGGCTACGACGAGAGCAGTCAGGCCGCCCATGCCGATGCCCTGGATGACACGTGCACCCAGCAGCAACGGAACATTGTGCGCCGCGCCGGCGATAACCGAGCCGATCACGAAGATGACGATCGCGGTCTGGACCAGGACCTTCTTGTTGTAAAGGTCGGCCAGTTTGCCCCAGATCGGCGTCGATGCCGCAGTGGCGAGCAGTGCCGTGGTGATGATCCAGGCGTACTGCGTCTGAGTTCCGTGCAGTTCACCGATGATCGTGGGAAGCGCTGTCGAAACGATGGTGCTGCTGAGCAGCGCGGTGAACAGCGCTGCGATCAGTCCGGTGAGTGCTTCGAGAATTTCGCGGTGAGTCATCGCGCCCGCTTCGCGAGCCGATCCGTCACCTCCGGTACTTGCCCGGGTTTCTCCTACTGTTGCTGCCATGTGCCTTATCTCCCAATACTTTCTACGCCCGTGTGCGGAACTGCCGGTGAGGCCTGCCGATTCGATGCGCCGAACGTCTCGTTGAGACGTTGCAGCGATGTCACTGCGGCCATGGCCTCTTCCTGGCTCCAGTCTTCGAGCATGTTGCGCAAACGCGCCGCACGCCGCTGCGTGGTTCTCCGTAAAACGTCGTGTCCCTCTTCCGATACTCGGATGCGGAACGCCCGCTTGTCAGCCGGATCGGGATTTCTCTCGACATACCCAGCGTCGACCAGATCCGACATTTGCCGGCTGAGCGACGACTGACTGACACACAGATCGACGGCCAATTCGTTCTGTCGGCACTCCCCACGCGCTGCCAGCATGAACAACACACTGACCAGCGCAGGCGGCAGCAGGCTGTCTGCACCGGTGGTGACCGCGGCTCGCAGCGATCTGCCGAACATGAAGATCGTGTCGACGAGCGCCTGGGCCGTCTCCGGCTGTACCGACATTGCCTACCCCTGAATTCGAGCGGCCCGAACGAGCCGTGACTTGAAAACGGAAAACTACTTGCAGAACGAAACTATACGATTAGTTGCGTAATGCAAGCAACTGTTCTGAACGCGAGAAGCGTCACACCGTTTCAGGGAAAGATTTCGGGACGCGTCAGCGTTCGAGGAGCGCGATGCACTCCATGTGGTGTGTCTGAGGGAAGGCGTCGAACGCCCGGAGGCCGCCGATTCTGAAGCCCTGCTCCAGGTAGAGACCGATATCGCGGCCGAACGACGCCGGGTCGCACCCGATGTGCACGATCCGTTCGGCGCCCGTTGCGGCGAGAGCTTCCACGACCGGACGGCCGGCTCCCGCACGTGGCGGGTCGAGCACGACGACGGCAGGCGAACGCTCCAGATCCGCGATGACGTTCTCGACGCGGGCGCTGTGGAAGCGCACCTGACCGAGATCGGACAGAGCTGCCCGCCCGTCCGCAACTGCGCGCGCCGAAGATTCGACTGACTCCACCACGCCGGACGGCCCGACAAGGTCGGCGAGCACGGATGCGAAAACCCCGACTCCGCCGTAGAGATCCCACGCCGTGTCCGCGGTAGCGGCTCCGGCCCACTCCCCGACCACCTGTGAGTACGCGTTCGCAGCGCCGCGATGGGCCTGCCAGAAACCGGTCGCGGCCAGCGCCCATTCTCGATTGCCGACGCGCTCGGTCACTGTGTCCGATCCGATGGCCACTCGGGTCTTTCGCGGGCCGCCGCTCGCCGCTCGGCGTGCCATCGCGCCGCGACGCCCCGGCGTCCGCCGTCCCGTCTTGGACACCGCGGGTGCGGCAATTTCCACGACGTGCCGCTGACCGGCAGCGTCGAGAACGACCTGCAGCTCGCTCCCTGGCGCCCATTGCGCACCGCCGAGACCGTCGTACGCGCTCTGATCGATCTGGGTGCAGCGCAGGTCCGTGACGATCCGGTTGCTCCGGTACGCGTGGTATCCCGCGACCCCGTGCCCGTCCACCGCCAACCGGACTCGCGTGCGCCAACCCGTTCCGTCTCCGGTTCCAGGTAGTTCCTCTACCGCGACGTCCGATTCGACACGAGCGAGTCGCAGAAGCTGCTCACGCACGACCGAGGTCTTCATCTCACGTTGGACACTCAGATCCGCATGCGAGTAGTCGCAGCAGCCCGCCCCGCCCGGGCCGGAGATCGGGCATGTCGGATCGATGCGATGCGCAGATGCGTCGAGAACTGTGATCGCGTCGGCGCGGCAGAACGATCCGCCCTTGTCCTCCGTCACCCGGACCAGCGCCCGCTCCCCCGGCAAACCGTGACGGACGAACACGACCCGTCCCTCGTGCCGGGCGACGACGAACCCGCCGTGACCGGGGTTGCCCAGATCGACCTCGAAGGTCTGCCCGGTCCAATTCTCACTCAACGAACTACGCCTGCCATTTCGATGTTGCCGATCATTTTTCGCCGGTGATCATTTCTCGCCGGTGTCGTAACCGCGACGCGTGGCGCCTGCGGTCTTCTCGATGTCCAGCGGCTTTGCCTTTGCCGACGAACTCAGCTGCCACGGAACGCTGGTCACCATCACGCCGGGCTGGAAGAGCAGACGACTCTTCAGACGAAGCGCGCTCTGATTGTGCAGGATCTGCTCCCACCAGTGTCCGACGACGTACTCGGGAATGAAGACGGTGACGACATCACGCGGAGCATCGCGTCGTACACGCTTGACGTAATCGAGAACCGGCTTGGTGATTTCGCGGTACGGCGACTCGATCACCTTGAGCGGAACCGTCACGTCGCTCTTCTCCCACTCACGCACGAGTGCACGGGTGTCGGGCTCGTCGACGTTGACCGTGATGGCTTCGAGGGTGTCCGGTCGCGTGGCTCGCGCGTAGGCGAGAGCTCGCATGGTCGGCATGTGCAACTTCGAGACGAGCACGATCGAGTGTGTGCGGCTGGGAAGTACGCCGTCCCACTCCTGCTCCTCGAGCTCGGCTGCGACGCTGTCGTAGTGCTTGCGGATCATCTTCATCACGATGAAGATCGCGACCATCGCGACGATGGCGATCCAGGCGCCGGCAGCGAACTTGGTGATCAGAACGATGATCAGGACGGTGGCGGTCATTGCGAGACCGATCGAATTGATCACTCGCGAGCGCTGCATCCGGGCCCGCTGTGCCTTGTCGGTCTCGGACTTCAGATGCCGAGTCCAGTGCTTGATCATGCCCGTCTGGCTGAGCACGAACGAGACGAAGACGCCGACGATGTACAGCTGGATGAGCTTGGTGACCTCGGCGCCGAACACCACGACGAATGCGATCGCAGCACCGGAGAGGAAGAGGATTCCGTTGCTGAATGCCAGTCGGTCGCCGCGCGTGTGCAGCTGACGCGGTAGGTACCGGTCCTGCGCCAGGATCGATCCGAGTACCGGGAATCCGTTGAACGCGGTGTTCGCGGCCAGAACCAAGATCAGTGCCGTGACGATCGCCATGAAGAAGAATCCGATCGGGAAACCACTGAACACGGCTTCGGCGATCTGCGCGATCAAGGTCTTCTGGTGGTAACCCTCCGGCGCACCGACCAGCTGTTCCTGCGGATTGTGTGCGTAGACGATGCCGATCTTCTGAGCCAGGATGATGATGCCCATCAACAGGACGATGGCGATCGACCCGAGCAGCAGCAAGGTCGTGGCCGCGTTGCGCGATTTCGGCTTCTGGAACGCCGGTACGCCGTTACTGATGGCCTCGACGCCGGTCAATGCAGCACAGCCCGAGGAGAAGGCGCGCGCGATCAGGAACGCGAAGGCAATTCCGTACAGATGCGAATCCTCGGCGTTGAGTGTGAACGACGACGATTCCGCGTGCACGTCTTCACCAAGAACGTAGATCCGGAAGAATCCCCACCCGAGCATCAGGAACATGCCGACGATGAATGCGTAGGTCGGAATTGCGAACGCGGTACCGGATTCACGGATACCGCGAAGGTTGACCGCGGTCAGCAACACGATCGCCGCAACCGCGAACAACACCTTGTGCTGCGCGACGAACGGCAGAGCCGAGCCGATGTTCGACGCCGCCGACGAGATCGACACGGCGACCGTCAGCACGTAGTCGACCATCAGCGCACTACCGACGGTCAGACCGGCGGTCGGGCCGAGGTTGACCGTTGCAACCTCGTAGTCGCCGCCACCGGACGGGTATGCATGGACGTTCTGGCGGTAACTCGCCACCACCACAGCCATGACGATGGCGACGGACAATCCGATCCAGGGCGTGTACGCATACGCGGAAATACCCGCGACGGAGAGAACCAGGAAGATTTCTTCGGGGGCATACGCGACGGACGACATCGCGTCGGACGCGAAGACCGGTAGTGCAATTCGCTTGGGTAGCAGCGTGTGCCCGAGTTTGTCGCTTCGGAACGGCCGACCGAGCAGGAGCCGCTTGGTAGCGGTCGAGAGCTTAGACACGTGCAAAGCGTAAGCCGTCTCGCCCGATTCGGAGTCATCAGAGCCCCAACTTCACCTTTTGTCGTGACACCCGGCACGCAGGCGACCGTTGTACTTGCTCTTCCCGTGAGGGGCTGTACCGTTCGATTCGGCGTGCAATCGCGCCATGAGGGTCCATGAACGGAGTAGGGCGTGTATGTCGTCATCATGGGGTGCGGTCGAGTGGGTTCTTCCCTCGCCGCGTCTCTGACCAGGATCGGACATGAGGTCGCCGTCATCGACCGCGATCAGAGTGCGTTTCTGCGTCTCGATCTCGACTTCCCGGGAACCAAGGTTCTGGGAATGGGGTTCGACCGTGACGTGCTGGTCCGGGCGGGCATCGAGCGGGCCGACGCCTTCGCTGCGGTGTCATCGGGAGACAACTCCAACATCATCGCGGCGCGAGTCGCACGCGAGACTTTCGGCGTCGAACGCGTCGTCGCGCGTATTTACGACGCCAAGCGTGCCGCTGTTTACGAGCGCCTCGGCATCCCCACCGTCGCGACCGTGCCGTGGTCGACGGATCGCTTCCTTCACACGCTGACCAAGGAAAGTCAGACCGCGAAGTGGCGCGATCCTTCGGGCACTGTTGCGATTACCGAACTTGCCCTGCACGAGGATTGGGCCGGCAAGCCGATCGCACTCCTCGAGAGCGCGACCAGTTCGAGAGTCGCCTTCATCATCCGATTCGGAACCGGCGTGCTCCCCGATCGCAAGACCGTCATCCAGGCCGACGACCAGGTCTACATCGCCGCGGTATCGGGAACTGTCGCCGAAGCGATCGCACTGGCCGGCAACCCGCCGCCGAGTGACGACTGACGGAGGCCGCAGATGACTGATCCGAACGCCGCCCCTCACAACAAGCCTGCGACTGTGTTGCACTACAACGTGATTGGAAGTTCTCGATGAAGGTCGCCATCGCCGGAGCCGGCGCCGTAGGCCGCTCCATTGCGCGAGAGCTGATTCGAAGCTCACACGACGTCATGCTGATCGAGCGCAAACTCGATCACATCGAACCGGAGTCGGTGCCCGAGGCGAAGTGGGTACACGCGGACGCGTGCGAACTCAGCCGCCTCGAGGACGCGTCGATGGAGTCCTACGAGGTCGTGATCGCCGCAACCGGAGACGACAAGGCCAACCTGGTCCTCAGTCTGCTCGCGAAAACCGAGTTCGGCGTTCGCCGAGTTGTCGCCCGCGTCAATGATCCCCGCAACGAATGGCTCTTCGACGAGTCGTGGGGCGTCGACGTCGCCGTCTCGACACCGCGGATGCTCGCTTCGCTCGTCGAAGAAGCCGTCTCCGTCGGTGACCTGGTCAAACTGATGACACTGCGGCAGGGGCAGGCCAATCTCGTCGAGATCACGTTGCCCGACAACACACCTCTTGCCGGAAAAGCCGTCAAGAAGCTCGAACTTCCGCGGGACTGCGCACTGGTCACCATTCTGCGGGGCGGGCGTGTGATCGTCCCGCAGATGGACGATCCCATCGAAGGTGGAGACGAACTCCTGTTCGTCGCGGCCGTTGACGCCGAGGATCAGTTGCGCGTTGCACTCCGCCTGGAGAATTGACCGACGAACACACTGACGACGAAAGGGAATCACATGGCACAAGCACCCGAAAACACCGTAGTCACCGACAATCCAGCCCAGAGCCGGTACGAGATCCATGCAGACGGCGACCTCGCCGGCATCGAGGACTACACCACGTCCGGTGACGTCGTCTCGTTCAACCACACCGAGATCTACCCGGCCTTCGAAGGATTCGGGCTGGCCGCGATTCTGGTCCGCCAGGCTCTGGACGACCTACGCGCCCGTGGCCTCAAGGTTCACCCGGTCTGCCCGTACGTCGTGAAGTTTCTCGACAAGCACCCCGAGTACCAGGACCTGATCAGCTGAGATCGCGGTCTTCGCGCGGCTTCGTCAGATTCACCGAGCCCACCTCTTCGGACCCTGCGTCCGTTGCGGTGGGCTCGCTGCTTTCGGGCTCCACAACCGGTTCCGGCTCGACGATGCGATCGGCCTTCCGCACAGCCCAGACCGTCACGAGCAGCACCAAACCGGTCAACGGCCAACCCATGCCGATACGCGCGACTGCGAGCCATCCGGTGTGGTCGGTGTCGTAGAGCTGTGACTGAACGAGATACCGTGCACCGAAGACCAGCGCCCACGCCGCCGTCGCGATGTCGTAGAGCCGGACGGCGGAGCTGTGCTTGCGCCAGAGATTGCCGTGCCCGTTGAGATAACCCCAGATGATTCCGACGAGGGGCCAGCGCACGAGGATGGAAATCAGGAAGACCGCACCGTAGGCGAGGCTCGTGTAGATACCGAAGAGGAAATATCCTTTGGCATCGCCCGTGCGATAGGCGATGAACGCGGAAACTCCGACTCCGAGAAACCCGGAAATTGCGGGTTGGAGGGAATCCTTGCGGAAAAGGCGCCAGGCCGCGATAGCGACAGCGACGCCCAATGCGGCCCAGATTGCCGCGGTAAGGTTCCAGATGCTGTTGACCGGGACAAAAATCAGAATCGGCAAAGACGAATAGATCAGACCACTCAGCCCGCCGAGTTGGTCGATTACCGATCGCTGTTGTGTTTCAGTCACCTGTCGAGGGTGCCACAGTCACCGAGTTGCACGGTAAATGCGGGAAACGCGCCTATTCGCCGCGCAGTTCGTAGTAAGGGTTGAAGATCGCCTTGCGACCGTCACGCTCGCCCACACGGCCGCGGATCAGCAGGGTCTTACCGGTCTCGATTCCCGGGATCCGGCGACGCCCGATCCAGACGAGATTGATCACCTCGGTGCCGTCGAAGAACTCGGCCTCGATGCTGGCATTTCCCGACTTGGGACACGCGTCGACGCTGCGGAGTCGGCCCACCATCGTGACTTCTTCACCGCGACGACAATCGCAGGCCTTCTGACCTCCGGAAGCCTTGTTGGACTCGGCCATCTCCTGGGCGTCCAACTGGTCGACGTCCTCGGTCAGACGCTGGGTCAGTCGACGAAAATATCCTGCGGCGGCGGGTGCCATTGCGCGCTCCTGCGAACATGTGTGACGCAAGGGTTTCGCGTCACGTGAAGGGCTGTGTGATCGCCACTGTAGACCCATTACGAGCGTGTAACCACACCGGTCAGTCCGCGTCTCGGGGGCACCGGGCAAGATCAAAAGATGCAGAACTCAGAATCGGCGACCGTTGCCGTCGTTCTCCCAGGTACAGGCTCTGACGCCCACTTCGCAGACCGCGCATTCCGGGCGCCGCTAGCGGCTCTGGGTGTGCGCATCGTCGCAATTGAACCGGACCCTCGGCGTGTCGTGGACGGCTATCTGGACGCGATGGACCGAGCCGCGGACACGCACGGCCGAATCATCGTCGGAGGCGTCTCGATCGGGGCCGCCGTGGCGCTCCAGTGGGCCGCCGAGAACCCCGATAGAACCGTGAGTGTGTTGGCAGCGCTTCCGGCCTGGATCGGGTCGGCGGACGACGCACCCGCTGCAGCGAGCGCGAGGTTCACCGCAGCACAACTGCGCTCCGAAGGATTGGAGGCGGTGATCGCAGCGATGCTCGCGTCGAGTCCGGCGTGGCTCGGAGCCGAACTCGAGCGCTCCTGGCGCTCTCAATGGCCCGATCTCCCGGCCGCGCTCGACGAGGCGGCGTCGTACCACTCGCTCAGCGAGAGCGCGTTACAGGCGGTGGGCATTCCGGTCGGCATCGCTTCGGCGGTGGACGATCCGGTTCATCCCGCGGCAGTGGCGCAGGCCTGGGCGAATACACTCCCCCGCGGCGCAGTCGCCACGACGACGCTCGACATGATCGGGCGCGACCCCGCGGTTCTCGGGGCCACCTGCATCAAAGCGCTCGCGGCGATCGAATCCGATACCACCGCGAGCGCCTGAAAGAAACCCTGCTACTGACCCAATTGCTGCATGGCAGAACCGGATTCGCCGCTACGCGGCGGCGGGGTCGGTCGCGCTGGAGGTGCCGGCGGAGCGGGCGGAGCTGACTGCTGTTGCTGCTGGGCGGCAACCTGTTGCTGCTGCGCTGTCGCCAACTGCTGCTCGTGTGCGGCCGCCAACTGCTCGGCGAGTACCTGCGGGAGCACGACGGGCAGCGGTGTCCGCACCGGATGCGGCTCCGATCCTCGGTTGACGACGGTGTCTCGCAGGATGTCGCGTGCGATTGCCACCAAAGGGGTGTTCGCGGCGGTGGATCCGCTCGGACCCGCAACCACGCAGCGCACCATCCACCGCGGACCGTCGACGCCGATGAACCGCAGGTCCATGTTGGCCGTCACGGCAGCCAGTTCCCGGCCCCAAGGGCCGTTCTCGACGCTCACCGCAGAATTGTCGTCGCGAAGCGACTGCGCGAGCTCGGCAACGACCTCACGCCACTGACCGGGTGATTTCGGGGCGGCGTATGCAGCAACCGTGATGCGGCCATGTTCGGTGACCAGGTGCACGGCCTGCGGCGAACCGTTGGGTGCCATCTCGACCTGCAACTGTCCGCCGGTCGGCATCGGCACCAGAACGGAACCGAGATCCAGGCGCTGACCGTCACGGCCTGCCGTCGGATCGTCGGAATCGATCTCCGTGATGTCGTAAGGGCCTTCCGATTCGTCGCCGAACTCGTCGCCGGCGACGTCGAGATCGTCTTCGACCTCGTCGATCTCCACCGACTCGTCGTTCTCGTCACCGAAGAAGCTGGTGGGTTCCTCGTCGACGTCTGTCTTCTTCTTGCGTCCGAACATGATTCAGACTCCCTCTCCGACGACCGCGCCAGGCGCATCGGTATCGAGTATCGCGTGACCGCCGCTGGAACCGTAGCCTCCGGTTCCTCTGGTCGTGTCGTCCAGCGACTCGACTTCCTCGAAAACCGGAAGTTCGACTCGTTGAACCACGAGCTGAGCGATTCGGTCACCGCGGCGGATGTCGATGGCTGTGGCCGGATCGAGATTGATCAAGCAGACCTTGAGTTCGCCCCGGTATCCCGCGTCCACGGTTCCGGGCGCGTTCACGATCGACAGTCCCGATTTTGCGGCAAGCCCGGAACGCGGATGGATCAACCCGACGGTGCCCACCGGCAAAGCGATCGCGATCCCCGTTCCGACCAGTGTTCGGTGGCCGGGTTCGATGGTGACATCGCTGGTGGAGCACAGATCCACACCCGCATCTCCGGGATGTGCACGCTGTGGAACGGGCAGGTCTGGATCCAGTCGCTTCAAGGCGATGGAGAGATGGTCGCTCACGTGGGCCAAGACTACTCGTAGCGACGGACTATCCTTGACAGGTGCCCGAAACATCTCGACCTGACGTCGCCACCACAACGCCCCCGTCCACGACGCTGTTCTCCGAGCGCCTGTGGGTGCCGATCTGGTGGTGGATCGCCGGGCTGGCCGTAGCCGGACTCCTCGCGGCCGAGGTCCACATGGGCCGCCCGGGGCTTCTCTCGTACCTGGCGTACGTCGTGCTGCTCCCCATCCCGATCTGGGCGGCATTCTGGCTCAGCCGGATGCGCGTCGAGGTGGTGGAGACAGCAGGGGTGAAAGAACTGCACGTGGGTCGAGCCCACCTGCCGGTCGAACTGATTTCGCGGGCGGCAGCAGTGCCGGCTTCCGCAAAGAGTGCGGCGATGGGGCGCCAACTCGATCCGTCGGCGTTCGTCCAACATCGCCCATGGGTCAAGACAATGGTGTTGATCGTGCTCGACGACCCGGAGGATCCCACGCCGTACTGGCTGGTGAGCACACGTCGTCCCGCTGATCTGCTGGCTGCGCTGGATCGCTGACCAGCGCGGTCACAGCAAAGCAGTACTTCCCGACCCTTGGTCGACCCGCGAGCTGACGGGTCGACCACCGGGAAGGGAGATCAGGCAGCGCAGTCCATGCATACGAGCTGTCCGTTGGCATCACTGGCCAGGCGGCTGCGGTGATGAACCAGGAAGCAGCTCGAACACGTGAACTCGTCTGCCTGCTTCGGAACAACTCGAACCGAGAGTTCCTCGCCGGAAAGGTCGGCACCCGGCAGCTCGAAGGACTCCGCGGTGTCCGTCTCGTCGATGTCGACGACGGCTGACTGCGCTTCGTTGCGTCGCGCCTTCAGCTCCTCGAGAGAGTCCTCCGAAACCTCGTCGGACTCTGTACGCCTCGGTGCGTCGTAGTCAGTTGCCATCTCGTCTACCCCATCCTCTTCGTGTATCCCGGTCCCGTGTGCGCCGAGAATCCGGTAGATCCTTGATGCGCATGGAAACCGCCGTGGCATCCAGATCATTCCCTGTCGCTGCATAACGCTGCAGGACTGGAATTAGTGCCCGGAAGTTCCTTCCGGGAACGTGATCTGCGCCTCATTTGGTTGTCATTTCGGCGTCCGGCCGATGCCCAGTTGAACGACCTGGGCCGCCAGACAGTAGCCGACGTGAGCACGAAAGTAGTAACCGAATCGGAAATTTCCGAAAAACGACTGCGAATTGTCACCAAGGCAAGAGCAAGTTGTGACCTTTCGGCGACATTTTCAGACCGGATCCGGGTAGAAACTGCCCGCTAGTTGCCCAACTACCGTTGGGCGATCGCCAGCGGCCCGACGCGTCGAGCCGCGCTTCGGCTGTGTCGTCACACAAGCCCTCTAAGGTAGGCACCGAACGTCATGCCGGCGCCGCTCGGCCCGATGGCGAAGTAGAAGTTTCGTCAAGAAAGTCGAGGGATACCGTGGTTTCTCTGATCACCGAAGGCAGCTCTACCGATGACCAGGGACGTCCGTTCCGCCGTCGGCGCGCGTGGCCGGTGATCGCCGTGTTCGCGGTACTCGCATTGATCGGCAGTGTCTTGTGGGTCCGCATCCTGAGCGCCGAGGCAGAAGTCAGTGACACCGTCGCCTGCAACCTCCCGCAGCCTTCCTCCGATCCCTCGGCAGCGGCGCCACTACCGCTGGGAACCGTCGTCGACCGTTCGAAGCTGCTCGACGTGGATCCCGCTCCCCTGGCGGCCACCAAGGTTCGTGTGTTCAATGCCAACGGCGAACACGGTCAGGCCGCCCAGGTGGCAGCGCAACTGAGCGAGTTCGGCTTCTCCAGCGCGCCGGACGTCCAGGTCGGAAACGACCCCGTCTACGTCGACCAGAACATGGAGTGCCAGGGCCAGATCCGCTTCGGAGCGAACGGCCTCGCCGCCGCCAGTTCCGTCTGGCTGGTCGCCCCCTGCGCCGAACTGGTCCAGGACGGCCGCGGCGACGACACCGTCGACCTGGCTCTCGGCACCTACAACAAGGGCGCCCTGACCCCCAACACCGACGCCACCGCGATCCTGCATGCTCTGGCCGAGCAGCCCGCAAACGCCGAAGTCGCTCCGATGGACATCGCACTGCTCAAAGCAGCGCGCACGGCGCGCTGCTGACAAACCCGGTTCGGCCTCAGCTCGGAATCGGCTGATCTGCGCCGATCGAACTGAGCATGTGCGCGAACTGCTCGGCGATCGCCGGAGCCACCGCATAGACGACATCGCCGTCGGCCGACGTGGAATTGGGCGCCGGGACGTTGATCACGGCGCCCGCTTCGGAAGCGATCAGGGAGCCCGCGGCCCAGTCCCACGGACTCAGCCCGTGCTCGAAGTGAGCGTCGACCCGGCCGGTGGCAACCATGCACAGATCCAAAGCAGCCGAACCTATGCGTCGGATGTCGCGAACCTGCGGCAGGATCTGCCCGATCAAGGTGCCCTGCACCTTTCGGCGATCCGCTCCGTAGCCGAAACCGGTGGCCAACAGAGCCATTGACAGTTCGGTCACCTCATTGGCGTGCAGTTCGCCGAGGACGCCGTCGGCCGTGGCCATGGTTGCGCCGCCGCCCCGGTGCGCGGAATACGTTGTTTCCAGCGACACGTCGACAACAGCCCCGGCCACTGAGATCCCGTCGATCTGTACGGCCACCGAAATGGCGAATGCGGGGATTCCGTAGAGAAAATTCACCGTGCCGTCGATGGGATCGACAACCCATCGAACTCCCGCGGAATCGTCGGTGTCTCCGCCACCTTCCTCACCCAAGATCGAATCTGCAGGGCGCAATTGCGCCAGAAGGTCGCGAATCACCTGTTCGGTTTCGGTATCGACCACCGTGACGGGATCGGTCGGCGTGCTCTTCGCAGCAACCGAACCACCCTCGGAGGCACCGGAACCCACCAGGCCGAATACCTCGGGCCGACGCACGCGGACGTGTTCGGCTGCGCGTTCGGCGACGGCTACGGCAACTGCCCGCAATTGTGCGGGGTCCAGAGAATCGGCGGAAAAGTCGGGCAACGTTCTTTCTGAAGGGCGCACCGGACCATCGCAACACATCTCTACCGAGGGGCACCACTCGAACGCCTGGAGTCGCACGCGCCCGAGTCCTTGTTCGGGTTAGTGTTTGCAACGGTAGATCGTGACCTCGAATTCGACACTCAGGAGCGCAGGACGATGACAACCACAGGTTTCGGGATCGACGTCGGCGGCAGCGGCGTCAAGGGCGGCACGATCGACCTGAGCACCGGGGAAATGATCGGTGACCGCATCAAGATCTTGACCCCGCAGCCGTCCACTCCCGATGCGATCGCGGGCACTGTGGCCGAGATCGTCGAGCAGGCAAAGTGGACCGGGCCGGTCGGCATCACGTTGCCCGCTGTCGTGACCGGCGGCGTCGCGCGCAGCGCCGCGAACATCGACAAGTCCTGGATCGACACCGACGCGGCCTCGCTCTTCGGCAAGGCCCTGGGCGGGCGCGAAGTCACCGTCCTCAACGACGCCGACGCCGCCGGAATTGCCGAGGACTCGTTCGGCGCGGGCAAGGACACCTCCGGCGTCGTGATCCTCTTGACCTTCGGCACCGGAATCGGATCTGCCGTGTTGCACAACGGAGTTCTGTTGCCCAACACCGAGTTCGGCCACCTCGAGGTCGACGGCAAGGAAGCCGAGCATCGAGCGGCGTCGTCGGTGAAGGAAAAAAAGGACTGGAGCTACAAGGAGTGGGCGGTCGAGGTCTCCCGAGTTCTAACCACCTTCGAGAACCTGCTGTGGCCTGATCTCTTCATCGCCGGAGGCGGAATCAGCCGCAAGCACGAGAAGTGGATTCCGCACCTGACCAACCGCACGAAGGTCGTCCCCGCCACCCTCCTCAACACCGCTGGAATCGCCGGAGCTGCGCTCGCGTCGGTCGGACTGACCAGGCCGGCCCCCGTCGCCGGATGAGAAAACCTGCACGTGAAAAGCGGAAAATCTACCTGTTACGGCCCGCCGTGACGTAAGAGTTTCCTGAGAGTCGTTACAATGGTGAAGTCCGGCTGCGCGCCGGCCAACAACCATTGACCTCTCCGCCGGATCACCACTCTGGCGTGACGCCGCACGACACCGTCACGAAAGGGCGTACGTGGCAGCCACCGATACACGTCAGACTGCTGATTCTCCATCAGAGTCAGAGCCACAATCTCCAGCCGTGGAGGCGGCCACCGTCACCGCTCCGGCAGCCAAGAAGGCTCCGGCGAAAAAGGCTCCCGCCAAGAAGGCAGCAGCAAAGAAGGCTCCGGCCAAGAAAGCTCCGGCCAAGAAGGCAGCAGCTAAGAAGGCCAGCCCCAAGAAGGCCGGCGATCCTGATGCCGAAGACGGCGATGTCGAGTTGGAAGACATCGACATCACGGACGGCGACCTTGCCGAGGTCGAGTCCGATGTCGTCGAGGTCGTAGCAGTCGGCGAAGACGAAGAGACCGCTGCAGAGCCGTCCGAAAAGGACAAGGCTTCCGGCGACTTCGTCTGGGACGAGGAAGAGTCCGAGGCTCTTCGCCAGGCACGCAAGGACGCCGAACTGACGGCGTCCGCCGACTCGGTTCGCGCTTACCTCAAGCAGATCGGCAAGGTCGCACTCCTCAACGCCGAAGAGGAAGTCGAACTGGCCAAGCGCATCGAGGCCGGCCTCTACGCCGTGCAGATCATGCAGGATCTTGCTGACAAGGGCGAGAAGTTGCCTGCAGCTCAGCGACGCGACATGAGCTGGATCTGCCGCGACGGCAACCGCGCCAAGAACCACCTCCTCGAGGCCAACCTTCGCCTGGTCGTCTCGCTGGCCAAGCGCTACACGGGCCGCGGCATGGCGTTCCTGGACCTCATCCAGGAAGGCAACCTCGGTCTGATCCGTGCAGTCGAGAAGTTCGACTACACCAAGGGTTACAAGTTCTCGACCTACGCCACGTGGTGGATCCGTCAGGCCATCACCCGCGCAATGGCCGACCAGGCTCGCACCATCCGCATCCCGGTGCACATGGTCGAGGTCATCAACAAGCTCGGCCGTATCCAGCGTGAGCTGCTCCAGGACCTGGGCCGTGAGCCCACGCCGGAAGAGCTTGCCAAGGAAATGGACATCACGCCGGAGAAGGTGCTGGAAATCCAGCAGTACGCGCGTGAGCCGATCTCTCTCGACCAGACCATCGGCGACGAGGGCGACAGCCAACTCGGTGACTTCATCGAGGACTCCGAAGCTGTTGTCGCAGTCGACGCCGTCTCGTTCACTTTGCTGCAGGATCAGCTGCAGTCGGTACTCGAGACGCTGTCCGAGCGCGAAGCCGGCGTGGTTCGCCTCCGCTTCGGCCTCACCGACGGCCAGCCGAGGACTTTAGACGAAATCGGACAGGTCTACGGCGTCACGCGTGAGCGTATCCGTCAGATCGAATCGAAGACGATGTCGAAGCTGCGCCACCCGTCGCGTTCGCAGGTTCTGCGCGACTACCTCGACTAGTCACACCAGCTATACGAAGAAGAGCCGCTCTCCGGATTTCCGGAGAGCGGCTCTTCTTCGTTTGCCGCCTCAGGCCAAGAGTGTGTCCCGGAGTTGTGCGATGTCCCCGTCGCTCAACTGCAGGCCGTCCCGGACGTAGTTGTCGAAGTTGCCGTACACCCGATCCACCGTGGCGAAAGACGTGTCCAGCCACGACTGTTCGACGCCGTCGATGAACGCACTCCCGGTGCGAGGTCCGGTGAGGTACTGGTTGCTGAGCATGTAGTCGGCGTTCACGTCGGCGCGGCTCACGCCGAGGAGGGTCAGAAGAACCGCAGTCATCCAGCCGGTACGGTCCTTGCCCGCCGAGCAGTGGTAGAGGACTGCACCCTCGGTGTTCGCGACGTTCACCAGAGCATCGTGGAATGCGCGGCTCGCCCCCGGATCGGTCGCCATCAACGCGTACATCGTGGGCATGTCCACCAGAGCCGGGAGGTTGGCGGGGTTGGTTCCGATGACGTCGAACCAGTTGGTTCGTGCCCCGTTCGGAATGCGGTCCTGCGAGAGCGTCCGTTCGACGACCGTGCGGAAGTCGTCCACCGATTCCACTCCGCGTTCGCTCAACGACGCGAGATCCGACGGCGTCAGCTTGTCGAGGGCATTCGAGCGAAACACCTTCCCCCACCGAACGGTCCGCCCCTCCTCGGTGACGTAACCGCCGATGTCACGCGCGTTCGACGCACCCTCGAGATGCAGCGATCGGTCTGCGGCAACCTGCGCAGCTGCAGGTCCGGCTTGTTCGAGCGCGGGTATTCCCCCGGCGAGCGCCGGCACCGGACCGCACGAGAGGATCACCGCGCACAGGACTGTCGCGGCGGGACGGGCGATTCTGTTCGACATCCGGACAGAATAGGGCCGCAATCAGGACTTCGTACGAACCTTGATGTACAACGAGGCAACCGGTTCGATAACTCTTGCCGCCACTGGACCGATGACCGCCATCAGGAGCACGTAAGCCGTTGCCAATGCCGCCAGTTCGGCGTCGACCGCACCCGCGGACACCGCCAGCCCGGCGATGATGATGGAGAACTCACCGCGGGCGATCAGGGCGGCACCGGCGCGCGCTTGACCCATTCGCGCGACACCCTGACGTCTGGCCGCCCAGGCGCCGGTGATCAGCTTCGTGATCGCGGTGACGACGGCCAGGATCGCAGCCCACCCGAGGACGGGCGGAATGGAACTGGGATCGGTGTTGAGACCGAAGACCACGAAGAACATTGCAGCGAACAGATCTCGAAGGGGCTCGAGCACGCGACTGGCATTGTGCGCCGTCGACCCCGAGATCGCGATCCCGAGGAGGAACGCGCCCACAGCCGCCGACACCTGCATCGCCGAACTGATGCCGGCAACCAACAGTGCGGCACCGAGCAGCTTGAGCAGGAGCGTCTCGCTGTCGGGACTGTCGAGGAGCGCGGAGACGTACCGCCCGTATCGCAGGGCCACAACAAGAACCACGGTGATGACCAACAACGAGATCCCGACCGCTTCGAGCCCGCCCATGAAGCTGACGCCCGCAAGCATCGCGGTCAGAATCGGCAGATACAGCGCCATCGCCAGGTCTTCGAACACCAGAATCGACAGCACGACCGGTGTTTCGCGGTTACCGAGGCGCCCCAGGTCGCTGAGCACCTTGGCGATGATTCCCGAAGACGAGATGTAGGTGACGCCGGCCATGACCGTCGCCCCCACGACGCCCCAGCCGAGAATCAAGCCGACCACCGCGCCGGGAGTCGCGTTGAGGACGATGTCGACGATGCCCGCTACGCGTGAGCGTTTGAGACCGGTCACGAGCTCGGCCGCGGTGTATTCGAGCCCCAACAGCAACAAGAGCAGGACGATCCCGATCTCACTTGCCAGATGGGAGAACTCGCCAATGTCTCCGAGTTGGATGAAACCGCCCTGTCCGAAGCACAGGCCGCCGATCAGGTAGAACGGGATCGGCGACATCCCCACGCGAGCAGCGAGTCGTCCGAGCAGTCCAAGCGCGAAGAAGACCGCGCCGAGTTCGATCAGTGCGAGGGTGGTTGTGTCCACGCGCCAGTCAGCCGTTGGCCAAGATTTTTGCCGCTGCGGCCAAACCGTCCGGCGTTCCGACTGCTACGAGAAGATCTCCCCCGGTGAAGGTGAAGTCGGGGTTCGGGGACGGGCTGACCTGTCCGGCACGCATGACGGCGACGATGGAGACTCCGGTACGCGTGCGCATGCCTGTGTCCCCGAGGGTCTGCCCGTCGTAGCGCGAACCGTCCTTGATGTAGAGCTGTTTGGTTCGAATGCCCGGAAGGTCACGGTGCTCTTCTTCGAGCTGCGCAACGAGCTGTGGGGCACCCAGGAGATTGCTGAGCGCTGCTGCTTCCTCTGTGGTCAGAGGCAGCGAGGCAGCACACGCGTCAGGGTCGTCTGCCTTGGACACGATGAGGTCGGTATGACCGTCCCGATGGGTGACGACACCCACGCGACGACCGGAAGACAGAACAAAATCCTTGCGCGTCCCGATCCCCGGTAGTGGGGTGACTTCTACGTTCATATACCAACGGTAGCGCCGATCGGCGACCTGCATCGCGTGAGGGCCACAATCCGCCGGGAGCACTTCGCGGCGAGCGAACCGGCGACCTACCGAACCGGCGAAAACACGCCGTTCTCGTCCGGAAGATACTCGACGACAGCGGTGACGGCTGCGACCGGAATCGGGGCGTACAGATGCGGGAATCGCATCGATTCCGGGTCAGAAGGGACGCCCGGTTCGTACTTGACCTGACCACCGAGCAGGGCCGGATCGATGGCGAGAAGGACTATGTCTTCGCGGCCGGCGAAGATCCGATTCGCCGGGAGATGAACTTGCGCCGGAGTCGACATGTGAACAAATCCCTCCGCCTCGAATCCGTCGGGGATACGTTCGCCGTGCTGTTGTGCCCGCGCCCATTCCTCGCGCGTGCACATGTGGAGCAACTCGACGCTCTCGTCGACAAGTGGTTCGCGTCCCGGGTTCATCCGCCCAGAATATCGGGCTGAGGTCGGCGATTCGAATCAGCTGTCAGCGAACAATCTTCACCCGAGAATGCCTGTCCAGCGCATTTCCAGTGAGACACAACACTAAGAAACGCCTTCGGGAACAACCCGTAAACCCCAAACGTCTGTAAGAGTGGATCTACCGCGCCATTCCGACGCGGCGGACCAGGCCCCAGGCACGCGGCCCGAATGCCGCAAAGCCAGTACGGAGGAGTCATGCCCGGAACACTGACCAGCCCACAGTTGACCGCTGCCGACCGGTGCGACCGGTGCGGTGCCGGAGCACGCGTACGCGCCGTGCTTCCCACCGGCGGCGAGCTTCTCTTCTGCGGACACCACGCAACCGAACACGCGGATCGACTTCGCGAGATGAATGCCGTCGTCTCCGAAAGCGAACCCGCAATCTGACCTGTCAGCCGGGGGTGGCCTCTTCACGAGGCGCGCCATGAACGCCAGAACGGGCGATCACATTCACTGTGATCGCCCGTTCTGCCGTTCCGGGGCCGCAAGCACGCGAAGCGTGCGGGACCGGTATCGGCTGCTACCAGCTGCGTAGGATCGCGATGCGCTCGGTCAGCTGATCGACAGTCGCGATGGCCGTCGGCGGGCCTCCGCACACTCGGCGAAGTTCCGCGTGAATGATGCCGTGTGGTTTGCCGGTGCGGTGAACGTTCATCGCCACCAACCCGTTCAGCTCCTTGCGGAGCGCTCCGAGCTGATCTGCCGTGGCCGCTCGATCGGATACCACTGCCGCCGTGGGTTGCGGTGCGGCGGCCTTGGCCGAGTTGGCCTCGACCTGTGTCTGCTGGCGTTGACGCAGCAATGCCCGCATCTGATCGGCGTCGAGTAGGCCTGGCAGACCGAGGTAGTCGGCTTCCTCGTCACTTCCGGCGAATGTCGCGGTACCGAAGGACGATCCGTCGTAGATCACCTGGTCGAGTTCGGCATCGGCGCCCAGGGACGTGAACGCCTTCTCCTCCTCGCCCAGCTCGTCCTTCTGCTTGTTCGCATCGGCGAGCAGGTCGTCTTCGAGGCCGTCCTTCTCACGATGCGGCTTGCCGAGTACGTGGTCACGCTGAGCCTCGAGCTGTGCAGCAAGGTCGAGAAGCACCGGCACCGACGGCAGGAAGACGCTGGCAGTTTCGCCCTTACGACGCGAACGCACGAAGCGCCCGATCGCCTGAGCGAAGTACAGCGGGGTCGACGCGCTGGTCGCGTACACACCGACCGCCAGACGGGGAACGTCGACGCCCTCGGACACCATGCGCACCGCGACCATCCATTTCTGGTCGCTCGCACCGAATTCGGCGATTCGCTTGGACGCGGTGGGGTCGTCGGACAGCACGACGGCCGGCTGTTCGCCGGTGATCGCTGTCAACGCCTTCGCGTACTCGCGGGCCACTGTCTGATCCGTCGCGATGACAAGTCCGCCCGCATCGGGCATACCCGTACTGCGCAGCTGCGCCAAACGGGTGTCTGCTGCTTGCAGCACGGCAGGAATCCAGTCGCCGGCAGGGTCCAAGGCCGTACGCCATGCCCGAGTCGTCTGCTCGGCGCTCAGCGGCTCGCCGAGCCGAGCGGTGAATTCCTCGCCGGCGTTGTTTCGCCACCGCGCCTCGCCCGAGTAGGCGAGAAACACGACGGGGCGAACCACGCCGTCCTTGAGGGCATCCGAATATCCGTAGGAGTGATCGGCTTTCGAGCGGAGCAGACCTTCCTTGTCCGGCTCGTACTCGACAAAAGGAATGGCACTGTCGTCACTGCGGAACGGAGTTCCGGTCAGTGCGAGACGCCTGGTCGCGTCGCCGAACGCCTCACGAATGGCGTCGCCCCAGCTCTTGGCGTCGCCGCCGTGGTGGATCTCGTCGAGGATGACCAGCGTCTTGCGGCCCTCGGTGCGCACACGGTGCTTCGACGGGTGCGAGGCAACCTGGGCGTAGGTCAGCACGACGCCGTGATAGTCACTCGAGGTCTGGCCGGTCGAGTTGGAGAACCGCGAGTCCAATGCCAGGCCGGATCGCTGAGCGGACTCCGCCCACTGGTGCTTGAGGTGCTCGGTCGGCGCCACGACGGTTATCTGGTCGACCGTCCGGTCACGGAGCAATTCCGAAGCTACCCGCAGAGCGAAGGTGGTCTTACCTGCTCCCGGCGTTGCGACCGCCAGAAAGTCACGCGGACTGCTGGAAAGGTACTTGGTCAGTGCACGGCGCTGCCATGCACGAAGGGAACCGGTAGGGGCGCCAGGTTGGGTTCCCGCGGATTGAGCTCCGGCGGGTTCGGGCGAATTGCCGAACTCGGCTGCCACGGTCTCAGACGTCATAGGCCGCGCCTCCACTGGAATCGCACTGTTGTCTCGCGCTCCTCGAATTTTCATCAATGTCCGGCGACGAGCCTAGCCGCCGCCACCGACGACAGCCGCACTCGAAGCGCGTACTCATGGCCGTTCTCACTCCGGCCGGCGAGGTTTCGCTGTTCTCGCATCCTGCCGACCTGCACGCGAATTGTCTCAGAAATGTGCGACACGTCGGCGCCATGGTTGGGCAACCGGGTGTGTCGTCAGGGATGCTGGAGACATCATGAGTGAAGCGCGAGGCGAGAAGTCGAGCGGAAGTGATCTGCACCACCGCAGATGGCATCCGCTACGCCGCACCGGGCAGTTGATCGGTCGCACACTGAGCAAGGCCTGGGACGATTCCATCTTCGGAAAGGCGGCTACGGCCGCGTTCTGGCAAACGCTGTCACTGGCTCCCCTGCTGCTGGGCCTTCTCGGAATGATCGGCTACATCGGTGGGTGGTTCGGACCCAACACCGTCGAGATAATCGAATCCAAGATCGTCACGTTCAGCGGAACGATCTTCAGCGAAAGCGTCGTCGACCAGATCATCCGCCCGACGGTGACGGACGTCCTTCAGCGCGGACGACCGGAGATCATCTCGGTGGGCTTCCTGCTCTCCCTGTGGGCGGGATCGTCGGCGATCAGTACGTTCGTCGACTCGATCGTGGAAGCACACGGTCAGCAGGATGCACGCAATCCCATCTGGCAGCGCATCTTCGCCCTGCTGCTCTACGTGATGTTCCTGGTGATGGCTGTGTTCATTCTGCCGCTGGTAGCTCTAGGGCCGACGCTCGTCGGGCGAGCACTGCCGGCCTCCTGGTACGTGGTCGGCTCGAATCTGGTCGACACGTTCTACTACCCCGCTGTCGGTCTGCTGGTGATCATCGGCCTCACGACGCTCTACAAAGTCGCTCTACCGAAGTCGCTGCCGTGGCATCGGCTGCTCGCGGGCGCGCTGGTCGCCGGTGTGTTCTTCATGGCCGCCAGTACCGGATTGCGCTGGTATCTGGGATTTGTCACCAGCACCGGCTACACGTACGGCGCACTGGCAACGCCGATCGCATTTCTGCTCTTCACGTTCTTCCTCGGTTTCGCCGTCGTCCTCGGCGCCGAGTTCAACGCGACGGTTCAGGAGTTCTGGCCGGCTCGTGCCACTCGGATGGAGCAGATGCGAGAGTGGCTTGCGGCTCAGAACACCGACGACGAGACCGGTCCGGTCACCAACCTGACCTGGCACCTGGCCACCAGCCCGATCCGCATCTCGGGCGACAAAGCGGATCCGGCCACGGTCCCCTCGTACGGGCGGCCCCGCAGCAGACAAACGGAGTCGCGCCAGAACTCGTGCGTCGACCAAGATCCCTGCGATGAACCGCAGGCAGACGCGAAGAGCCCGGCGGCCGACTGCGTCGAGACTGTCGATCCGCCGAGCTCCGGAAGTACTCCCGCGCGCGTGACCCGAGGTCAGTCGCCCTTGCGCAGCCCTTCGTAAATCTTCTTGCAGTCCGGGCACACCGGTGATCCCGGCTTGGCGGACTTCGTCACGGGAAACACCTCGCCGCACAGCGCGACGACATGGGTTCCCATGACGGCGCTCTCGGCGATCTTGTTCTTCTTCACGTAGTGGAAGAACTTCGGGGTGTCGTCGTCGGTCGTTTCGTCGGTGGAGACGTCGGGACGTTCCTTGGTTTGAGTGCTCACCCCTCCAATAATGCCGTCTCCGTCACAGCGGTGCGACCCACGGGTCGTGTGCAATTGTCGGCCGAGAGTGGAACAGTGGAGTCATGGCACGAAATGGCGCGTTCGGCAGGTCCGACGAGGCCGGGACTCCCGATAATCCCGTACTGATCACCGAAGCGCAGAAGTCCGTCGAAGAACAGCACAAAGCCCGAGTGCGCAAGTACATGATCATCATGTCCTTCCGGTTCCCGGCGTTGATCCTCGCGGCGATCGCGTACGGCATCTGGGCCAACGCCTGGATCTCGATGCTCATCATCGGTGCATCCATTCCGCTTCCCTGGATCGCCGTCCTGATCGCCAACGACCGACCACCGCGCACCAAGGACGAACCGAGCCGATACGACGGACGAAAGAAGACCGCAGGCGAGATCGAATCCGCGACGCACCACACCATCGAAGGCTGACAAGTTCCGCCTGCGAGAATGACGGGGTGAGAAGCGAAACGCTCCTGTCCATCACCCCTGCGCTGCGTGAGGCCCTGCTTCGCAATCGATTCGACACGGGAACCATGCTCGAGGCATTGGGTCCCGAAGTTCACGCCGCTCTCGGCCGAAGTGAGCCGGTACCCGTGCGCCGCGCCACCCGAGAACTCGGGGACCTGGGCGTTCTCATCAGACTGTTCCTTCTCGCCGATGATTGCCCGGCAGGCGACGTCGCCGCGGCGTTGACTCCGCTGACAATTGCGCAGTGCGTCGACGCCGGCCTGCTCGAAGGTGAGAACTTCGACAGTGAGAATCCGCTCGTGCGGGCCGCGGTCGATCTTCGCCCCATCGACGTCGGCGACGGCGACCGTTGGGTGATCTCGGATCTCGACGGCGGAATCCGTCCCAAGAAGGCCACGGCCGATCACGTGCTGGGAGTCGGGCATGCGTCACTGTCCTTGCTGCAGGCCACGCCCACCGCGAAGGTCGGCAGCGTGCTCGACCTCGGTACGGGATGCGGCATCCAAGCCCTGCACGCGAACACATACGCGGATTCGGTCACCGCAACCGACATCAATCAACGCGCCGTCGACCTCACGGCCGCAACCATGGCGCTCAACGGACTGGACGTCGAACTGCTTCAAGGGTCCTGGTTCGAACCCGTCGAGGGTCGAACCTTCGACCAGGTGGTCGCCAATCCCCCGTTTGTCGTCGGCGAGGCGCGCGTCCATCACACGTACCGCGATTCCGGCCTCGATCTCGACGGTGCGAGCGAATTGATGATCTCGCGCTCGATCGACTATCTGAACCCCGGCGGCACGGCAGCACTGTTGGCCTCGTGGGTGCACATCGAAGGACAGGACTGGCGTTCGCGGATCGCGTCGTGGCTGCCGGCGCACGGCGTCGACGCCTGGGTGGTGCAGCGCGACGTGGCGGACCCAGCTCTGTACGTCGGCACGTGGCTCAAGGACGGCGGGCAGGATCCGCGAGATCCGGAATCGGCATCGAGAGCAAACGCCTGGCTGGATCACCTCGAAGAAGCCGATGTCGAGGGCGTCGGCTTCGGTTTCGTGTTCCTTCGCCGCACCGACTCCCCCACCGACCTGATGGCCGAGGACCTCGTGCACGGCTTCTCGGACCCGCTCGGGGCCGAGGCGCTCGCTTACTTCGACCGTCTTGCCTGGTTGCGTGAACACGACGTCCTCGAGGAACGATTCGTCCTCGATCCGGACACGGCTCTCGAACGCGTCTACCTCCCCGGCGACGAGGGATGGCAGCAAGTGGTCACGCGTGTGCACCGCGGCAACGGACCGCACTGGCAGCACGAGATCGACGAGCTCGGTGCTGCGCTGCTGGCCGGGCTCCGAGCGGACGGACTGGTGGTCGACGAACTGGTCGAACTTCTCGCCGCGGCGAACGGCGAAGACCCGGACCAGCTACGTGAGGCCGTCGTCACATTGCTGGTCTCGCTTGTCCGGCACGGGTTGGTGCTTCCCGTCACGAACTGAGTTCCCGGTGAGTTGCAGATTTTTGTGTTCTCAGCAACTTCTCAGGACGACTGGGAAATAACTGCAGGTCACGGCGTTTTAGCGGAAATCGGCGCGGGAACTTTCCCGGAACTCTCACACGTTGAACTGTGTGAGAGACCGCCGATAGGGAGGCAAGTCATGACAAGCCCCAGCACCACTACTCGCATTCGTCCGAGCGCCGCAGATCTGGACGCCCAGAGCCCGGCCGCAGACCTGGTCCGCGTCTACCTGAACGGGATCGGTCGTACTGCACTGCTGACAGCAGCAGACGAGGTCGAACTGGCGAAGCGAATCGAAGCGGGGCTGTACGCCAGCCACGTCCTTGCCACGGGAAAGCGCCTGACAGTCGCCAAGAAGAGGGATCTCGCAACGATCGTTCGCGAGGGACAGTCGGCGCGTAGCCACCTCCTGGAAGCGAACCTGCGACTCGTCGTGTCGCTGGCCAAGCGCTACACCGGCCGCGGAATGCCGCTCCTCGATCTCATTCAAGAAGGCAACCTCGGACTCATCCGTGCCATGGAGAAGTTCGACTACGCCAAGGGCTTCAAGTTCTCGACGTACGCCACCTGGTGGATCCGTCAGGCGATCACCCGCGGAATGGCTGATCAGAGCCGCACCATCCGGCTCCCAGTCCACCTCGTGGAGCAGGTCAACAAGCTCGCCCGCATCAAGCGTGAACTGCACCAGCAGCTCGGGCGCGAAGCGACGGACGACGAGTTGGCCGAAGAGTCGGGCATTCCCGCCCACAAGATCGCGGACCTGCTCGACCACAGCCGCGACCCGGTAAGCCTGGACATGCCAGTCGGCAACGACGAAGAAGCTCCCTTGGGCGACTTCATCGAAGATTCCGAGGCAACTTCGGCGGAGAACGCCGTCATCGCCGGTCTGCTGCACAGCGATGTGCGCAGCGTGCTCGGGACGCTCGACGAGCGCGAGCAGCAGGTCATCCGACTTCGCTACGGTCTCGACGACGGCCAGCCTCGCACACTCGATCAGATCGGCAAGCTCTTCGGCCTCTCGCGTGAGCGGGTTCGTCAGATCGAGCGTGAGGTCATGGGCAAGCTCCGCGTCGGCGATCGCGCCGAGAAACTGCGTTCCTACGCGAGCTGATCAAACAACACAGCACGTGCGTCAGCGCGCCACACCACTCGCGCTGACGCACCGCACAAAGCACCGGCCACCGCTTATTCCCTCCCCCTCGGGAATGTGCGGTGGCCGGTGTTGTTCGCTGTGTCTACCGCAACCGCAGCGTCTACCGCAGACGCTGTATCTACCGCAGACGCCTGGGCCCCAGGTCGATTGCGCTCGGCTCTGGCCCGATGCGTACTCGCGAATCGGTGATCTCCGCGCCGGTAGCCGAAGCAAGTACCGGCTCACAGGCCAGTTCGCGGACTTCCGGAATGTCGTCGGCCAGCGCCGAGATCCGCTGGACCAGATCGACCAAGGCACCCTTGTTGACCGGAACGGCATTTCGATATCCGGAGAGCAGCGGCGCTGCCTTGGGCGCGTCGATCAACTCCGTAGCAGCGTCTTCCGTGAGCGGCAGTACGCGATAGGCACGGTCCCCGAGGAGATCGGAGATCACACCGGCGAGACCGAATGAGATCAGCGAACCGAACGACGGGTCGTCTTGGACACCAACCACACACCCGATGCCCTTGGTTGCCATTTTCTGCACGTGCAGCAGCGGTTCACCCGACGCGGCCGCAAGATCTCGGTAAGCGAGGCGCACCGATTCAGGTCCACTCAGATCCAGCCTGACGCCGCCCAGATCCGGTCGGTGGCGCCACATTTCGCCGGTTGCCTTGACCGCGACCGGGTAGCCGACAGCATCCGCTGCCTCTACAGCTTCGTCTTCGCTCAGGACCGAACGGAATTCGACGACTGCAACCCCGTAGCACTCGAGAAGAGCTGCTGCTTCGACGTCCGAAAGCCAACGGCCAGGCGAGTTTTCAAGCCAGGCGGCCACCATCTTCTGGGCTCGTTCGGAGTCGATTCCCGCGGGGCGAACAACCTTCGACGCAGGCTTGCTGCGCCACTCCGCGTAACGCCAGGCCCTCGCCAACGCCAGTGCGGCGCGCTCCGGCCCCGGGTAGGACGGCACCGAACCGCGGGTCGGGTTTCCGACTTCGTCGCGGACCGCCAGGACGTCCGGCACACCCTCGGCTGCGAGGAACGTCGTGAGAATCGGCTTGTCCGAGCCGGCGACGGCGTCTTTGAGTGCTTTCGCGAACGGCTCGACCGGAATGGCAACCGGAGGAACGAAGACGGCGATGACGGCATCGACGTCGAACGACGCCAACGCGTCGCGCACGGCAGCGGCGAACAGTTCCGGACTCGCCTGGGCGCCAAGGTCGACCGGGTCGCTGACCTGCAAACCTTCACTGCGGGCGGCGTCCGCGGCAAGGACACCGAGCGCGGTCGAGTTGCCGATGACAGCAAGCCGCGGACCCGCCGGCAACGGCTGGTATCCGAAGAGCAAGGCGCAGTCGAACAATTGTGAAATGGAGCCGACCTGGATGACGCCCGCCTGTTCGAAGAGAGCACGGACGATGGAATCGTCGATCTCCACTCCGGTGGCGGCGAGAACCGGCGGAACCGCGTGCCGACCGCTCTTGACCGCGACGATCGGCTTCTTCCGCGCAACTCGACGGGCGATCCGGGAGAACTTTCGTGGGTTGCCGAAGCTCTCCAGGTAGAGAAGGACCACTTCGGTGGACTGGTCGGAATCCCAGTACTGCAGAAGGTCGTTGCCCGAGACGTCCGCACGGTTGCCGGCAGAAACGAAGGCGGACAACCCGATTCGGCTGCGCGCGGCTTCGTCGAGAATGGCGATACCGAGCGCGCCGGACTGACAGAAGAAGCCCACGTTGCCTGCCACCGGCAAGACCGGCGCCAGAGTCGCATTCAACGAGATCGCGGGGTCGTTGTTCGCCACCCCCAGTGCATTCGGACCGATGAGGCGCATTCCGTGAGCGCGTGCTGCATGGACCAGTTTGCGTTCGGACGAGCGTCCGTCCGGGCCGCTCTCGCTGAAGCCCGACGAGACCACCACCAGCGCTTTGACGCCCTTGTCGAGGCAGTCGTCGAGTACCGAATTGATCGATTCCGCAGGTACAGCCACGACGGCGAGATCGACGTCGTCGGGGATGTCGCGAACAGTTGGGTACGCCCGCACCCCGTGAACCGAACGATGCTCCGCGTTGACGGGGTAGACCGGTCCGGTGAATCCGCCGCGCAGCAGGTTGGTCAACACCGCGTTACCCACCTTGGCGGGGTCCGCTGATGCGCCGATCACTGCCACCGATCGTGGACTCAGCACGTTTCCCATGCTGCGGGCCTCAGCTGCCCGCTCACGCGAATTACGTACTGAAACAAGCGCTTCCGTCGGGTCGATCGCGAATTCGAGGCGCAGCACGCCACCGTCGAAGGAGCGGCTCACCTGATACCCCGCCTCACGGAACACCGTCACCATGTTGCGGTTCTCGGACAGGACCTCGGCGACGAACATCGTCAGGCCGTTCTCGGCCGCTGCTGCTGCCAGGTATTCGAGCAGGATCGGGCCGAGGCCGCGCCCCTGGTGTGCGTCGGCGACGACGAAGGCGACCTCGGCAGACTTTCCGTCACCGACGTCGAGGAGTCGCTCGTAGCGACCCACCGCGATGATCTCGTCGCCGAGCATCATCACGAAGGCGACGCGGTTGTGGTGGTCGACCGTCGTGAAATTCTTCACGTCGCGCGCCGACATCGTGGGGTACGGACCGAAGTAGCGCAGGTACCGGGTCCGCTCGGAGAGTTTGCCGTGGAATTCGACGAGCTTGTCCGCGTCCTCGGGAACGATGGGTCGCAACGCCACCGCGCCGCCGTCGGAGGCGAGAACGTCGACTACCCACGAATGGGGATAGGTGTGAGCCGGGTCGGTCTTCGGCGCCTGGTCGCTCGCGCCGCCGGCATCGGTATCGGACTGTTCAGTCACGGGGATCCTCCGGGTCGAGTCCGAGTAGCGGGAACGAAGCGCGGCGTGTGGCGATGATCGCCGAGTCGATTCGGGTGAGTGCACGATCTACCGAGGCGACACCTGTCTCCGGTGTACCACCCGGGCCGTCCCACGGGGTGTATGCGACATCTCCGCCGTCGCCCATGGTCGGCGGGAGGTCGACGCTCGGCGCTCGCAGCTTCGTCGATTCCTTCCACTCGTCAGGCACAGCTGTGTCGACGTCGACCTCGCGATCGAGCGCGGCAGCGATCAGGTGAGTCCATGCCCTCGGCACGACGCGAACCAGTCCGTATCCGCCGCCGCCGACTGCCAGCCACCGGCCCTCGGAGTAGCGGTCGGCAAGATCGCGCATTGCCAGGAACGCTGCTCGCTGGCCGTCGACGGTCAGAGCGAGGTCCGCGAGCGGGTCCTCGCGGTGCGAGTCGACTCCACACTGGCTGATGATGATCTGCGGGCGGAAGGCAGCAATGGCCCCCGGGACGACGGCGTGAAATGCGCGCAGCCACAACGCGTCGACGGTCCCGGGAAGCACCGGGATGTTCACCGCCGTACCTTCGGCGGCCCCGTCGCCGACCTCGCTCGACCATCCGGTGTTCGGCCACAAGGTTGCCGGGTGCTGATGCAGCGAGACCGTGAGCACCCGCGGGTCCCCGAGGAACGCATGTTGCACTCCGTCGCCGTGGTGAGCGTCGACGTCGATGTAGGCGATGCGGTCGTAGCCGTTGTCGAGCAGCCACGAAATCGCCACAGCCGCATCGTTGTAGACGCAGAATCCCGAAGCCCAATCCGCCATCGCATGGTGCATGCCGCCGCCGATGCTGACCGCGCGACGCGTACGTCCCGAAGCGATTTCCTGCGCTGCGGCCAGCGAGCCGCCGGCGAGGATCGCACTTGCTTCGTGCATGTGCGGGAAGACCGGGTTGTCCTCGGTACCGAGCCCGTGGGGAACATCCTGGCCGCTCACACCGTTGTTCGCAGAGTTACCCGCGTCTTTGACCGCTGCAAGATATGCCGGTGTGTGGATTCTGAGGAGGTCGGCATCGGACGCGGCGCTCGGTTCGAGAAATTCGATGCCCTCGAGAAGTCCGAGGCTTCGCGTGAGTGCCATCGTGAGATCGAGGCGAGTGGGATTCATCGGGTGATCGGCGCTCCACCGATAGCTCAGGTACTCCGGACTCCACACCACGACTCGATTCGCTCGAGACGCCGCGGGGTCCCCGTCAGATCTGATCGACGCGGTCATGGGATCACGCTACTTCCTTCTCGTTTCGTGCCGCACACCACACTCGTGGCCCGCTTCGGAGACCGAGATCGAGTGACACGAATCCAATTCGGACACGCGCTGGACTCGCCGCAGTGGAGGCGGCACCGGAACCACGAACTGAACGGTAGAATGATCAACTGACGAAGGGGTTGAGTGTGAAGGATCTAGTCGACACCACGGAGATGTATCTCCGGACGATCTACGACTTGGAAGAAGAGGGCGTAGTCCCACTCCGGGCGCGGATCGCCGAACGGCTCGAACAGAGCGGACCCACCGTCAGCCAGACAGTTGCGCGTATGGAGCGCGACGGCTTGCTGATGGTCGCCGGCGATCGACATCTGGAACTCACCGACAAGGGTCGCGATCTCGCGATCTCTGTCATGCGTAAGCACCGGTTGGCAGAGCGCCTACTGGTGGACGTCATCGGTCTCAAATGGGAAGACGTACATGCCGAGGCATGCCGTTGGGAGCACGTGATGAGCGAGGAGGTCGAGCGTCGGCTCGTCGTCGTTCTGAACAACCCCACGACGTCGCCATACGGCAACCCGATTCCGGGCTTGGACCAGTTGGGACTCGACGGCCCGGTTGCCACCACCGAAACGTTGGTGCGCCTGACCGATATTCCGCACGGCGCACAGACAGCTGTGGTCGTTCGGCGACTCGCCGAGCACGTGCAGTCCGATCCCGAGGTGATCGCGCAGCTGCGTGACGCCGGCGTCGTTCCCGACGCCAGGGTGACGGTCGAAACCCGTCCGGGCTCGGTGACCATCATCGTGCCGGGTCACAGCGGGTTCGACCTGTCCGAGGAAATGGCTCACGCCGTTCAGGTCAAGCAGGTCTGAGGAACTAGATGAAACTCCTGGTCACCGGCGGCGCCGGTTACGTCGGCAGTGTGTGCAGCACTGTGTTGCTCGAGCGTGGACACGAAGTTGTCGTCATCGACGACCTCTCCACCGGAAATGCCGACGCGGTGCCTGCCGGTGCCGAGTTCATCGAAGGGGATGTGGGGGCGCTGGCCGCCGACATCCTCGGCAGTGCGGGTTCACCGGTTTTCGACGGCGTACTTCACTTCGCTGCGCAGTCGCTGGTCGGCGAATCCGTGCTGCACCCCGAAAAGTACTGGCGCGGAAACGTCGTCACGACCATCGAACTGCTCGAGGCGATTCGTGTCTCCGGCACTCCCCGGCTCGTGTTCTCTTCCACCGCCGCGACGTACGGCGAGCCGGAGCAGTCCCCCATCGTGGAAACCGCTCCGACCCGCCCTACGAATCCGTACGGCGCGACCAAGCTCGCGATCGATCATGCGATCACCTCGTACTCGATCGCCCACGGCCTCGGCGCTACCAGCTTGCGCTACTTCAACGTCGCGGGTGCGTACAAGTCCGCCGGCGAGAACCGGGTGATCGAAACCCACCTGATTCCGCTCGTCCTTCAGGTCGCACTCGAGCAGCGAGACAAAATCTCGGTATTCGGAACCGACTGGCCCACGCCGGACGGCACCGCGGTACGCGACTACATACACGTGCTTGACCTCGCCGAAGCGCATCTGCTGGCGCTCGAATCCTCGGTTCCCGGCGAGCACCGCATCTACAACCTCGGAAGTGGTGCCGGCTTCAGCGTGCGCGAGGTGATCGCTGCCTGTGCGCGGGTCACCGGCCTGCCGATCAACGTCGAAGACGCGTCACGACGGCTGGGTGATCCGGCCGTACTGATCGCATCGAGCGACAAGGCGATTGCCGAGTTGGGTTGGACGCCCACGCGTACCGATCTCGACGTCATCGTCGCCGATGCGTGGCAGTTCCTCCAGGATCTGGGCGACCGCTCACACGCTGCTCGCTAGCTTCCACTCGGCAGTGCCGGCGGCAAACCGGCAATTCCGAGCGATTCCCCGATGGACAATCCGACGGCCGCAAGCTCACGGATCCCATCGGGGTGCACACCGGATTGCAGCGATAAATCCAGCAATCCGGCCAAGGTGTGTTCCGAATCGGCCGACAGTGCGGCCGACAGCGCAACACCTGCCAGGGGCCCGTCGCCGCGCACGTATGCAAAGAACCCGAGAAGTGTTGCCGGCCAAGCTCGTTCGGGAGACGGTACTTCATGGGTAAGTACGAGCCACAATTGCTCGGCATGTGCGGCAACCGACGTGATCGCCAGACCCAACACCACGTCGCGCACGTGAACGTCCGTCAAAGCGACCACCAGATCGGCGCATTCCTGCGGGTCAGGGTAGTAAGTGCCCGCCTCCACACGGCGGACATGTTCCAACACCAGATCGACCCGGCGCTGAACTGCTGCATCACGGCCTGATCCTCCGCTGCACTCACCCGATTCTCGGCGGCTCGCGATCAGTCGGGCAATAGCGTCGTGATTGCGAGCGGCACCGTGTACCCACCGGACCAGTTCCTCGCGCGAACGGCGAATGACCCTCCCGCCCAACACTTGCGCCGCCGCGACCGACGAAGATGCCGGGTCTGGCAGGGTGCCGCGGTGAATCGAACGCGTGACGCTCGTCCACGGCTGGCCAGATTCTATTGCGGCCGTGCACAATACGTCAGCCAGATCGACGCAGGTTCCGCCGAGCATGTCTTCGAATACCTCGGCCAGCTCGATCGTTTCGTCGATGAGAGTTTCAGCTGTCGAGCAATCGGTGATCACCACGAGAACGACTGCACGCGCTCCTTCCCCGTCACACACGGCGGCGAACTGGCGCAGCGCCGCGCTCATCTGCTTCGCAGGCTTTCCCTTGACGCTGGGAAAGTAGTCGTGTCGCATTACCGGGCCGAGCGTCGAGGCGGAGGCGCCCAACAGAGACAGCGCAACGACGGAGTTGGACGGATGGAATCCTAGGAGGGCGGGTATTGCCGCGATCAGTTCGCCTGGATCGGAAACACGTTCAACGCGTCCGAAGAGGGCCAGGTCGTCGTCGGAGAATTCGAATTCTCCTGGAAGAGGTGATGTGGTCATGCACAGACCCTCGTCGATCGCCCCGATGCCGCCATCCGCTCGACCAGGGAAAACAGCGACGCCGAATTCGTCTGTGGATTATCGAGTCAGTTGGGGACGAACTATCGCGCCGCACCGAAAAGGTCCGCTCTGTGTCGGACCCGTGTGCTGCGAAATCACTTGCCTGCTTTGACCTTCTGTACGGCTGCGGTGAACGCTTGATCCAGAGGTGCCGTGGAGGGCGTCGCAGAACCGAACGTCATCAGTGTTGTTGCTACCCGTACGTCGCCGACCTGCGCGATCAATGTCAGCATCGTCTGATCGCCGGCTGCGGCTTTGGGGGACACGACGGTGCGGCGAAGTGACATCGTCTTGTCGGCATCGATCGGCGACGGCGGAAGAATTTCCGTCGTCACTGTAGTGGTGACGCCGTTCGCAGTGACCGTCATGGACGGGCACTGGCGCGTTTGCGCTTCCAACTCGTCCAGTGGTGCATCGACCTTCGTGAGTTCGACCGAAATCGTTGCCCTCGTCGCATTGTCGGTCCCGACCGCCATCACGGTCCCGTTCGGACCGTAATCCTGGTCCGGTGGCTCACATTCGGATGGATCGACGGTGGCACCGCGTGGGACGCCGACTAGATCCGGCGCTGCCATCGGAACGGCCTGCGGGGGCAGCACAACAGCGCCGAAGGGCTCGGGAAATTCCTCGGGAGTCAGCAGCAGTTCGGACAACGGTGCCGCCGTTTTCGGAGAGGTGGATTTCGGCGTCGAGGATTTGGGTGCAGTCGTCGTACTCGGCGCCGCCGAGCCGCTGTCGGTCGCACCGGCAGTCGCCGGCGCGGAGTCCGGAACGGGTGCACCTTGGACCGACCCGGAGCAGCCCGCGAGTAGTGCAACGGCGGCCACCGCAGCAAGGGAGCATGCGGCCACTCGCCTGGACGATCGTGGACACACCCGCATGTAAGCCTCCGCACTCGACCTCGACCGATCCCGACAATCGACCAATGCATTTCGGACAAATCGGCCGTGCCGACCTTGTCTTCCACTCTGCCATGTCCGAAGCCGCGCACCCGCCATCTAGCGAACGCCCAGGCCAAGTGTCGAAAGATACCGCTCGGCTTCGCTCTCGGCGAACGTCCGTCTCGTCGGATCGGGAATGATCGGTCACCGACTCGGTGTTCTTACCGATGAACGTCTGATCCAGTGCTGTCGGGCACCTGACTCCGATGCTGTCGAGCGTGCGCCGATAGTGGACACTTGAGATCAAGACCGAAGAGCGAAGGGGACTGCGATGGACGAACAGTCGAGGATGTACGAGCTGGAATTTCCGGCGCCCCAGTTGGCGGCTGCCGACGGCCAGGGACCGATCCTGATTCACGGACTCGAGGGTTACTCCGACGCCGGTCACGCCGTGAAGTTGGCGACGACGCATCTGCGGGAAAGCCTGGAAACCGAGCTTGTCGCGTCGTTTGCTGTCGACGAGCTGATCGACTACCGCTCACGTCGACCAACGATGACGTTCAAGGCCGATCATTTCTCCGATTACGACGCTCCGGCGCTCAATCTGTACGCACTGCGCGATACGGCCGGCACGCCGTTCCTGCTGCTCGCAGGGATGGAACCGGACCTCAAGTGGGAGCGGTTCACCACAGCCGTTCGTCTGTTGTCCGAACAGCTGGGAGTGCGTCGAACCATCGGGCTCAACGCGATTCCGATGGCAATCCCGCACACCCGACCGCTGGGTGTGACAGCACATTCGACCAACAAGGACCTGATCCAGGACCATCAGCGTTGGTCAGGTGAACTGCAGGTTCCCGGCAGCGCATCGTCACTCCTCGAGCTTCGTATGTCTCAGCACGGGCACGAGGCGATGGGCTTTTCGGTGCATGTCCCCCACTACCTCGCGCAAACGGACTACCCGGGCGCCGCAGAGACTTTGCTCGAAAACGTTTCCGAGGTTTCGGATCTGGAATTGCCCTTGGTTGCACTGGGTGAGGCCGCGGCGCGCGTTCGGGAACAGGTTAACGAGCACATAGCCGGGAACGAAGAAGTTCAGACTGTAGTCCACGCTTTGGAGCGTCAATACGACACTTTTGTCGCCGCTCAGGAACAACAGTCGTCCCTTCTGGCCGGCGAGGCCGACCTTCCCAGCGGTGACGAGATCGGCGCAGAGTTCGAAAAGTTCCTGGCCGAACAGGCAGGAAATGACGACTTCGGCTCAGCTGGAGACCTCGATCGAGGCGACAACTGACGAAAATGTGACGGGCGGGGCGCATAATTCGACATTGTGCGCATTCCGCAACCCCTCCGTTACCTGGGCTGTTGTTCAGGACACATCCGTCGGATAGCCTCAAACTCTGTGTGATTTTCGTTGACGGCTCAACAACTGGAGCAGACAGTCAACGTGGTCACACGCCGAGCCAGGAGGCGACATGAGCAGACCACGGAACCGTCAGCTCCGACCGGTCCCCGACGAGGAACCGCGGATGATGTTCCGGACGATTCACGGCTACCGACGCGCATTTCGGATAGCCGGCGAGGGTCCGGCAGTACTGCTCCTGCACGGAATCGGCGACAACTCGTCGACGTGGACCGAGATCATTCCCCACCTCGCCAAGAAGTACACCGTCATCGCACCTGACCTGTTGGGTCACGGCCGCTCCGACAAGCCGCGCGCAGATTACTCGGTAGCCGCGTACGCCAACGGCATGCGTGATCTTCTGTCGACGCTCGGTATCGAGCACGTCACCGTCATCGGGCATTCGCTCGGCGGCGGCGTCGCGATGCAGTTCTCGTATCAGTTCCCGCACATGGTCGATCGCCTCGTGCTGGTCTCGGCCGGTGGCGTCACCAAGGACGTCCACCCGCTGCTGCGGCTCATGTCCGTTCCGGTGGTCAACGAGGTCGTCAAACTGCTCCGGATACCTGGCGCGATGCCGCTCGTCCGGATGGCCGGAAACCTTGCCGGTGTCGTCCACGGTTCGAATCTGCGCCCCGGCACCATGTTGCACGACACGCCGGACCTGATTCGAGTGCTCGCTGATCTCCCCGACCCCACTGCCTACGAGGCTTACCTTCGTACGCTGCGGGCCGTCGTGGACTGGCGCGGACAGGTCGTCACGATGCTCGACCGCTGTTATCTGACCGAGAATCTGCCGGTTCAACTGATCTGGGGCGACGACGACTCCGTCATTCCCGTCTCCCACGCTCACCTCGCGCACGCGGCGATGCCGAACTCACGTCTCGAAATCTTCCGCGGCTCGGGCCACTTCCCGTTCCGCGACGATCCGATGCGTTTCCTGCAGATCGTCGAAGATTTTCTTTCCAGCACCGCACCACTCGTCTTCGACGAGGCCCGCTGGCGTCACATGCTGATCTCCGGCGTCGGCGAGAACACCATCACCGGAACGTCGTCCACCCGCATGGCAGTGCTCGACGCCATGGGCTCGGACGAGCGAAGCGCAACCTGATCCGCGGTTGCGGCTAGCCTGTACGAGTGCTGCTGACGGAACTTCTCCCCGACAACGCGGATCCTGATTCCGTTTTCGACGCCTTCTCTTCGTGGACCCTCGAACGAGGTTTGACGCTCTATCCTGCCCAGGAAGAGGCCGTCATGGAGTTGGTCTCGGGTGCAAACGTGATCCTTGCGACGCCGACCGGGTCCGGTAAATCGATGGTAGCGATCGGCGCGCATTTCTATGCGATGTCGCTCGGCAAGCGCACCTATTACACAGCGCCGATCAAGGCCTTGGTGAGTGAGAAGTTCTTTGCGCTGTGTGAGGTCTTCGGTGCCGAGAACGTCGGCATGATGACCGGCGACGCCGCCGTGAACTCGTCGGCGCCGATCATTTGTGCGACGGCAGAGATCGTCGCGAATCTCGCACTGCGAGAGGGCCCGAACTCCGATATCGGCCAAGTCGTGATGGACGAGTTCCATTTCTACTCCGAACCCGATCGAGGTTGGGCGTGGCAGGTTCCGCTCATAGAGTTGCCGCACGCGCAGTTCCTCTTGATGTCGGCAACTCTCGGTGAGGTCGACTTCTTCTCCGAGGATCTGACGCGTCGCACCGGGAAGCCGACCACCGTCGTCTCCGGCACGGAACGCCCTGTGCCTTTGATGTTCTCGTACGCGACCACGCCGGTCGGCGAAACCATCGAAGATCTGGTGACCACCAACCAGTCCCCTGTCTACATCGTGCATTTCACGCAGGCGGCCGCGCTCGAGCGCGCCCAGGCACTGACGAGCGTCAACTTCTGTTCCAAGGCCGAGAAGGAAGCGATCGCCGAAGCGCTGGGCGGTTTCCGCTTCACCACGGGGTTCGGAAAGACACTCTCGCGCCTGGTCCGGCACGGCATCGGCGTTCACCATGCTGGCATGTTGCCCAAGTACCGACGGCTCATCGAAGTTCTCGCGCAGGACGGGCTTCTCAAGGTGATCTGCGGTACCGACACGCTGGGCGTCGGAATCAACGTCCCGATCCGCACAGTGCTGCTGACCGGTCTCGCCAAGTACGACGGCGTCCGCACACGGCATCTGAAGGCCCGCGAGTTCCATCAGATCGCCGGCCGCGCGGGTCGTGCAGGCTACGACACGATGGGCACCGTTGTCGTCCAGGCACCGGAACACGAAGTGGAGAATCTGCGGGCAGTCGCCAAGGCCGGCGACGATCCGAAGAAGATCAAGAAGATTCAACGCAAGAAGGCTCCCGAGGGGTTTGTGTCCTGGAGCGAAGCGACGTTCGACCGCTTGGTCGCGGCATCGCCCGAACCGTTGGTATCGCGATTCTCGGTCAGCAACTCGATGCTGCTCAATGTCATTGCCCGCCCGGGCAACTGCTTCGACGCGATGCGGCATCTGTTGGAGGACAACCACGAATCGCGTCCGGCGCAACGCAAGCACATCCTCAAAGCGATCTCGCTGTATCGCGGATTGCTCAGCGCCGGCATCGTGGAACGCCTCGACGAACCCGACGAGTACGGCCGCATGGCTCGGTTGACGATGGACCTGCAACGCGACTTCGCCTTGAACCAGCCACTCTCACCGTTCGCCTTGGCGGCATTCGAACTTCTCGACGTCGAATCCGACAGTTACGCACTCGATGTCGTCTCGATCATCGAGTCGACGCTCGACGATCCGCGTCAGGTTCTGATGGCGCAGCAGCACTTCGCGCGCGGCGAAGCGGTGGCGCAGATGAAGGCGGACGGCATCGAGTACGAGGAGCGCATGGAGCTTCTCGAAGAGGTCACCTGGCCGAAACCGTTGTCGGACTTGCTGTTCCCGGCTTTCGAAATGTACCGGGGTGGCCACCCGTGGATCACCGAGTTCACCCTCTCCCCCAAGTCCGTGGTGCGCGACATGATCGAACGCGCCATGACGTTTGCCGAATTGATCAGCCATTACGGACTCACCCGGTCCGAGGGCCTCGTCCTGCGCTACCTCGCCGACGCCTACCGCGCGCTGAGGCAAACCGTCCCGACCGAAGCGCGCACCGAGGAACTCGAAGACATCATCGAGTGGTTGGGCGAGCTGATCCGTCAGGTCGACTCGAGCCTGCTCGACGAGTGGGAGTCACTCACCGACCCCGGAGCCGAGGCAGACACGGAAGAGGTTGCGTTCGGCGCCGACATTCCCCGTCCCATCTCGGCGAACCCGCGCGCATTCCGCGTCATGGTGCGCAATGCGATGTTCCGACGCATCGATCTCGCGTCGCGTCGACAGTGGAACGAGCTGGAAAACCTCGAGGACGGTATCGAGGCCGCCGAGTGGGAAGAGCAACTACTGCCGTACTTCGAGGAGTACGCAACCATCGGAACCGGGCCGTCGGCGCGCGGTCCGGCGCTCTTCCAGGTCACTGAGGACGGAGAGTTCTGGCGGGTGCGGCAGGTGCTCGAGGATCCGGAGGGCGATCACGGATGGGCGCTGCTTGCCGTCGTCGACATCCCGGAATCGGATGCCGCGGGTGAAATCGTGTTCGACGAACTGAGCGTCGTAGAAGGCTAGCGCCTGTGCGCCTTTCTGGTAGTCATCGCTACCGGAAAGGCGCACAGGGGGCGTCAGCCCCTTCGAGCCTTCCGCGGCTGGTTACGACGCGCAGCGCGCTTTTCCTTGATGCGAACGTTTTCGGCCCGCACGTCGGCCTGAACAGCGCGTTCCTTTTCGAGCCAATCAGGCTTCTCTTCGAGGAGTGCGGCGATCTGATCCGTGGTGAGTGCTTCTTCGACGCCGCCGCGGGCCAGGCCGGCGATCGATACGCCCAGCTTGGCGGCGATGACCGGGCGAGGGTGCGGTCCGGTGCGTCGCAGCTCCAGCAGCCACTCCGGCGGATCGGTCTGCAGAGCGGTCAGCTCGTCACGAGTCACGTCGCCTTCCTGGAACTGCGCAGGTGTTGCTTCCAGGTACACACCCAGCTTCTTGGCAGCCGTCGTCGGCTTCATCGTCTGGGGAGTTTTGTTCGACGTCATGCAACAAGAGTAACCAGCCGATACGGGTGCTTTTACCAAGGCGGTAGCCTTGCCTGGTGACAGACGCGGATAGTCAGGCAATTTTTCGACTCGCGTACGCCCCGGGGGTGACGCCCACCAAGTGGGTCCGGGTGTGGCACGAGCGGCTCCCCGAGGTGCGTCTGGAACTTGTTCAGTTCCCGGTTCTCGAACTCGAAGCTGCACTTCGCGCAGGTGAAGCAGATGCAGGGTTGGTTCGCCTGCCGATCGACCGGACCGGCATCAGCGCCATCTCGCTGTATGCGGAAACCCCGGTGGTGGTGGTACCGAAAGATCACGTGTTCACTACTGTCGATCAGATTTCCGTCGACGATCTGGCCGACGAGATAGTGCTCGATCCTCTCGACGACAGACTCGACTGGCCGACCCGTCCCGGAAAGACCGCCGCCGAGCGACCCGCGACCATCGCCGACGCCATCGAGTTGGTGGCCGCCGGCGTCGGAGTTGTCGTGGTTCCCCATTCGCTGGCGCGGTTCCACCATCGCAAGGACCTGACCTTCCGTCCGGTGGACGGTGCGCCCGAGGCTCCTGTGGCTTTGGCATGGATGGAGTCCAAGACCACATATCTGGTCGAGGAACTTATCGGCATCGTGCGGGGCCGAACGGCGCAGAGTTCCCGCGGCCGAAACGGTGAGCCGGCGGAGAAGATCAAGGGCTCCGTCAAGGCCAAGATCGCGGCCCGCGAGCGTCGCGCAGAAGCTGCCAAGAACGGGCAGAAAGCTAAGGGCGCCGGCACCGCAAAGAACATATCCGGACGCAACGCCGGTTCCGGTAAGGCCAAGGCCGGCGGCAAATCGGGCAGCGGCAAGTCCGGTGGGACCAAGAGTTCGGGTGGCCGGTTCTCCGGAAAGCAGAAGGGCCGCTAGGGCTTTCACACAACCCCCTCGACCGCGAGGACGATGACGCAGCCCTCGAGGTCGGGTCATCTGGCATGCTCTATCCTCGATTCACTGTGATCTCGCAGATGAATTCGGGGGGATTCGTTCATGGGTGTGGATACTTTTTCAGCTGATCCAGCCGAATTGGCAAGTGCTGCGGAGGGGCTGACGGCATCTGCCGAGGAACTCGGTGGATTCTCGGCTTCGGAGGCCGCTACCGCCGCATCGGCCGGAGCCGCCGGGTCGGCGTTCGCTGCAGCCATAGCCGACAACGTCGTCACCGTCGACGAACTCGGCCGCGCGATCGGTGCGGGGATCACTGCTACCCGCACGAAACTGGAAAACTCCGCACGAGTGTTCGCCCGGGTCGACATCGCCAACGGCGCACGGATCGAGGATTCGGGAGACGTGCGATGACACTGTCGATCTCGCAGATCCGATCCTGGAATCTGGACGCCCTCGACAACTATGCCGGCTCCCTGGGCCGCGGACATGACGTATTCGACAGCAACGTCGACATCGCGCACCGCATCATGGACACCGCAACCAGCGATTGGAGCGGCAGCGCGGCGACCGCAGCATGGGATTCGGCAACCCAGCAGCATGCCTTCGGGCGAGACGCCGTCGCGATAGTCGGAGACGCCGGGCGCTGTGTCGCAGCGCAATCGGCAAACCTCCGGTACACCCGCGAAACACTGGTCAGCCGCGTCGACGACGCGAGCGCCGACGGTTTCACCGTCTCTGACGACGGTTCCGTCACCGCGACGCCCGCAACTCTGGCGAGCACAGATCCGCGCGGGGTAGAAGCCCGCCTCGAATATCACTCGTGGCGCATCGGCACGGCACTCACGGACGTCGACGAGACTGACGCGAGCGCCGCCAGAATCCTCACGGAGATCACCGCCGCAGGCACCTCGCTCATCGACCGCAAGTCCGATTTCGGGATCCCCGATGCAGCGTCGACCACCCCTTCACATCACGTTCGGTTCGATGGTCAGGGAGCCCACGACTCCGACATTCTCGCGCAGTCCCCGGGCGCAACATCCGAGAGCGAGGCGGCCAAGCAACGGTTGATCGCCGCGACGACTTTCACTCCGGAACAACAAGCGCAACTTGCTGCCGGCGGGCCCGTGGCCGTCGACCCGGAACAACTCGCCTACCTACGTGAGTTCTACGCCGATACCAACCTCGACGAGCTGAAGAATATCGGTGCAGGAGCCGAAGGATTCCGCACGGTCAACTTCCCCGATGCGAATGTCCCCGCCGACGCGCGAATCCCCAGCGCCCTCGCCTCGGGCATGTTCACCGTCTCCAATCCCAACGTCACCGACGGCAACGGCAACGCGGGCAGCCTCGACAACCTTCCGCCAGACGTCCGCAGAATCTTCAGCGACCCCGCGTACAGCTCGCAACTCCAACCCGGTGGGTACTCCACCACCGTGAACGTCAACCATTTCGACGATTCGAATGCACTCACGGACATACTTCGAAATGCAGACCCGGCGACACAATCCGGCAGCGCTTTGAGTTCTGCACTGCTCGATCGCAGCGCAGATCTCGCCCCTCTCCAATCGCAAACTTCATCGAGCGCCCCGATGCGATTGGTCTTCGACGACGACGGCCAGCCCGTCAGCAACGATGAGCTCGACTCCAGCCTCACCAAAGCCCTCGACATTGCCACTCGGGACATACCTTCGAACGCCGACTTCCTCACCACCCCTGCTCATCAGGACGACGTGGTGAATCTGTTCACCCGCGAATGGAACGATGACGGACGAGCCGTCAGCGGCCTCACCGATTGGATCGGACCCGACGCCACCAACTCCAACCCAGCTGTTGCCGAACGGGCCGGCGCCTCTGCCCTTGCACTCGCCCACAATCTCGCCGACAACAAAGGTGCCTACCTCGACATCGCCGGCCTGGACAACAGATCCGTCGGAGAAGTGAATCCCGCGTTGACGCAATCCATCGGTTCCGCGGTGACCCCGTACATCGGGAATCTCGTCGGATTGGAACCCGATCAAACCGGTACCCTCGGTTTCGAAAATCTCGATGCCTACGACGACAGATTCGCCAATGCAAAATCGGTGATCGCGATCATCGACAGCGACCCCCACGCAGCCGCAAGTTTCAATGCGAACATGCTCGGAGCCGCGGGCCAACTCCAAGGGACCTTCGTCGAAACCAGCATGAGCGGAGACATCGCCGCGGGTTCTTCGCAATATGCAATATATGCGGGACGCGTCCAGGCACTGATGGACGGTGCTCTCGAGGAAGAAGCCCTCAACCGAACCGGTGACGCTGCGGCGGCGCAACAGGACATCATCAGCAGACGTGGGAAAACATACGACGAACTCTCTTGGCTGATTTCCGGCGGTGCCGCCATGATCCCAGGCTTCGGACCACCGACCAGCGTTGCAGTCAGCATGCTGGGAGTCGAACTCAAAGATCACGTCCTGGGCTCCCCGGTCGAAGTTCCTCCGGCACAACTCAACTTCACAGACCAGCGTTCGGCTTCGACGACCCGTCTCGATTACCGATTGGTTCAGGCACTCGACAACGCCTACGGAAGAGAACACTTCGAGCAACTGAACGGTTTTCGAGTCAATGGCGATCCGAGCGAATCCCTCAGACCAGTCGATCTGGAGACCCTGGGTCTAAACGGCAAATTCGACAGCACGCTGCAGGACTATTTGACGTTTCGGGGATTCAATCGCGATACGTTCATGACCAACATGAGAGACGGACTCGACGATGTCGGATAGATTTCCTGCGTTTACAAGGCGAAACCACCGCGCCGCAACCGCTCTTGCACTGGCATTCAGCATGGGATCATGTATCGCGGGTTGCGCGGCACCCAACTCAACCGAAAACGTCAGCGCCACAACCACGCCCGCCGCGTCAAACGTCTATGTACTACCGAGCTACATGACCGACTATCACAACCAATGGCTCGCAGACCCCGGCATCGACCTCTTCAGCGAAGAGGCCACCATAATCCGAGCATTCATAGAATCCGACTACATCGTTGACAGTGGTGGCGATCGCAGCGACGCCTACCACGGGTTCTCGAGAATCACTGCGAACACTCGTGGAACGGTCTCGAGCGATCGCCGCTACGGAGAACCCGCAGACACACCACCACGCGTCTACCGAGGTACCAGCATCAACCGGATCTTGAGTATTCAAACAATTCCCGCCGGATACCCTGGCGATTCGACCGTCGTCGCTTACGCCTGCTCCGACGCCTACGATACCGATTACGACGGCCGCAAACCGGATTCGTCGCGACTCCCGAGCAGTAGTTACGAGATCTGGATGCACAACACCGCTTCTACGGCTACCCCCTACCCTCGATTCGAAGGGCCCCGCAATGCACCGGAAGGGGACGTCTTCGGCGGCTGGATCGTCGACAAATTCACCAGCTCCACCAGCGACCGTGTGCAACAGGAGACTTGCTCTGACTGGTTCAAATCGCGTCACGACGGGAGTCGACTCCGGATGAGCACCGACTTCGCCCCACCCCTCGTCCTCCCCAACTACCCCGGCTGGCCAGAAGATGCGGCCCGGTAGGGGCCAGGGCAACGGTGCCGCGCCCAAATCTGACCAAGTCAGGACCTCAGCGGCGCTGCCGGACGCATGATGGAGTGATGACGGTCGAAAATTCGCACGCCTTGGACGAACTGGTAGCGGCACTCCCCGAGGGAGCCGTCCTGCTGGATCCGGATGTGACCGCGGGCTACCGCCAGGACTGGGCCGCCGACCCGACCGCCGGCCATCCCGCTGCCGTGGTTCGCGCAACGTGCACCGAAGACATCCAAACAGTGATGCGCTGGGCAACCGCCAACCGCGTACCGGTGGTTCCCAGAGGTGCAGGCTCGGGCCTTTCCGGTGGATCCAGCGCCGTCGACGGTTGCATAGTGGTCAGCACCGAGCGAATGCGACAGATCACGATCGACCCGGTCGCCCGTGTGGCGGTTACTCAGCCCGGCTTGATGAATGCGGAGGTCAAGAAAGCCGCCGCAGAGCACGGACTCTGGTACCCACCTGACCCGTCGTCCTTCGAGATCTGTTCCATCGGCGGCAATGCAGCCACCAACGCCGGCGGACTCTGCTGCGTCAAGTACGGAGTTACCACCGACTACGTTCTCGGACTCCGGGTCGTGCTGGCAGACGGGACAGCGGTCAGCCTCGGAGGTCCCCTTCTCAAGGACGTCGCCGGACTCTCCCTCACCAAACTGTTCGTGGGCAGTGAGGGAACTCTCGGCATCATCACCGAAATCACGTTGCGTTTGATTCCCGCGCAGCCGCCCGCATCAACCGTCGTCGCGTCGTTCGACTCGGTACAAGAAGCTGCGGACGCGGTCTTGGCGATCACCAGCAACATGCGTCCGGCGATGCTCGAGTTCATGGATCATGCCAGCATCAATGCCGTCGAGGATTCGGTACGCATGGGTCTGAACCGCAAGGCTCACGCACTGCTGCTCGCGCAGTCCGACGCACCCGGCGCGGCAGGCGTGCTGGAAATCGAGACGATTGTTCAGGCGTGCGAAAACAACGGAGCCACCGAAGTATTCGCCACCGATGATCAGGCCGAAGGTGACGCTTTTGCGGCGGCACGGCGGGCAGTGTTCCCGGCAGTGCTCGCGATGGGAAGTCTGCTTCTCGAAGACGTGGGCGTTCCCATGCGCGCACTCCCGCAGCTGGTAACCGGGGTCGAAGCCATCGCAGACGACCTCGACGTCCTGATCTGCACGGTGGCGCACGCCGGAGACGGAAACACACACCCGCTCATCGTCTTCGACCCCGCAGACCCGGACATGTCCGAACGCGCACAGATCGCATTCGGACGGGTGATGGATCTCGCCATCGCGCTCGGCGGCACGATCACCGGCGAACACGGGGTCGGTCGACTCAAGCGCGACTGGCTGCCGTCACAGTTGGGCGAAGACGTCATGGCCCTCAATCGCAAGGTCAAGGATGCGCTCGACCCGCTGGGAATTCTCAATCCCGGAGCCGTCATTGCCGTGAAAGAAGCCTCTCTCGACTAGCTTTCACGTCGACGTCGAACGAGTTACGTCATCGAGGAACCGTCGGGCTGACCGAACGGACCAGCTCGGCCAGCTGACGGAATCCTTCTGCTCGGCCACTCGACGAGCGGAACACGACGCCGATCGTGCGACCTGGAGCCGGCGAGGCGAAATGCGCCGTCGACAAGTCCCCGCGTCGAACCTCCACGGCAACAGCCGATTCCGGGACCAAAGTCACCCCGAGTCCCCCGGCCACACATTGCACGACTGTCGCGAGAGAGGTAGCCCGCGTGTCGCCAGCAAGCGGATGGGCGTCTACCGAACGGCACAGATCCAACGTCTGGTCGCGCAGGCAGTGGCCGTCGTCGAGCAAGAGCAACGGCAGTGCGTCGAGCACGTCCGCTGTGAGATCGACACGTCCGGCCAAGGAATGATCGTTCGGCACGACCATAACAAAATCCTCTTCGTACACAGGAACTTCCACCAGGCCAGGTGTTCCGGCAGGAAGCGCCAACACCGCGACGTCGAGCGCTCCCGATCGCAGGGCATCAAGCAAGCGCGCCGTTTGATCCTCGACTATTTGCGGCGCCAACGACGGCAGCTTCTCGCGCAGCTCCGGCAACAACCCCGGAAGAATGTACGGCGCAACGGTCGGGATCAACCCGATGCGTAGCGGTCCGGTCAGAGAGTCGCCGGAGCCGGCCGCGCTCGCGACGAAACCGTCGGCAGCCTCGAGGATTTGCTTCGCCTGACCGAGCAAGCGCTGTCCGTCCGCGGTCACGAGCACGCGGCGCGTACTACGTTCGATCAGCTTGACCCCTAGTCCCGCCTCGAGAGCCGCCAGCGCCTGCGACAGTGTGGGTTGGCTCACACCGGAACGTGCTGCGGCAGTACCGAAGTGCCGGTACTCGGCCACCGACACAAAGGCACGCAGCTGTGACAAGGAAGGTTGATAAGTCTGATCAGACATGCCTATCAGTGTAGTGCCACCCATCACCTTTACCTTTTGAACGGTTTGATGCAGAATGGGCTCATACCAAAAAGCGCCGGTCACAACCTCGACACTCCAGTCGAAACCGTCCGACCCGCTGACGGTGACAAACCCTCTCGATCCAGCACGTTCGGCCGTCACAGTCCGAACAGCCGGATCGTGTGCGCAAGAAATTCCTGTTCACGAGACACGTAGGAGAATGAGACACATGGCTCTGCTCACAATCGGCGACCAGTTCCCCGCTTACAACCTCACGGCTGTCATCGGCGGCGACCTGTCCAAGGTCGATGCCCAGCAGCCCGATGACTACTTCACCACCGTCACCAGTGACGACTACGCAGGCAAGTGGCGCATCGTCTTCTTCTGGCCCAAGGACTTCACCTTCGTGTGCCCCACCGAGATTGCTGCATTCGGCAAGCTCAACGAAGAGTTCGCAGACCGTGACGCTCAGGTTCTCGGCGCTTCCGTCGACAACGAGTTCGTGCACTTCCAGTGGCGTGCACAGCACGAAGAGCTCAAGACCCTCCCCTTCCCGATGCTCTCGGACCTCAAGCGTGAGCTTGCCGAGGCCACCGGCGTCCTCAACGCCGACGGCGTTGCAGACCGCGCGACGTTCATCGTCGACCCCAACAACGAGATCCAGTTCGTCTCCGTCACAGCCGGTTCCGTCGGCCGTAACGTCGACGAGGTTCTCCGCGTCCTCGACGCTCTCCAGAGCGACGAGCTGTGCGCATGCAACTGGAAGAAGGGCGACCCGACCATCAACGCCGGCGAGCTTCTGACTGCGAGCGTCTGAGTATGAGCGTCGAGAACCTCAAGAACTCGCTTCCCGAGTACGCGAAGGACCTCAAGCTCAACCTGAGTTCCATTGCGCGCACGACGGTCCTGAACGAGCAGCAGTTGTGGGGAACGCTCCTCGCAACGGCCGCAGCCACCAAGTCTGCGTCCACGCTCAAGGAGATTGCTTCCGAGGCTGCCGACAACCTGTCGGCAGAGGCATACAACGCCGCTCTCGGCGCAGCGTCGATCATGGGCATGAACAACGTCTTCTACCGCACCAAGGGCTACCTCGACGGTAAGTACGACGACCTTCGTGCCGGCCTGCGGATGAACATCATCGGCAACCCGGGCGTCGACAAGGCCGACTTCGAATTGTGGTCGCTTGCAGTGTCCGCGATCAACGGCTGCAACCACTGCCTCGAAGCTCACGAGAACACCCTCCGCCAGGAAGGTGTCGACCGCGAGGTCATCTTCGAAGCGATCCGCGCCGGTTCCATCGTCGCGGGCGTCGCACAGGCTGTCGAAGCCAACGAGATCCTCTCTGCCGCACAGGTCTGATCACTCGGACCTGAGTGCAGTTCGACGAGCCCTCCCCACCGTGAAGGTGGGGAGGGCTTTTCGCGCGCTAGGGTGGACCGATGGGTATCGAGGTGAGTGTGGTCCGGGTCTTCACGGACGAGAACGGCAAGCACGGGAATCCGTTGGGAATCGTCGACGCGTCCACGGTTGCAGAATCGGATCGACAAGCCGTCGCGAAGGAACTCGACTACAGCGAGACCATCTTCATCGACGTTCCGGATGACGGCGCCTCACGTGCGCGGGTCCAGATCTTCACTCCGGCAGCAGAACTCCCCTTCGCCGGACACCCGACCGTCGGTGCCACGTGGTGGCTGGGCGAACAGGGCCGTCGCGTGAGCGCCCTCGACGTTCCTGCCGGCAGTGTCGACGTCCGCCAATCCGGCGCTTTGACGTGGGTACGCGCGCGTGCCGAATGGGCACCGGAATTCGCGATCTATCCGATGGACACGGTCGACGACGTCATCGACGCAGATCCGTCCGACTACGAGGCGGATCATTCGTATCTGTGGGCATGGCAGGACAAGCTCGAAGCTGCCATCCGCGCACGCATGTTCGCACCGGTGATGGGAATCGCCGAGGACGAGGCGACCGGATCTGCAGCGCTGCGCATCACGGACCGGTTGAGGAAATCACTGCTCATCACCCAGGGACGCGGATCGGTGCTTCACACCACCTTCTCTCCGGAAGGGTGGCTCGAAGTCGGCGGCCGCGTCGTCGCCGAGCCGTCACGAACCTTGTGAGTACCCGGCGGGATTGCGTCCGGCCTCGAGGTCACGTGCGCTGAGTGACACCGAGATCTCGTCACCGAGCGCAACTCCCGGCGCGAGGGGCAACTGATCTCCACTCCAGAACTTGCCCGGATCGAACCAGTTGATACGACGGTTACCGACAAGCAGACCCATCGCCTCATAGGTCTTGGCAACCACTTCGGCGCAATAGGCGCTCTCGACGGCCACTGCGGACACGTCGGACTTCTTGCGCAGCTTCGGGATTCGGCCTCCGAACCAGCGTGAGGCAAGCTTCGCCGTCGACGGGAACGGCGTACCGTCCAGCCGTGCGATCGTCTTGAGCAGAGCGTCTTCCTGCTCCCGGGTGACTTCGTGGTCGAGCTGGCGCAACCATCCACGCTGCCCGTACTTGGCGCCCCAGACCTGAACCGCCGATCGCAGATCGTGCAGTTGGACACCACGCTGGAAGCGTCCGGTCCACATGTCCTGCAGCGAGTGACCGAGTTCCGCATGCCACATCAGCGGCGGAAGGTCGTCGATCACGACCGACATTCCGACGTGGTTCACCGGGCTGTTGGTCAGCGTCTGGATGGCCCGGTCCGCCGTCGACTCTCCGCGGAAGATCCAGATGTCGCCCGTGCGGGTCGCCGCGGCGGCCTCCTCGAGACTCACCTGCGAAAGCAATCGTCGGTCCATGCCTCTAGCGTAGAGGGATGAAACTCCCTACTCCTCTGCGCGCCTCGCACGTTTGGAAACTGGTCGGCCTCGCCGGTGCAATGGGCGTTGCCGCCACCGGGGTTCTCGTTGCGCGCGGCGAACGCCAGCGTCGGGCCTACTCTCCGGACGAAATTCGCTCGGTACTGCACGAGCGGTACACCCAGGCCTACGCCAAGCAGTCGGAACAAGAGGTTCTGGAACTCGAACCTGCACCCAACGCTGTGCGGCGCCGAATCGAGAAACTCTTCCGGCGCCGCAACTGAACTCATCCGAGAGCTGCGAGGATCCCTGCTGCCATCTCCGCGACCTGATCGTCGGTCATGACGAACGTCGGCGAAATCT